>CAMBMU010000005.1 GCA_945868725.1 Spirosoma fluviale
GGCTATGCTTCCCTCACTCAAATAGGGATCATGTTTATTGAGGTTGCTGCAGGCTTGGAACTGTTGGCCTTGGTCCATTTTGCAGGAAATGCGTTCCTGCGAACGTACCAGTTGCTGGTTTCTCCTTCCGTTGTCAGTTACTTGATTCGAGAGCAGTTTTACGGCTTTGTTCCCAAAGAAAAAAAGGAAGGAAGTACCTGGAAAAATCGACTTTACCTTTCAGTCTATGTTTGGAGCCTTAAAGAATGGAACCTGGATCGCGTAATTCAGGGAGTAATATTCAGACCCTTGAAGAAGCTGGGACATCGGCTTGATTTTCTGCGGTACCGTACGCTACTGCTTTACTTTATTCCAAGCTATGCAGTGGGGGTATACTTACTGGTTGAAGGCTACGAACTTCCAACTTGGCTCCATCAACTATTACCAGCAGGATTTGCCTTTCTAGCCTTGCTGATGGTGTTAAAATCATTCACTGAGCGTAGATCCATTCGATTGGCCTGGACGATGTTATGGATGAACCATTTTTGGATGGTTTTAGCCATAGCTGAAAACGAAAATTTTGCACTCACAGAAATTGGAATATACCTCAGTGGCGTGGTGTTCTTTGGAACTCTAGGCTGGGGTTTGATTGGCTGGATGACCCGGCGGCATGGTGACCTCGGCTTGTATGGATACCAAGGCTATGTCAGGCAACATCCAATGTTTGCATTTCTATTCCTATTGGCGGTGTTAGGACTTATCGGATTTCCGATTTCTCCCACCTTCATTGGGGAAGACTTGCTTTTCAGCCACATCCATGAAGATCAGTTTGTGCTCGCGACTCTAGCAGCCTTGGCCTTTGTGATGGAGGGAGTAGCTGCCATTCGAATCTATGCACGACTCTTTTTTGGGACAGTGCCTGATGGCGCCTTACCTGACTTGCAAACTTCAATACCTAAATAATTAACTTAATACTTCAATTCTAGACTTTAAATGGGGGCAAAAGCCCTTCAAAATAGATGAAAACAACAACAAAAATACAAACGCCCAAAGATGGTTGGGCCGGTTTAAAAGAAAATTTCACTGCCGATGCAACGGCCGGTTTTGTGGTATTCTTATTGGCTATGCCCCTCAGTTTAGGGATTGCAAAAGCTTCGGATTTCCCGCCAATTATGGGTTTGGTCACCGCCATCATTGGTGGGATTTTAGTCTCTGTGATTTCTGGTTCACGCTTGACGATCAAAGGTCCTGCTGCAGGCCTGATTGTGGTGGTGGCTGGGGCAATAGCTGCTTTTGGAGGAGGGGAGATGGGTTGGAAACTTGCTTTAGGGGCAATGGTAGTAGCAGGCTTAGTTCAGGTGCTATTTGGTCTCTTTAAGTTCGGGAAGCTAGTGGATGTATTCCCCCTTTCTGCCATTCATGGTATGCTGGCAGCCATAGGGATTATCATCATTGTCAAGCAAATTCCGGTGTTTTTGGATGTGAATCCAGAGCTCTACAAAGGAATGAGTACAGTGGCTATGATCACTTCTATTCCAACCTTTTTTGCCAATTTTGACCCTAGAGCAACTTTAATTGGTGCGTATAGTCTAGCGATTATGTTGGGCTGGCCCTACTTGAAAAACTTTACTTTAGGTAAAATTCCTGCACCGCTGATGGTGTTGATTGTGGCCATTCCTTCGGAGTTGGCCATGGATTTTGCGCATACAGAACCTCCTTATGCCTTACTTCATATTGGTAATTTGATGGACAGCATTTCTTTTAACGCTGATTTTTCAGGTGTATTTCAAACTGGAGTATTCATCAAGTATGTCATTATGTTTGCTCTAGTGGGATCACTTGAGTCCTTGTTGACTGTAAAGGCCATTGACCTTGCAGATCCTTACCGAAGAAAGTCGAACACCAATAAGGACTTGATTGCGGTAGGTATAGGCAATACGTTTAGTGCTTTTTTGGGAGGTCTTCCGATGATTTCAGAAGTAGCTAGAAGTTCTGCGAATGTCAGTCAAGGAGCTAAAACCCGTTGGGCAAATTTCTTCCATGGGATTTTCTTACTCGTATTTGTACTTGTGGCCACACCAGTCATTGAAATGATACCGAATGCAGCCCTTGCGGCCATGCTTATTTCTGTGGGTATAAAATTGGCTCACCCCAAGGAATTCATCCATACCTTCCAAATAGGGAAGGAGCAGTTGGCTATTTTCTTGGTCACCATCTTTTTTACCCTAGTCGAGGATTTGCTCATCGGGATAGCGGCAGGTGTAGTGTTGAAAATGATCTTGCATCTCGCCAAAGGAACCCCCATTTCCTCCTTTTTCAAGGCTCCTACTGTGGTTTCTTTCAACAACAATCAATATCTTGTTGAAATCGATAAGGCAGCAATTTTCTCCAATTATTTAGGGATTAAACGAAAATTGGAAGAGATTCCGGCAGGCTTTAACCTGACCATTGATTTGAAAAATACCAAGCTCGTAGACCACTCGGTGATGGAAAATTTGCATCGCTTTCAGGAGGATTACGAGGAAAATGGAGGAACGGTACAAATCATTGGATTGGATAATCATATCCCTGAATCAGCTCACGCGCTGGCCGCTCGGAAAGCAACTTCCTGAGCTGATTTGCTAAAAGCAAAACCCCATCGAAGCAGGAGAGAATAGAATCAATTCCTTGGTTTGGAATAGTTTCTATTCTCCTCCATGCTTTAGACTCAATCCTAACATCCAAGAAAAATGACTTGTAAACATTATCTGCTCGCGGTGATCTTATTTTTCTTCCTAGCTCCGCCGCCTTCTTTTGGCCAAAACAATCGACTAAACACGACCAACCAAATTGGCTGGTACACCTATTTTGGAACCTTCAAGCTCTCCAATAAGGTGGGGCTTCATACGGAATATCAATTTCGTAGAAACGAGGTAATCAGCTATTGGCAGCAAAGTTTGCTGCGAATTGGATTGAACTACACGCTACATCCAGCTGTCCAAGTGAGGGTCGGTTACGGTTGGATTGAGACTTTTCCTTACGGGGAATACCCCTTAAATGGGTTTGGGAAGCAATTTACCGAACACCGGATTTTCCAGATGGCACAACTTTCCCAAAAAGTGGGGAAGGTGGACTTTTCTCATCGATTTATGCTGGAGCAGCGCTTTGTAGGAAAATATGCTTCGGCCAATTCGACGCGTGAAGAGAAGTTTCCTTTGCTTCACCGAATGCGGTACATGGTGCGGATGCAGGTTCCCTTAAAAGGTACCGAGATCAAGGACAAAACTCCCTATTTGGCTGTGTACGATGAAGTGTTTGTAGGCTTTGGAAAAAATGTGAATGCCAATGTCTTTGATCAAAACCGGATTGGCGTTTTACTTGGCTACCGTTTCAACAAAACGATCCGCTTGGAAGGAGGCTATCTCAACCAGACCCTACAGTACGGAAGGTTGATCAATGGAAAAAATGGGTTTCAACACAACAATGGGTTAATTATCAACTCAAATTTTACGCTGGATTGGACGAAAAAGTAGTTGTGAGGTCAACCTATTGCAGCGGGTTTACCTACCGGTTTTGTTCAACCCGCCTTGGCGGGTTGGGATTCCTTATCCTCGGGTTTACCTACCTTCCCCAGGTTTCTCCTGGGGTTATTCAAGGTTTGATCCGCCGCGGCGGATCGCATGGAAAGGTAGAATTTAGAACGCTTCCCAAAAGCGTTAATTTCAATTTTGCTTATGGAGGACCCGCTCGGCGGGTCCAACTTATGAATAACCATGGGTTTGCCCGCCGCGGTGGGTGCAACCCATGGAATAAGAGTAGAATGATGTTCAGCAGGACCCGCAATAGCGGGTCCAACTATGAATCGCCATGGGTTTACCCGCCGCAGCACGTGACCCGCCTCGGCGGAAAAAGAATAGGTCCAACATAAAAATTCCATTAGTTAACCAATTCACCCACAAATCCGTTATGAAGTAGGGATTATCGAAGAAATTGATTTTAATCCAATCTTAAGAATCCACTAAGGAGGGAATAAGATGTATGTATGAAATTTGTATTCTATAAACAACGCAAGCCATGAACGAAAAAATGAACCGTATGGAGTTTCTCAAGAGCCTAGGGCTAAAGGGAGCTTCTCTGTTTGCTGTCTACTGTGCTGCCTCAGGGCTAAGTAGCTGCGTCAACGAAAGTATGGACCCAACTATACCCCCTACCGATGGTGGTGTGACGGGCAATGTATTGTCTCTGGATCTTACCACTGCGGCCTACTCTAAACTCAATACAGCGGGCAATTATGTGATTGTAAGTGGAATCGTTATTGCAAGAGTAAATGCTACCACATTTGCTGCTGTAACCCAGGTATGTTCCCACGAAGGCCAGCGGAAAGTAGTGTATAACGCTGGTGAATTTTTCTGTCCAGCACATGATGCCAGATTTAATACGGCGGGTAAGGGTCTCAACGCTAACGGTTCACGTGGACTAAAAACCTACGTATGTTTACTTGAAGGAAACATTCTAAAAGTAACCCTATGATCGGGGCATTCCATTCCCAGCGCTGGCTTCCTGCGGGTTTTCTTTTTCTCTTTCTGTTCCTTGGAACCAGCGCTTGGAAGGGTGCAGCGGCACAGGATGACTTGCTTAGTATGCTCGATGAAGAGCAATCCAAAGAGCCTACCTACACGATAGCGACATTTAAAGCTTCCCGCCTCATCAATGGGCAGACCATCGAAACCATCTCCAAAAACCACCTCAATTTTTGGATCTCTCACCGCTTTGGTGCCGTAAACTCTGGGTTTATCGCCAATTTCTTTGGACTTGACGAAGCCAAAATTCGCCTAGGGGTAGAATATGGCCTGACGGATAGGTGGCTTGTGGGGGCGGGGAGGAGCTCCTTAGAAAAGACCTACGACCTATACACCAAATACAAGGTGCTGCGCCAGTCCAATAAAATGCCTGTCACGGTCACTGCAATGGCTGGCTGGGGGATCAATACCATGCCTACCGGCTATGTGATGGAATCCGGATCTACCATGAAGTTTGACAACAACATCGAGCGCTATTCCTACTGGAGTCAGGTGTTGATAGCGCGCAAGTTTACTGAAAAACTTTCCCTGCAGCTTATGCCAACGCTCATTCACGTGAATAAGGTGGAGGACCCCAGCATCCCCAACCAGCTCTTTGCACTCGGTGCAGGAGGTCGATACAAACTTAGCCAGCGGGTTACCCTCTCAGCAGAGTACTACTACAGCCTCCGTGAGATTGAAGAAGGAGATGAAGAAGATGACGATGACTACGAAGCCAATGGAGCATTCCCCTATCCTTACCGCAATGCACTCTCTTTTGGTGTAGACATTGAAACCGGTGGGCACGTATTTCAATTTCACCTCACCAATGCTCGAGGCATGGTAGAAAAGCAATTTATAGGCCAGAACGTAGGGTCTTGGGGTAAAGGAGACATCTTTTACGGATTTAATATCGCACGAACCTTCAGTTTTGACAAATCCGCTAGAAATACACACAAATGAAAAAATTGATCCTGTTCTTTTGCTCCTTCCTGATTTTAGGAAGCGGTTTGTCTTTTGGCCAAACCTTGTACAAAACTTCCGTGGGGGAGGTGTCCTTTTTTTCCCAGACCCCTGCGCTCGACATTGAAGCCCTTAACAAGAAGGCTGGCGCCATAATTAATGCGAGCACCAGAGACTTGGCGATACAGATGAAAATCACCGATTTTCAGTTTCCCAACAAGCTGATGCAGGAGCACTTCAATGAGAACTACCTAGAAAGTGAGAAATTTCCTACGGGCAAGTTTGCAGGTAAAATCACGGAAGTGGTAGACCTTAGCAAGCCGGGAAACTATCCGGTAACTGCTGCCGGCAATCTCACCATCCATGGGGTGACCAAACCTGTTACTGTCAAGGGTTCCATTGTGGCTACAGCTACTGAGCTCAAGTTAACCTTTGCCTTTACCGTACGCACCGAAGACTACAAAATTGAGGTACCCACCCTAGTATTCAATAAAATCGCAGAGGTAATTGAAATCAGCGGAAAGCTGAATTTGGTGAAGTAGGAGGAACTATTGCTGCTTTAATGGGGTCAATTACTTTACAAGAATTGCTGTTTCACTTGCTTTAAATCCAATTCTGTAGGTATTCACAAGTATCGTTTCTCCTGGAACGGCAGCGAAGGGCATGGAATAGAGCTTCCAAGGTTCAAGAGTTGATTTTCGATAGCCAATTGAAGCACCTGGACTGGAAGATTTCAAACTTATTTTTCCTCCTTCATAGGTTGATTCTGCTGGGGAAGTTACTGGTGGGCTATCCTTTCCTCCCCACCAATTGCGAACCATGTCCATTTCTACCAATGCACCCAAATCGCCATAGGTGAGAACCCAATCTTCATGAGCTTTCCGAAGCTCTCTTAATTTCTCTTCATAAAGAGGATTTCCAATCAGATTTTTAAATTCCCAAGGATCAGTTTTGGTATCGTAGAGTTCTTCTGCAGGTTTCGTTAGAGCAAACCAGCGCGCTTGGTTTGCATTGAGTAATCCTTTTGAGTTCAACTCTAGCAGATGAATCATCAGTGGATTCTGAAGTCTATAGTTTACATTCTGGTAGTTTGGTTTTTCGGGCATGTAGTTTCGAATGTATTTGAATTCCCCATCGGTAACAGCTCTTACCCGATCGTATTCGGAGTCCATACGGTCTCGGGCAGCAAAACTATATTTTCGTGGAGTTGCTGATTTTTGTTGACCTAAAAATGCTTGCCCTTGCATTGATTCAGGAATGGGTACACCGGCCAAGGAAAGTAAGGTTGGCGCAAAATCTACAAAGCTAATTAACTCATTGGATTGGCTACCGGCTTCAAGAAATGGAGCTTTTATCAACAGGGGTGCCCTCAAACCTCGATCATAAAGTTCTCGCTTGAAATAGGGCATGCCGTCGCCATGATCGGAGAAAAAGAAGATAATTGTATTTTCATATAGCCCATCTTCCTTTAGTTGCGCGACTACCTCACCTACTTGCTTGTCCATCCGCATGGCATTAGTAATAAAACGTGCCAATACCCTGCGCGTGAGTGAATCGTCTGGATATACTGCTGGTACACTGACTTCTTCTGGGCGAACTAATAGTTCCTCATGTTCCCGCATCCAAACTTGGGATTCATGGGTAACCATAAAATTAAAAATGGAGAAAAAGGGCTGTGTGGAATCGGATCTATTTCTGTAATGGGCCTTCGCACTACTTTCATCCCACATCGTTACAGGACTTTCAAATTGGTAATCTTCTTTTGAGTTGTTGCTGGTGTAATATCCTGCGCTGCGAAGTAGCTCGGGATAGGGCTTCATTCCTTCGGGAAGGAGCGTGGAATAACCTTTGAATCCGGGTGGATAGGCATCAAGAGCAACAGCAGAAGCAGCTAAAGTACGCATGTGCATCGCTCCGATGGAGGTTTGGTATGCTCCAGTGATTAAAGCTGCCCGGCTTGGAGCGCATACTCCCGCGGTGGCAAATACTTGGTTGTATTGAACAGATTCAGCTGCAAGGGCATTGAGAAAGGGAGTTTTACCTCCTGTGCCGCCATAGGACTCTAGATGCTGAGGGGATAAATCCTCGCATACAATCCATACTATATTTGGAGGGCTTGGTTGGGCTGTTTGTTGAGCAAAAAGACCTTTTATTGATAAGAAAGGTAAAACTGCGAGGAGGAGAATCTTATAACTAGGATAGGATTGGTTCATGTTTTTCACTTTTGAAACATTGAACCTTAAGTTATCACTTTTTAGGTTAAATCAATGGTTGAATCAAATCCAATTGAGGGATAGAAACCCTTCTAAATCCTCCTTCAAGTTTTATGAGAATTTATTTTTTCGTTTTTGATGAACGACTAGTTGACTCGGAATCTCGCGAAGTCGCAAGGCCTGCCTTCCGCGTCTTTCCAGCCGCCGCGGGTCTTGGCGAGAAATAATATTCCTTGAGTTTTCAAAAAAAGTTAAGTCTCACGCAAAGTCTCAAAGACGCCAAGGGGTTAATTCTTCGCTAGAAAAAGAAGGATAAAATTTAAGCGCCTTATTTAAACTCAACTTTAAAGTTTAAGAATCCACCAAGCCCATCTTGGACGATGCGCATCAGCGTGGACAATCGGATGTCACTAGCATTGTTCTCAATTCGAGAGATATAGTTTTTTGTTGTGCCACATTTTTCGGCCAATTGCTCTTGGGTAAGTCCTTTTTCTTTGCGAAGTTCTTGAAGCATGACCCCAAGTTTGAATGCCTCAAATTCTTGTTCGTATTTTTCACGTTCCAAACTTCCAGAGGCACCGTATTGGCTGTCTAGGTGATCTGAAAATGAGCTGAGTTTATTTTCTTTCTTTTTCATTGAGGTGTGAGACTCGGTATTTATTTCTTTAAAGAGCAAGTTTAAAGTTGCCTAAATAGGTAACATTTGTCCAGATTTTAAAAAATAATTTCAGTACTTAATTACTAGGGAATAGATTGGAAAAAGGCCAATCCGATGTTTAGGGATGGGTAATCAATTTTTGGATTAAAATTTTGGTTCTTAAGGACCCGCCGCGGCGGGTCAAACTTTGAATAGCCGCGGGTATATCCGCCTTGGCGGATGTACCCGTGGAAATAGGAATGATTAGTTATTTTCCAGGACCCGCCGAAGCGGGTCCAACCATTCATATAGGTCTGGGCATTAGATTTAGGGTTCTCTCAGAATCGTAAAAACACAAAAAACAGTCTAAAACTTTGCGCCTGCCCGCCGCGGTGGGTCTTGGCGCCTTGGCGAGACTAAATATTTTAAATATTTTTCAAAAAAAGGCAAGCACAAGCTAATTCCCAAAGCCTGCCCGCCGCGGTGGGTCTTGGCGAGCTAATAGTGATTAAAATTTAGAGGCGCGAACCATCCCGATCAATTGTTGACCTTGATTGATCCGGAACAACCATCACCTTCTTCAGCTCCTTTTATCCATTGGGTTAGGGTAGATACCCGATCCAGTGTCAATTCCTCCAAATAGAGCGAAACACACAGGGGATGAATACTTCCATAATAGCCAGCTTCTCGATCTGGATATTTAACTTTTACTTCTGCATCACGAAAAGTGATCCAAATCCTTTGAGAAGCTCTCAGATTTTTAATGAATTCAGTGTCTGATTTATACTCCTTTAGGATAGCCTGATAGACCTCATTCAGCTTTTTATCAGTTTTTTTATATTCGTTGTATTGAATCGTATTTAATTCAGATTGAGTTTGTGAAAACCCAGCGAAACAAAAAAAGAAAAAAACGAGGGATAGCATGTATTTCATGGGAGTAAGAATTTAGGGTAGCATATACTTTTTGGTCTTTTTAAAAGTATACTTTTTGAACCATTTTTCAATTTGGTTTTTTACCAAATGAGCTTCATTCATTTCCCAAGACAAAAAAATAAGGTTCACGCAAAGCCGCAAAGCCTGTCCGCCGCGGCGGATAGGCCGCCAAGGGGTATTCAACTTTGCGTCTGCCCGCCGCGGAGGGTCTCTGTTAGAATACATAATTCAAAAGTTATTGCTCGCAAAGCCGCAAAGCCGCCAAGGAGTTAATTCTTTGCGCCTTGGCGAGATAAAAAAACAAAAATCCCCTTCAAAATTGATCTGAAGGGGATTCTAGGTGGACCCACTTGGAATCAAAAAACTTGGAATTTTTACTAACCCAAAGATTTTATCTTAAAGGTCTAAAGCTTCAGAAGTTTTAAGATCATGCAAAGCCTGCCTACGGTAAGTAAGACGCTAAGGATCTTCAACTTTGCGTCTCTGCGCCTTTGCTTGTGCCGTGAAATCTTAGTCAACTGAAGGACTAAGATATGCTGTAAATGAGATGATACAGGCCAAAAGTTAAGGGCTGAAGTATCGATAACGCTGTTCAGGCGGGGTTATCAAACCACCCAGTGCTGCAAAAGCTGTAAAGCTGCTGTGGTGAACGCTCTGGGAAAAGGCGGAACAACCGTCAGGTATGGATTTAAGAGATGAATGTAAATGAATCGCTGAAGAAGTGACGAAATCGCATAGTTGCTGGGCAAAATCGCATTTTGCAAAGGATGCAGAGAAGAGTATGGCGGTTACCTGATTACTGGCCATATGCCCGCCGTTATACAGGCGACATGACTTAAATCTGGGCTCATATATAGAACTCGGGATCTCCGTTCCTTGGGAGCCGTGCAGAACGGCGGAACGGAAGTCGGACCGACCATAGTAGTGATGAGACTCTCTGAAAGGAGAGAGGAGCGAAGGGATCGGGTTATTCAGATGAATATTCACTTTAACAACCTGCGCAAGTAGGGATGATTCGAAATGGATGTACACGTAAAGAAGACAGTACCTATCGAGTACTATGATGTTGCTAAAGCTTATCAGAAGGTAAGAAAAGGAGGCAAAGCAGTTGGGATAGATCAGCAGAGCTGGGCAGACTTTGACAAAGAGCCTGAACGGAATCTGTATGTGATCTGGAACAGACTTGCCTCTGGTAGCTACCATCCTCAACCTGTCAGAGAGGTAGAGATACCCAAGAAAGACGGGAGCAAGCGAAAGCTGGGAATCCCTACTCTAAGAGACAGGATAGCGCAACAGGTGGTTAAGGATTACATGGAAAAACGCATCGATAAGCTGTTTCATGAGAACTCCTATGGTTATAGGCCTCTTAAGAGCGCTCATCAGGCCATAGAGCAGGTCAGGCAGAATACCTTTGGTTTTGACTGGGTATTGGACATGGACATCAGTAAGTTCTTCGATGAGGTGGATCATGACCTTACACTCAAGGCGGTATCCCATGTGATGGAAGAGAAATGGGTTTTGATGTATGTGGAGAGATGGCTCAAAATGCCAGTCCAGAAGCAAGATGGAACGGTTGAGCCAAAACAGGGAAAGGGGACCCCTCAAGGAGGAGTAATCAGTCCGCTATTGGCCAATCTTTACCTTCACTTTGCCATGGATAAATGGCTGTCGAAACATTATCCCACGGTACGCTTTGTGAGGTATGCAGATGATGTGGTGATTCACTGTTCCACACATCAACAAGCCGAACAAGTCAAGGAAGCACTGATCAACAGGCTAGCGGAAGTAAAGCTGAGAGTAAATGAGAGTAAGACTCACATAGCTTACTGCAAAGACTACCGCCGAAAGGGAAGTCATGATAAAGTCAAGTTTGAATTTTTAGGCTTCAGCTATCAGCCCAGAGCTAGAAAGAGCAAACGAGACGGGAACAACTTCATGGCTTTCACC
The DNA here is from genome assembly GCA_945868725.1 of Spirosoma fluviale. Classification (GTDB taxonomy): domain Bacteria; phylum Bacteroidota; class Bacteroidia; order Cytophagales; family Cyclobacteriaceae; genus Algoriphagus. The sequence goes on from CAMBMU010000005.1 coordinate 11,211, forward strand.
GCAGAGATCAGTCAAACCAACAAAAAGCGAATCATCCAAACAATTAGGGAACTCGGGGCTTGGCGGGATACCAGGGTGGAAATCCAATCAATTGCCGATCAGCTTAATGCAAAGTTGAGAGGCTGGATCAACTACTATGGCTTGTACAGTAAGCGAAGCCTCCGATGGACCTTACTAAAGGTGGAGGAAAGGCTTATAAAATGGCTTAAGAAAAAACACAAGGCAGGCACCAGAAAGGCAATAGCGAAACTCAAGGTGATAAGAAGGGAAAACCCTGAACTCTTTTATCACTGGCAGATAGTGTAAGGGAAGTCTAATCTTTATTAAGAATAACAAGAGCCGTATGACGGGAGACTGTCACGTACGGTTCTGTGAGAGGCTTAGGGGTGAGACTCCCCTTTGCCTACTCGGCGTGATCTACTCCTTACAATTTCTCAATCACAATTGCAGAAGCACCACCGCCGCCATTACAGATCCCCGCCACGCCAATGTCTCCGCCCTTTTTGTGAAGTACGGAGCACAAGGTGCTAATTATCCTGGCTCCCGAAGCACCTAGGGGATGGCCTAAGGCAACCGCACCTCCGAATACATTCAAGCGATCGTTGTCCAGGTTTAGTTTTCGCTGGTTGGCAAGCGCCACCGCTGCGAAGGCCTCGTTGATCTCGTAGTAGGAAACTTCGGCAGCAGTTACTCCTGCATGTTTCAACGCTTTGGGAATAGCCAAGGCTGGTGCAGTTGTAAACCAAAGTGGATCGGTAGCTGCATCGGCATAGCCTCTAATTTTGGCGATTGGCTTGAGACCGTATTTTTCGACTACTTCCTTGCTCACCAAGACCAAGGCTGCGGCACCATCATTCATGGTCGATGCATTGGCTGCAGTCACAGTTCCATTTGGGTCAAAAACAGGCTTGAGGGATGGGATTTTATCAAACACTACATTCTTAAATTCCTCGTCTTCGGCAATCAAAATCGATTCACCCTTTCTACCTTGGAGTTCAACAGGTACGATTTCATCGGCAAACATTCCTGCTTCCCATGCTGCTGCCGACCTTTGGTAAGATTGAATGGCATAGGCATCTTGCTCAGCTCGGCTGATTTTCATTTCCTTGGCAGTATTGTCGGCACAATTGCCCATGGGAAATTTATTATAGACCTCAAAAAGTCCATCACGAACGAGTCCATCTGTCAACTCAGCATTTCCATATTTGTAGCCAAAGCGTGCTTTCGGAACGTAGTAGGGGACATTGGACATGCTTTCCATTCCCCCGGCAACCACCACCTCGTTGATGCCCAATTCGATGGATTGTGCTCCGAGCATCACAGCTTTCATGCCTGAAGCACAAACTTTGTTGATGGTGGTACAAGGAACTTGGTAGCCAATACCTGCGCCGATGGAGGCTTGACGAGCGGGTGCTTGGCCCAAATTGGCAGACAGCACGTTGCCCATAAATACTTCATTGACGGCTTCTATGGGGATCCCCGACTTGGCTAAGGCACCTTTAATGGCGATACTACCTAGCTCGGTCGCTGAGAGACCACTCAGTTTCCCACCAAAACTCCCAAGGGGAGTACGTACTGCGGCAAGGATATAAACTTCTTTATTCATCTCTAATTGGGTTTAGGGGAAGCTTAACCAGCCCAAGGAATTACCAATCAGGCAATCCTTTTTTAGGGCGTTGCGTCGCTTTCTTTTTATTGTCTTGGATATAGCGTAGTTCCGCTGCATTAAGTGATTCCAATATTTGTGACGCTTGTTCAGGAGATAAATTCATCCCTTTCAACTTTTCGCGCATCGCTTCCATTTTTTTCTGGCGATCGGCTAGGTTGGCATCCATCTGGTCGTTTCCATTTTGGCCTGCTTCCTCACTTTTCTGGGAGGGATTTTCACCCTTTTGCCCTTCCTTGGCCTTATCTTCGTTGGTCTGTTCCCCGTCTTTTTGATCCGACTTTGAGTCTTCCTTTTCTGAGGGATCTTTTTGCTCCTGATTTTGTTGGTTTTGCTGCTGCTGCTCTTGGTTTTGTTCCTGCTGCTCTTCCTCCTGTTCTTGGTTCAACTTTTCTTTTAAGGCCTTCAGCTTGGCATCGTCTGGATACTTCGTTAATCCATCATTCACCTCTTTAAGGGCTTGTTCTTTGGCTGTTTTGACATAGGAGCGAGCTGCACGATTGAAAAACTCTCCTGCGCTCTGCGCCTGTACCTTTCCTGCGAAAAGCAGCAAAAAAGCCAATGCAAAGAAAATGTGATGCTTAGTTTTCATTTATTTCGACTACGTCTTTTAAGCTTGTCATAAATTCTTGGTAGGCGGCTACCGTTTCGTCCTGAGCAAGAGCTGCCTCCAAAAGTGTTAACGCTTCTTTGAACTTAAATTGTTCCACCAGTCGATCCGCCTCTGCCTTTTTACGTTTTGCAAATTCCGAAGGTTCAGGAGTATTTTCATCCTTATTCTTCCGCTCCTCATCTCTTTTTAGCCATCTAGCAAGCAATTCATAGTTGTATCTAGCTTCCTCATTCAATGGATTTTGAATCAATGCCGATTGAAATTTGCTTAGTGCTGCTTCATAATCCTGTTTGTTCCCCAACACCACTCCACCTTGGTTGAAGGCAAAGGAGGACAACCGCTCATCGATACTTTGGCTTGCCTTATCAAAGTTTGCCGCGGCTTCTTCCGGTTGAGAGGCGTAGTGGTAGCTGAGTCCTAAGTTAAAATCTAAGTATTCGGACACTAGTTGAAACTCTTCTATAAGTATACGATGATCTTTGATGGCTTGCGCGTATTCTGTAGCGGCATAGCTTGCAGCGGCTTGATCGATTGCTGCATTCAAGCGGCTAACCCTCGTCCAAGAGGCAGGCAAAAATACTAAAATCAGGAAGATCCCCTTGATCCAGCTCATCAGAGTTTGATTGTTTTAATGGGTAAAATCATATCCACCAAGGCCAAGGCAAGGGCGGCTAAGAGGAAGTAAAAATACTTGTTTGAACTAGCTTCTACCATGCGAGTAGTGGAAATACCGCCTTCCAAGGTCTCAATTGCTGAAATCAGGCCTCCCATTTCTTGAGCTTGATCCGAGATTTCAAAGTATTGCCCACCTGTTTCTGCAGCGATAAATTGCAAAGGCTTACGGTTTAACTTGGTTAATGCTGGTTTTCCTGTGTCAGGGTCCATTACAAGTCCACTGCCACGAGCCATTTCACCGCCTCTGTCCGTTCCTATCCCTACAGCAAAGACTTTGATTCCTTGGTCAACCAATTCCTCAGCAATCCCATCCAAGTCGTCGCCAAAATGTTCTCCATCCGAAATCAAGACCACGGAACGAGATTTTTTTTCCGGACTCTGGTCATTTTGGAAACGTTCTAGAGCCATCCGAAGTGGAGTACTAAGGTCGGTGCCCAAATTGGGCACCAATCCTATGGAAAGACCATCAATGTAAAGATTGGCTACTGCTTGGTCGTAGGTAAGCGGTAACTGAAGAAAAGATTCAGTGGAAAAAATAATCAGCCCCACTCTGTCGGAGGGAAAGGATTTAAGAAATTCCTTTAATTCAAATTGAATGCGTTGCAGCCTAGTCGGAGCAATGTCTGTTGCAATCATCGATTGAGAGAGATCGACAGCAATGAAAATATCTTTGCCTTCTTCCTTCACTTCCTTGAAAGAATCTCCAATGGAAGGGCCAGCAAAGGCGATTAAAAGCAAGATAAAGTAGATGGATCGAATGATCAGCTTGGTAAAAAGACGCTGCTTTTCCACCTTCAACTTCCTGTTGATGGACCAAAACCGGCTTAGGTAAAGCAGATACAGCAGGATGAAGATTCCAGCCAGAAGGAGCGTAAGTTTGATATCCGGATATGCCCAAATCATAGCCTGAAATTAGGAAATAAAGCTAACTTTGAATGCAGAAATTGGCCAAAATCGGGATTCCTTTTCAAAAAGAAGTGTCAGAATTAACAAACATTAATTTTCCTAGCTCGTTCAGGTAGGCTATCCCAAGAATTTATCAACGAATGTTTTTATTAAAATTTTCAGGTTTTTGCTTCTGTTTTTTCTTGGCTTTCTCGGCAATTTCTCAAGAAAAAAGCCTTTTGAAAGGCCTAGTGTTGGATGCAAATACTTCTGAACCTCTTGTGGGTGCCAATGTTTTTTGGGAAGATCAGGCTTCCTCAGGAACCATTACCGATTCAGAAGGTAGATTTTCACTACCTATCTCCAAAATCCCTACACAATTGCTTGTGTCCTATTTGGGTTATGAGAGATCTACTCGACTCATTCAAGGTCGTGACTTAGACAAGCTGCAACGCTTTTATTTAAAGCCTGAGGATTTTTCATTGGTAGAGGTGCTCATTCAGGAACGGAGAGGAGATGAGCAAGTCAAAAATTTAGAGCTTGGCAAATCATCACTTTCCATGGAAAATCTCAAATCACTTCCTGCGCTTTTTGGGGAGGTGGATCTGTTGCGAAGTTTACAATTGCTACCTGGGGTAAAATCAGCCGGAGAAGGTACCGCAGGGCTATTTGTACGAGGAGGATCAGCAGACCAAAATTTGGTTCAAGTGGATGGGGCTCCTGTTTACAATGCCTCTCATTTTTTTGGCATTTTCTCAGTTTTTAACCCGGATGGGATTAAAAAAGTGGATTTATACAAAGGCAATATGCCTGCAAGTTATGGAGGAAGAGCCTCCGCTTTGATTGATGTAAGCCTAAGGGAAGGCGAAACTACTCGATTAAGTGGGGAAGGGGGTATTGGGACTATTTCTTCTCGCTTGACGCTACAAGGTCCGCTTTTAGGAGAAAAATCAAACTTTTTGATCAGTGGCCGACGAACTTATGCGGACCTTTTTTTGAAACTTTCCTCCAATCCAGATATCAAAAATAACCAACTCAACTTTTACGATTTAAATGGGAAGGCTGCCTTTATTCTGAGTGATAAAGACAAACTTTCCTTCAGTAGCTATCAAGGAAGTGATTTTTTAGGGCTTAGTGGTCAATTCGGTTTGGGTTGGAAAAATTGGGTTTCTGCAATCAATTGGAATCGAGTCAATTCTGATAGTTCCTTCTTTGATCTTCAGGGCTACCATTCTAGATACAGCTATCAAGTTAAATTTGATAATGAGGATAATGGATTTGATTGGACCAACTCTCTATCTGAATCGGGGATTAAGGCCACTTGGACGCGAGTTATAGCCTCAAAGAGCACCTTATTTTGGGGAGTTCATGGCCAGCTCTATCATTTTGCACCATCAGACCTCAAACCATCACCCAATAACCCAATCAATAGGAAACAAACCCCAGGCGTACAAGGGGCACTGGGAAATGCTTTTGTAGGGCTTACCCGAGAGTTTACAGACAAGCTTAGCGGCGAACTGGGACTCCGGCAGGGAGTCTATGCGCAACTGGGTGAAGGAAAGGTGTATCAATATCCTGGAAACGCACCCAACCCAGATTCGGATCCTTCAGATTCGCTGTTTTATGGCCCTGCTGAAGTGATGCAGCGGTACCAGGGATTGGAACCAAGAATTGCGCTACGCTACATGCTTCGTCCAGATTTTTCATTGAAGCTTTCCTACAATCGGAATTTTCAATACGTTCAAATCGCTTCCAATAGTTCTGCAGGACTACCTATCGATCGTTGGGTGTTGGCAGGTCAATACATTCGACCGATTCAAAGTGACCAAATTTCGGTGGGAGCATTTCATAATTTTGATCAAAACCGGTGGGAGCTATCTGTCGAAGGGTATTACAAAGACTTGCAACATGTAATTGATCTCCGAAATGGTGCCCGAATCTTGCTTTCTGACCAGGTGGAAACTGAGCTTTTAAGTGGTCGCGGTTGGGCTTATGGTGCGGAATTTTTGCTTCGAAAAAATAAAGGAAAAACAACGGGATGGCTTGGCTATACCTGGTCTCGCGCCTGGAGGCAAATTGATGGAATAAGCAGAAACGAAGCCTATAATCCTCGTTTTGATCGTCCTCATGATGTTTCTTTGGTCCTAAACCATCAATTTTCCTCCGCTTGGTCAGCTGGGCTTACCTTCGTTTATACTTCGGGACAGGCAGTTTCCTTCCCGGTAGGCTCCTATGTACTGGATAATCAGCCAGTTCCTCTGTACTCGGATTACCGAAACGAAAATAGGTTTCCGGATTATCATCGACTCGATGCCTCTGTCACTTGGAAAAATCCCGATCGTGGCAGAAAGTGGAAAGGGAGTTGGAATTTTGGGGTATACAACCTCTATGGCCGAAAAAATCCTTTTTCCTACGACTTTAGAGTTCTGTATAATAACCAAGTGAACTATTCCCCTGAAGACGGTGAGATCGTGTCTGCTCGTCCAGGGGTGGTGATGACTTACCTCTTTACCTTTCTTCCTTCCATCACCTACAACGTTCAATTCTGATGAAAAAAACGTGGATACTCCTGTTGGTCTCTAGTTTATTGTTCTCTTGTCAAGAAGAGGTGATCTTGGATTTGGATCAAAAAGAAGGAAGAGTTCCTGTAATAGAGGGCTATTGGACCGACCAAGGCATCTCCAATGAAGTAAAGATTTCCCTAGCCAAGAACTACTACGACTCGCTTGACCAAGAGTCGGTAAGGGATGCAGAAGTCTTTGTTAAGGAATTGAAGTCGGGAAGAAAAATTGCTTTTCGCTATTTGGAAGCTACACGATCCTATCGGCCTAATCCATCGGAGCGAGCCATTGTAGGTGAATCTTATCAACTTAATGTAAACTGGAAGGGCCAAACCTATCAATCAGAGGGACTTATGCTAGCTCCACCAATCTTGGATTCGGTGGTTTGGAATTATGAAAAGGATAGACCCTTTCGTGGAGAGGGGTACTTCATCAAAGTATATGGAAAGATCCCTTTTCTAGATAATAACCAGTACCGAATCCGTGTCATTGAAAACGATACCTTAAAAAATCAACGTGAAGATTACCTCTTGTTTGACGATACCTTTGGACTCCAGGTCTTTGAGAAAGGATTGGAATTGGGCTATGCCTTTCAGAAAAATGACCGAGTGAGGATGGAGTTGTATCGTTTGAATAAAGATGCCTTCGTCTACTTAAGCCAGCTGGTAAATCTTCTTTTTAGCGATGGAGGCCTTTTTAGTCCTCCTCCACAAAATCCCACTTCCAACATTAGGGTTGTCAGCGGAAAAGGTGAGGTGCTAGGCTATTTTGTGGTATCCCCTGTGCTTACTCGAACGGTGGTGATTGCACCCAAATGATTTTTTAAAATTTTATAAGTTTATCTTAACCCTTTTTTTAAATTTATCGTAATATTACGATTGATATGGGTGTTACCAAAACAGCATTATTTGACGTCGAGCAGAACGAACTGGCCGTACTTGCCAAAGCATTGGCTCATCCTGCTCGTATCGCCATTCTTCAGCACTTAGCCGCCACCACTTCCTGCATCAACGGAACACTCGTTCAGGAATTAGGCTTGGCTCAAGCCACCATTTCTCAGCATTTGAGGGAACTTAAGGAATTGGGATTGATTTGCGGGAGTATTGAGGGAACCTCAGTGAATTATTGCTTGGATAGAAAGCGCTGGGAAGAAGTTCGTCTTCTTTTCCAGGATTTTTTTGACATACTCATCGTAAAGGATGAGGATTCTCTTTGTTGTTGATACCTACTCTTCACTTGAAATTTGAAATCTAATCCCTGTATACTATGAAACTTTCAGCAATCAAAAACCAACTTGAGGGATTGACTCAGGTCAATTTTTTGCTACCAGATGGAAGTCAGGTTCCTGCTCATTTCCATATCACCGAAGTAGGTCAAGTAGATAAAAAATACATCGACTGCGGGGGTACGCTGCGTGAGGAGTCCAAAGTCACTTTTCAATTGTGGGAAGATGGTGATGTAGATCACCGACTAGCTGCTTCCAAGTTGCTAAACATCATTGGCTTAGCTGAGCGCCTCTTATCGATCCCTGACCTAGAGGTGGAGGTAGAATACCAGGGGGATACCATTGGTCGCTATGGGTTGGATTTTAAGGGGGCTGATTTTTTATTGACCGCTACTCAAACCGACTGCCTGGCCAAGGACAACTGCGGTATTCCCATGGAAAAACTAAAAATTAGGCTCTCGACCAAACCTGGTAGCGGAACCTGTGTTCCCAATTCTGGCTGTTGTTAATCTTCTATGACTGAAAGAACCATGAGCACTCTCTTTTTTCCGAGACTTGAGCAAACTTTTTCTTCGCTACCAGTTTCTGCAATTTCTGAGCAGCGAATGCGCTTGCTGGATGAAATGGCTGAATACCTTATAGTTAAGGTTCGCAAGGGGGAAGAGATTCGGCTCAACTTTATTTGTACACACAACAGCCGAAGAAGTCAATTTTCTCAGATTTGGGCACAAACTGCTGCTGCCTATTACGGAGTTGAGGCCTTTTGCTATTCGAGTGGCGTAGAAGTGACTGCCTTCAATCCCCGTGCCGTAGCGGCTATCCAGCGTGATGGATTTAAGGTGATACAAAAAGAAGGAGATAATCCAGTGTGTTTCGTTTTTTACAGCGATGATGAAGACCCCATTGTAACCTTTTCGAAGGTAGTTGACGATGCAATCAATGCAACCAAGAACTTTGTGGCGGTCATGACCTGTGATCATGCCGATGAAAACTGTCCGGTTATTTGCGGTGCGGAAAGGCGGTTTCCCCTTCGTTTTGAGGATCCAAAGGCCTTTGACGATAGTCCTCAAGAAGAATTCATGTATACCGAGCGCTCTCGACAAATTGGGGCGGAGCTGATGTATTTATTTAAAAAGGTAGGATCATCTAGATAAATTGAAGTAAGATTATATAAAAAAGCCTCAAAATCATTGATTTTGAGGCTTTTTTGATTTTTAGCAATCACGCTTAATCCATGGCATTGCCGTGGAAAAGTGCATTGAAGAAGAGCTTGTTGGTTCCATACCAAGCTCCTCTAAAATTAGGACTATCGAAGAAATGGACCACCTGACCTTGACCTACAGATGAGATCAGTACTGAGGCACTCACCTTTAACTTTTCAAGATTAGCCTTGGAAATGTAACCTCCAAGGTGTGGATTGGCTGTGTAGCGGATAGGCGTAAGGTACTTGTCTGCCGAAGGCTTCACAAAAATATCTGTGTTTCGGTAGACAGGTAAGGTCTTGCGCGTATAGCCATAGGCAATTGGATGCGTTAGATCGAGTTCGGCTAGGTAAATGCTACCTCCAACTTCCTTGGCTCCTTCGGTATCGTTCCGACTTGCAAAAGGAAGACTTGCAGGAGATTTTTCCCCTTCATTGGAGATCAATTCTTCCTTGATAATTCCTTTTTGATTTAGCCAAAGAGAAGCCGTTTTCATGGAAATGATGGTGCCACCTCGGCTTACCCAATCCTTCAGGTGGTTTACCTGGCTTTCACCAAGCGCACCATAACTTCCAGATGGAAGAATAAGGGTGTTGTAGCCATGTAGGTTGAGTCTGCCAAACTGCTCTACATTCACTTTGGTAATGGGCATACCGATTTGGTGATCCAGTAGGTTCCAGATTTCTCCAGCCTCAGAAGCATTGATTCCAGTGCCAACTACGAGGACTACTTTAGGATGTTGCACAGCAGACACGCTATTTGACCCAAGGTCAATTCCACTAAGATTTAAGCCAGTTTGTACCGCGTAGACTTTCTGACCATTCTTTTGGGCTAAGGTTTTGAGTTGCTGCACCACTTCGGATTTGGCAAGGGATTGAAAGCCCATAGGAATCATCAAGGTTCCCCGTCCAAAATCCACTTTACCATCTTGGGTTTGAGAAGAGAAGTTTTGGTGAAGCGCTTCTACATGTACCCCTGCCTTCTGAAGTTCAAATAGGAGTTTGGGTGCATAGTAATCCCTCCAATCAATCAAGTACGCATAAGCATCACCTTGAGGGAAGGTATGAGTAGCAAGGGTTACTTCCTTTAATTCTGTTCCAACTTTTGCCGTTGGCGCTGCCGAGAAAGGCATGCCATAGGCAGCAGCCATGGTCCAAGCAGAAGCATCGTAAAACACGGAATCTGCAAAGGTGGTCACGTATTCAAACATGGTTCGAACCATTCGGTACTGGGGTTGCTTGGTAGGTACTACCCAGGAAGTTCCTTTTTTGAAGGTTTGTCCTGCAGTGCTAAGGTCCGCAGTGTTCTCATACACCTTGATTTTGTGGTCGAGTAAGAATTGTAGGAAAAGTCGGTTTCTGCTCGGGTCGGTTTCATCTCCAAACACGTAGTTTTTCACTAGATCCTTGCTTCCTTCAGCCACTGAACCCTCAAAAAACTCGCGAAGGTACAAATGCATGTATTCGCGATTGGCCAATGCAGCATCCATGGTCGCTAAGGAGTTGACCACATGATTGCGAATGGTGAAGGCAAAGGTAAGGTCTCCACGCTGGCTACTTTGGATATGTCCTCTGGAGCTGGCTGTTTCAAATACCAAACCCAATCCTCCGTGCATGTCGGGATAGGAGGATCCATAGCCAGGATAGCTGTTGTCAAACACCTCTTTGGACCAGTACAGGCTACCAATCTTGTCCATGTACTTTGCAAAGTACTTTGCAAATTTGGGGTTGATGTCGTCGTAATTTTTTCGTGGCACTACCGGGTTTTCCGAGCCATAGGGCTTGGTAGGCTCGAAGAAATAGGTACTATTTGGACCCATTTCGTGAAAATCAGTGGTCACGTTGGGATACCATTGGTGGTACCAGGATATTTTTGCTTTTGATTCAGGATGAGCAAGAGGTAGCCAGTCGCGATTGAGGTCAAACCAATAATGGTTGGTTCTTCCTCCGGGCCAGGCCTCGTTGTGCTCCCTGTCTAGTGGATCTGCTACAGCAGGAAAGCCTTTATTGGAATTGGCCCAAAGGCTGTGTCGGTCTCTCCCGTCAGGATTGACTGTTGGGTCAATGTGGACTACTGAATTTTCTCTGAGGTTTTTTGCCAGGTCAGACTGGGAAGCAAGTAACCAGTAGGCGGTAAGCATGGCTGCTTCAGCAGAGGAGGGTTCGTTGCCGTGAACTCCATAACCTTGGTGGATGATGGAAGGCATACTACTTACCTCAGGCATGGGCTGGCTTGGATCTGCAAGCTGCAATTGCTTTTGCCGTATCTGTTCCAAATTACTCATGTGCTTAGCCGAAGTGATGGTCAAGATGATCTTGGGCCGATGCTCGTGGGTGTAGCCGATGGTTTGAAGCTTTGCAAGCTCACTGATTTGGTCTAGTTTTTCAAAGTACTTCACGATCAAATCGTAGCGCGTGTGCCAATCTCCAATCTTGTATCCTAAAAATTGAGAAGGAGAGGGTATGCTGGGGTCAAATTTTTCGTCCGGGAAGAAGTAGTCTTCCTGCCCAAATACTGGCATGCTTAATACTAGTGCGAAAATGACTCCGAGAAATGACTTTTTCATAGTGGTTTAAAATTTTAAGTAAAGTAGGAAAGGTAGGATTCATTTCCATTAAAAATCCATCAGCGGTATTCCAATTCTCCAAAATTTTACTGTATTTTAAGGCTTTAGTTCGCAATTCAAACCCAACTCACCCTATGAAACAAAAAAATTTATTCGCTGCAGTCCTCTTGGCTAGCCTAGGAACAGCATCGCTGGCTTCTGCCCAGCAAACGCCTACTCCGCCAGCCATGCCACCTCAAGCAACGGAGTTTTATACTCCCGTACCTCCTAAGGTAACTCCTGGAGCGATGAACCATCAGGCGCCTTCTGATGCGATTGTCCTGTTTGACGGCAGCAGCCTTTCCAACTTTGTCTCTGCCAAGGATGGATCGAGTCCTGCAGCTTGGAAGATTGAGAATGGAGAGTTGGTGGTACAAAAGGGTACAGGAGACATTCAATCCAAACTTCCTTTTGGGGATGCTCAATACCATATCGAATGGTCTGCACCTACAGAAATCGTAGGGGAAGGTCAGGGGAGAGGAAATTCAGGCTTCTTTTTGATGGGAGTATATGAAGTTCAAGTCCTAGATAGCTACGTAAGTAAAACCTACACCAATGGGCAAGCAGGAAGTATTTATAAGCAATTTCCTCCCTTAGTGAACCCGTTGAGAGGACCAGGCGACTGGAATTACTATGACATCATTTTCAAAGCACCTCGTTTTGATAAAAATGGTATGCTAACTTCTCCAGCCACTGTTACCGTGTTGATCAATGGGGTCTTGGTGCAAAATAATGTCATCCTCAAAGGCCCAACCGAATACATTGGAATCCCTAATTACAAGGCGCATGCGGATGCCTTGCCGATCAAACTTCAGGATCACGGTAATCCCGTTCGTTTCCGAAATATTTGGGTAAGACCGCTTTAATCTTTAGTCCACGGTCGACCGTCGACTGTCGACCGTGGACCATTCACACCATTAACAAAAACCCTCATGACCTCAAGAAGAAAATTTATTCAAAATACCATGCTCCTCGGAGCGGGTTTATCCATGCCCAACATTTTAACTGCTGCTGACTTTGGTACCTTTACACGTAGCATTGGACCCAATGACCAAATCAACTATGGCCTAATCGGCTGTAAGGGTATGGGTTTTTCCAACATGAGTGCGCACCTAAAAATTCCACAGGTAAACTGTGTGGCACTTTGCGATGTGGATCAAAGTGTACTAGACCAGCGTACAGAAGATGTATTCAAAATTCGTGGAACGCGACCTACGCAATACAAGGACTACCGTAAGATGCTTGAAAACAAGGATATCGATGTGGTGATCATCGGTACTCCAGACCACTGGCACTGCCTCAATATGGTAGACGCTGTTTCCGCAGGCAAGCACGTGTATGTAGAAAAACCAATTGCCAACACCATCGAAGAGTGTCAAATCATGGTGAAAGCACAAGAGCGCTACGGCAAGATTGTTCAGGTAGGCCAGTGGCAGCGCTCGGGTTCACAGTACGACCAAGCCATTCAATATGTGAAGTCGGGCAAGCTTGGCCAAATTCGTTTGGTGAAGTGCTGGGCATACCAGGGCTGGATGAAGCCAGTACCAGTTGTTGCAAATAGTGCAGTACCTGCTGGCGTGGATTACAACATGTGGCTTGGACCTGCTCCAAAGCGGGACTTCAATGCCAACCGCTTCCATTTCAGTTTTCGCTGGTTCTGGGATTATGCAGGTGGTTTGATGACCGACTGGGGCGTACACGAGATTGATATTGCGCTTTTTGCAATGGGTGTGTCTGCTCCTAAATCTGTGATGGCTTCTGGAGGTAAATTTGCCTATCCAAATGATGCTTCCGAAACCCCAGACACCTTACAGACGGTATACGAATACGAGGGCTTCAACATGCTCTGGGAGCATGCAACAGGGATTGATGGCGGAAACTATGGTACTACTGAAGGGATCGCATTTATTGGCAACAATGCCACGCTTGTGGTCAATCGAGGAGGCTGGAAAGTGATTCCTGAAGCGGAGATGGTGGATGGACAGCGCAAAAATAAGGTAGAGGAAGTACCGCAAACCAAACCGTCTGGACCTTCTGCACTGGATCTGCATGCGGTTAACTTTGTGGAGGCCATGACAGCCAACGATGCAAAGCTATTGAAGTGTGGAATTCAAACTGGTTCGGTAGCTGCAATCAATGCGCAGATGGGCAACATCGCCTACAAGACTGGTAAGAAAGTCTATTGGGATGCTACTAAGAATATGTTTACCGATGCAGATGCGAATCAGCTAATGAAGGCCAAATACAACAATGGTTGGGTAGTGCCTAAGGTGTAAGCAATACATTATTTCGTAAAAAAGCCCTTCCTAATTCAATTTAGGAAGGGCTTTTTCGTGAATGTCAGCTATACTACCCGTTCCAAAAGAAATTAAGGTTTGGAGTTCAAGAAAATGTGCTGTGGTCTGTGGGCGGTCAGCTGTTGACGATTATCCGCAGTGATTTACAGGAATTTCGAACTATTAGTTTGACTGTGGATAATCCAATTAATTACCAAAGCCAGGTTCCGGTGGCTCCAGCAGGAAGGGAAGCCTTGAAATGCTGGTTACCTGAACGAATTTCAAATTGTTTGGTAGCGTTACTGTCGTTTTGTACGATAAGAACTTGTTTCCCATCTGCTCGAATAAAGGCCACATTGGGTAGACCTTCAGGCATAGAGGAGCCAATCCGGTAGGAGCCTGGATCGACTAATTTGCTGGCATGGGCAATGATATAGTAAGCGGGATTTCGAGTTACTGCATCGCTGTCGATGGTAATGGCTCCCAAGCAACGATGACAGCCTCCGCGATCTGTATGTGGGCTTAGGCTGGGATTGGAACTTAAATTCCATTCCAAGACCGTTTTTGCCCAGTTTCTAGGAGCTCCAATCAATAGATTTTTGACATGCCAGGCGATGTCTCCTTCCATATTACCGGGTGATCCCACCCATTGTTCGGTAAAGTAGAGATGCTTGTCAGGAAATGCGCGATGCACCTCCGAAAGGGTTTCGATTTGACCTCCATAGAGGTGAAAAGCAGAGCCATCGATGTAGGGATTGGCCTTTGGATCGGATAAAACTGTAATCGGATAATCTGGTCGATCGGCATTGTGGTCGTAGACAATAATTTTAGTTTTTATCTCTGCTTGTTGGAAAGCAGGCCCTAAATGCTGGCCAATAAATCGTGCCTGCTGCTCAGGAAGCATGAGTAGGGAGGGGTTATTTCCTGGGTGAAGGGGCTCATTTTGAATGGTAAGCGCGTCGATGGTAAATCCACGCTTGCCCATTTCCTGTATGTATTTGACCAAATATTGGGCATAGCTGGCCTCAAACTCCGGCAAAAGCGATCCACCTCGGGTATCTCGGTTGTCCTTCATCCAGGTAGGAGGAGACCAAGGGGAGGCCATCAGCTTAATTTTGGGGTTCACTGCCAGAATCTGCTTTAGGATGGGAAGTACATCTAGTGTATCGTAGCTTAAGCTAAACTGGCTTAGCGAAGGATCGGTTCCTTTTGGATCTTTCAGATCATTGTAAGAAAAAGGAAATGCATTCAAATCCGAAGCTGCCACAGACAGTCTTAAATAGGAGATACGAATGTCTTTTTCTCCATCCCCAAATAATTCTAGAAGCACAGCTTTTCGTGCCGAATCAGACATGGCCAAAAAATGAGTGGCAGAACCTTGGCTCAAGGTAAAGCCAAAGCCGTCCATGGTTTGGAATGTGGAATCGGGATACAAGCTGATCTTTGCAGTAGGCATCCCTAAACTTGGACTTGGTTCAGCTTGCTTTTGGAATAGGATCCCGGATTTGGGGTCGGTTAGCCAAAAGGAAGGCTTCTGTGCTTTGGCAGAATAGCCAAAGGAGAGGAGAAGTAAAAGAAGGAGGGTAGGTCTTATGGTCATGGGTAAACCTTTGAGGTTTAATTAAAACCTCGAAGGTTTTAAAATATGAAAGGTTTTAAAAATCGAGGGCATCTAATTTAAACTTAAACAGTCGAGGTTTGAAGAAAATGGCAACTGTTTCTCAAACCTTTGAGGTTTTTTTTTAAAACCTCGAAGGTTTAAATATCGAAATTTTCAAAACCTCAAAGGTTTTAAACTATTGAATAATTCAAGACATCTAAAGTTTCAAAACCTTCGAGGTTACTGAAACCTTCGAGGTTTAAAAAACCTCAAAGGTTACTTGCGTGCTAGTGCTCTTTTGGCGGCTTTAACAATGTTTTCGGCATTGAGACCGTACTTTTCTAGTAGTTGAGTTGGAGTACCTGACTCACCAAAACTATCATTCACTCCTACATACTCCAAGGGAGCTGGGTTGTGTCGAATCAAGGTTTGTGCAATGCTATCGCCTAGACCACCATTGAGTTGGTGCTCTTCGGCGGATACGGCACAACCAGTCTTTTTTACAGATTCCAAGATCGCCTCGGTATCCAAAGGCTTGATGGTATGAATGTTGATCACCTCGGCATGGATGCCTTCCTCGCGAAGCATGGCCTCAGCCACTACTGCTTCCCATACCAGGTGGCCCGTAGCAAATATGGTCACGTCTTTTCCGTCAATCATTTTCCAAGCCTTACCGATTTCAAACTTCTGGTTGGCAGGTGTAAATACAGGCCAGCTTGGCCGGCCAAAACGGAGGTAAACAGGCCCTTCGTATTCGGCGATGGCAAGCGTAGCTGCCTTGGTTTGGTTGTAATCGCAAGGATTAATTACCGTCATGTGCGGAAGCATTCTCATCATCCCCAAATCTTCCAAGATTTGGTGGGTAGCCCCATCTTCTCCCAAAGTCAATCCGGCGTGTGAGGCACAGATTTTTACGTTTTTATTTGAATAGGCTACGGATTGCCGAATTTGATCGTACACACGACCGGTAGCAAAGTTAGCGAAGGTACCTGCAAAGGGAATTTTCCCTCCCAAAGCCATTCCAGCAGCTAGTCCAATCATGTTGGCTTCTGCGATGCCGGTTTGGAAGAAACGATCCGGAAATTCTTTCTGGAAGTCGCCCATTTTTAAGGAGCCAATCAAATCGGCACAAAGGCCTACCACCTTGGGGTTTTTTCTTCCTGCTTCCAAAAATCCGTCACCAAAGCCTGAGCGGGTGTCTTTCTTTTCGGTATAGGTATATTTTAAGTCTAAGCTCATCTTCTTGTGTTTTGCAATGGATAATTAATAATCGCCAATCGTTTCTTCCAATTGACCCAAGGCAAGAGCCAATTGTTCGTCGTTGGGAGGGGAGCCATGCCACTTGTGTGTACCTACCATGAAATCGACGCCATAGCCCATCTCAGTGTAGAGTAGGTTCAAGATAGGTTTTCCTTTTCCGGTGAGGGACTTTGCTTTTTCCAAACCAGCAATCACGGATGCAAGGTCATTTCCCTCTTTGGTTTCGATGACTTCCCAACCGAATGCTTCCCATTTGGCTTTAAGGTTTTTTAAGTCCATTATTTTTACCGTTGGACCATCGATCTGCTGCCCATTGTAGTCAACTGTTGCAATCACATTGTCCATCCCGTAATGTGCAGCATACATGGCTGCTTCCCAAACCTGTCCCTCTTGAAGTTCCCCATCTCCCATCAAAACATGTACGAGCGAGCTGTCTTTGTCCAACTTTTTAGTCTGGGCTATACCAAGGGCAACTGACAATCCTTGTCCCAAAGATCCTGAAGCTATACGGATACCAGGAAGGTGTTCGTGCGTTGCGGGATGTCCCTGAAGTCTTGAATTCAGTTTCCGGAAGGTTTTCAGTTCAGCAACAGGAAAATACCCACTGCGCGCAAGTACAGAATACCATCCAGCAGAGAGGTGTCCATTGGAAAGGAAAAATAAATCTTCCCCTTTTCCATTCATTTGGAAATTCGAGTTGTGGTGGAGTTGATCAAAATAAAGCGCAACAAAATACTCAGCACATCCAAGGGGTGCGCCAGGGTGGCCTGACTGTACGGCATGTACCATGCGCAGGACGTCTCTTCGAAGTTGGCTACAGATTTTCTGTAGCTCGGGTAGGGATTGTTTTTTCATGGGAATTTTACTTCAGCACTTGTGCTGTATGATTCTTGGTATCTACTTTTTCGATGATTTCTGCGATTTTACCGTCGGCATCGATGACAAAGGTAGTTCGTGCTGTGCCCATGTAAGCGCGGCCATACATGGATTTTTCTACCCAGGTTCCGTAGGCATGGTGTACGGTTAGGTCGGTATCCGCAATCAAGGAGAAGGGGAGATTTTGCTTTTCGATAAATTTTTTGTGGGATTTTTCATCGTCTGAACTGATTCCAAATACGACATATCCGGACTTCAACAAGGCATCGTAATTATCCCGTAGGTTGCAGGCCTGTGCCGTACAGCCTGGAGTAGCATCTTTAGGATAAAAATAAAGGATGACTTTTTTTCCGCGGTAGTCTGAAAGTTTGATGGATGCTCCAGTTTCAATCTTTGCTTCAAAATCGGGTGCCATTTGGCCTAATTCTAAGGACATTTTATTCATGTTTAGGTTTAAAAAGCATTAATTCAAGGTTCCACGCCACTCTGCCACATTCCCTGCTTGATCGGTCACTCTTAGGATAGCAGGCCCTTTCAGGGCTTGCCCATTTAGAGTTTCTGACCAAACAACAGCTTGTTTGTGTTCGTAGCGCATCCAAACCCATTCTCCATTGACAAATGCTTCAAAACTTTTGATTCCGGACAGGTTGTCTTTAATCGTGAAGCGCATGCCTTGCCCATTTACTCTAATTGGGCTGATACTGGGTTTGGTAGCATCTTCAGCTAAAACAAAATTACCAAAATTTCTGGTTTTGAATCGAATTTGATTTCCCGTCCATTCCCCACCAATAAAGCTAAGCGCTCCGTTTGCAGCGCGTTGGTAAACCTGGGTTTTGGCTTTATTTCCAGCAAATCCGGTTACATCCCAGGTGGCTTCGATTGGGTTCCAAAGAAAAGTGGAGGATTCTCCCAAGTTAAGTACAGGAGCGGTAGCAGTTCCGGCATGGCTTACACGCAAGTACAAATCTTCCAAGAGGCTGTTCGAAGCGGTTCGAATCTGAAGTTTTGAGTTGGCATGTAAATGCTCTCGGTCTACTGGAAAATGCCCAATTATATCCGGGGTGTAAATTTCTGAACAGAGGTCAATATTCTTTGGGATGCCAAATCTAAGATCCCAGAGGTAGGTTCTACTTGCGGCATCCTGGTAGGCAGGAAGAATTTCGTAGCTTGTATTTCCCACTTCAAATTTGGCAAGGCCTCCTTTACTGCTCTGGGCTACCTTGATTTTCATGATATTCTTGTAGTAGCTGACTTGTGCCTTTGGAGGCGCGGCACCATCTGAACGTGTTGAATCCAAATCTGCACCCGTAAGGCTGAGTTGAACTATTCGGGTATTGTTGTAGGCATCGACAAGTTTGACTTGTACATTTTTCTTTTTACCAGTTTCTAGTTGAAATACTCCCGTTCCGGGTGAATTGGGGGTTAAATAGTTTAATTTTAGATCCTTTTGATGGTAAAGTTTGGTTAGTCTATTTTGGTGGGTGTGAAGTAAAAAATGCCTAGAGTAGTCAAAATCCATTTTGTCAATCAATAGTTTAAGCACTAATCCAGATTCATCTGAAAGTTCAAACTTGGGAAAGCCATTTTGATTTTCAGCTCCATCCAGCTTGTCATAACTTTGGATTTCTAAGCCTACTTTTCCGCTTACTTGAATTGTTTCTGGAATTCGGTAATTCGTTCCACTGAGAACTGGTGTGAGTTCTACCCGTTGAAATTTTCCATTGACCCGGCTATCCAACTCTAAGGGTACAATGGCAATTTTTTGAGGAGTAGGAGGGGTACGGTCAAGGATTTCGGAATATCCTGCCAACAGAGGATCCATCGCGCGATCTAGACTATCACGAATCTCAAAGTGAAGGTGGGGACCACCCGAACTCCCAGTATTCCCCCCGTTTGCGATCAATTCCCCTTTTTTAACAGGCAGTTCACCTACCTTCAAGTTGATTTCCAGTTCATTTAGCTTGGCCTCGTACATCTTTTTCTTCATCCAGGCATGCAGCGTTGGACTGAAATTCCGCAAGTGTCCATACAGCGTAATGTGTCCACTAGGGTGCTTGAGGTAAATGATATTCCCGTAGCCAAAGGAAGAAATTTTGATCCGATGGACCCAACCTTCTGCGGCGGCATAGATGGGTTCGCCTTCGACTCCGCCAAACTTGTAGTCCAAGCCCGTATGAAAGTGGTTGGGACGAAGTTCAGCGAAGTTACCGGCAAGGTAATTTCGAACTCCTGGCTTTACAGGGGACTGGAAGTATCCTTTTTGAATTTCTTGCCCCCAACCCGTAGAAATGTGCCCTAGACTTACAAGAACTATTAAAAATGCAACCTTACTTAACTTCAACATGGAGCATTTTTTCATTTCCAATAAATCCAATCAGCTGGTCACCCGTTTGAACTGGCCCTACACCAGCAGGAGTGCCGGTATAAATTAGGTCTCCTTTTTTAAGCGTAAAAAATTGAGATACATAGGAGATGATGGTGGCAAAATCAAAGAGCATGAGGCTTGTATTTCCTTTTTGCTTGACTTCTCCATTGATCTCTAAGTGGAAGTCGATGTTTTTTAAGTCACTAAACTCTGAAACAGATTTGAAATTCCCAATTGGTGCTGATCCGTTGAAGGCCTTCGCAATTTCCCAGGGCAACCCTTTGGCTTTGCACTGGTCTTGAAGGTCTCTTGCTGTGAAGTCTATCCCCAAGCCAATTTCTTCAAAATAACGGTGGGCAAACTGTGGTTGGATGTACTTTCCTTCTTTTGATATTTTGAGTACCAACTCAATCTCATGGTGGATATTCGTAGAAAAATCGGGATAATAGAATGGTGATTCTCCCTTTATGAGGGCCGTGTCTGGCTTGAGAAAAACAACCGGCTGACCAGGTTTTTCATTTTTTAATTCTTCAATATGTGCTGCATAATTGCGGCCAATGCAAATAATTTTCATCGTATATCAATTAAGTCTTTGTCGAACTTGCACTAAAAATCCAAGAATTTGGAACTTGGACTTACTTTTTAGCTACAGTAGAAACTTTAAACTAGTTTAGAAATTCATTTTTTGTACTTCAAGAAGCAATTTCTCCATCCATTTTTTATAGATCAGTGAAGAGGGGTGTAGTTCATCTGCTACTACTCCTTCAGGCAAAGCGCCCGCTAGTCGATATTCAGTGGTGATGTCTATGAATTTAACTCCATTTTTGGCACAGATTGCTTTTTTTGTTTGGTTGTAGTCGTCTATTCCTTTGGCTACTTGGGTGGGATCTACGCCTTTGCTGACTGCGAAAGGGGTAACTCCCCAATCGGGAATAGAGAGCACTACTACCCGCTCTTTTTTACCTCGAGCAAAGGAAATAGCGCGTTGAAGCATTTTCTCAAAGTCTACCGCAAAAGATTCGACTGAACGGCCTCGGTATTGGTTGTTGACTCCAATTAGCAAGGTCACCAAATCGTAGCCCTCAGCTGCTGTGGGAGTGGCTTGGATGCCTACTTCCAGTTCATCCACGGTCCAACCTGTCTTTGCAATGATTAGCGGGGATGCAAATCGTATTTTAGCTGCCTTATTCAATTCTTGGACCAGTTGCATCGGATAACGATCGCTGATATCCACTCCTTCTCCAATGGTGTAGCTATCACCCAAAGCAAGGTAGCTCAAGGATTTTTGCTGTGCTTGGCTAAATGGTGAAAGAGACATGGCGATACAAACTAGAAGGACTAATGAAAAATTGGAGTACATGAGTTTAGCTGGTTCTAAAGACTTTTTCGAGAAGGGTGATGCTGCCTTGGTCGGCATTCAAGCGTACACGAGCTCCTACGGGAACTATAAATTGCTTCGGAATATGTCCAATCATGGCGCCGATGTAGGCAGGGATATTCAAGGGTATGATGTATTGATCCATGATTTGATCTACTGTGAAAGCACCATAACCACTGCCCGGCTTGCAATCCGAACATTGCCCAAAAACAAAGCCTTTTATTTTTCCGAGTGTGCCATTGAGTTTGAGTGTACTCATCATCCGATCGATGCGGTAAGGATCTTCTCCTACATCTTCAATAAATAAAATAGAATCTTGAAAATCAGGATAATAAATGCTCCCAGATAAAGCTGTGAGTACGGTAAGATTTCCACCTAATATTTTCCCTTCTACAGTCCCCTTTGTGAGGGTTTGAATTCGATTTCCTTTTGCTACCAGGTCATCTCCTTTGGTCACTTCGTTTTTGAAGCTGAGCAACTTTTGATCGAAAAATAGCTGTTGAAATTGGTTGGCATTGAAGCTGTTCCAGCTACCCGATCCATTGGGACCATGAAATGAAATCAATCCAGTTTGACTGTGAAGTGCGCAGTGTAGTGCAGTAATATCTGAATAGCCCAAAAGTGGTTTTGGATTGGCTTTTACTTGTTCGTAATCAATTAGCGGTAAGATTCGTGCTGCTCCAGAGCCTCCACGTAGGCAGATAATTGCCTTTATTTCTGGGTCTGCAAACATGTCATTGATATCTGCAGCACGTTCTTCGTCCGTACCCGCCAGATGGCCAAATCGATTTTTAAAATTCGAGCCAACCTTCACTTTTAATCCCATTGCCTCCATTGCTTCCTTTGCGAAGGTATATTCCATTCGGTCTGCAGAAGCTGCCGAAGGACTGATAATTCCAACTGTTTGACCACGAAGTAAGGCCATAGGCAAAAGGGGAAGCGGGTTGCTGCTTTTTGCAAAATCCAATGCTAGGATGGGGCTTGAGGCTGCTAAAAGGCCTAAGGACTTCAAGAAACTACGTTTATTCATGGGCTGGAAAGTTTTTGGTGTTCAAAGTAATGGACAACTTAAACAATTGGCGGCTACTTCAAAAGTGATCTCTGACCTGTAGCATTACTTTTTCCACTTCTTTTCTCACCCCAGACACGGGAAATGGAAAATTAGAATTCATAAAGGCAAATGCATAGGTTTTCCCAGATTTGGTTTTCACCATTCCTGCCAAATTGTAGGAGTGACTCATACTTCCTGTTTTAGCAAAAATATAAGGGGCTGCGGCCTGGAAAGTGTTTTTAAGAGTCCCTGACTTTCCACCTATCGCCAGATATTCCTCAAGTTGATCTTGGGGAAGGAGTTCGAGTAGTTTTTCAAAAAGGCGAATCAAGGACCTTGGTGTGATTAAATTGTGGCGGCTCAAACCACTGCCATCCACCCATTTTGGTTGATCTGGAAGATCAGCAAGTGAGGTCTTCAGGAGGTGCTCTACAGTTCTTTCATTGTCCAAGGTTTGGAAGAGCTTATCTGAAACCATCCATAGGATTTGTTCTGCCAAAAAATTATCACTGACCAACATCATTTCCTTTAAAATAGGGGCCAATTCTGATGCTCTCCATTGGCTATGATCTGCTGGAAGTGAATCGGGTCGGTAAATCCAGGGAACACCTGTTTCTTGACTCGCCAATTCCACTGCCATGGCAGGGTCAGCTTTGAATGGGATATAGGTTTCCTTACCCACAAAAGTTTCTGAATTGAAATAAAAGGTATTGCTATGAAAATCCCGCTCCACCTCTTTAAGAAATTTGGTGGAGGGTTGCAGTTTGGACTGGAAGGATGTGGGAAAAAGCGCAATTGAATTTTCCGCTTTAGTGACTTGAACTAGGTTGCCATACATAGGCAAACTACTTCTTTCCGCTGCATAATCGTAGTAATAATCGTCCCATTGCCAACCGTAGCCGAAAGCAGGTGAAACTTGGTTGGCATCCGAGAAAAGTATCACGGAATGTGTCCCGATGAATTTTTTAAAATCTGGTTGGGAAAAGTCTTTATAGTTCCAGCTCGGATCTCCAGATCCCCAAATTTTTAAGGTATCTCCAAAAGATTGGTACCGTAAGGTTTGAGTACTATCCTTTAAGATGAGAAGGCCGGCATATAGCGTTAGTAATTTGGTGGTAGAGGCTGGGATTTGATAGATATGGCTATTTTTTTCAAATACTACCTGCTTCGAATCCAGATCATAGAGGATGAATCCGGTCAAATGTCCATTGAAGAAACTTTGGTCACCGAATGAGTTTTCCAAAATGCTGAGGGATTCTTTAGAAACCTGTGCAGGAGCAACTTTCCACAGAAGGACAAAAATCAGAAAGAGGAGGGTATTTTTTTTCAAACGTTTATCGGTTTTTGTAGCTTAGATAGGCTATCGAAATCCATCCTAGGATAAATGCAATTCCTCCCAAAGGGGTGATTGCACCCAACCAAGTAATTCCGGTTAAGGATAGCACATAAAGAGAGCCAGAGAAAATTAAAATTCCAATTAGCATGCACCAGGTAGGGAGGGCAAACCCTTTCCATTGCGGTTTGACTAAGGCCAAAATCCCAATACCTAGCAGCGCCAAGGTATGGTAAAAATGGTAGTTTACAGCAGTTTGAAAGGTGTCAAGGCGACCATTTTGGAGAAGAAGTGCTTCTAAGCCATGCGCTCCAAAAGCCCCCAAACCCACTGCTAGGGCTCCAGATATTCCTGTGATTTGAAGTATTTCTTTTGCTTTCATGGGTTGAGATAGTTTCTGGCTCCAAAAATGGCTGACCCGATGCGTACCATGGTGCTTCCTTCTTCTTGTGCGATCTGGTAATCCCCGCTCATTCCCATGGATAGTTCCTTCATAGTCACAAAGGAAGGAAGTGAGCGATGCTTCAGATCTTCGAAAAGCTGCTTGAGTCCTCGAAATTCGGAGCGTATCTGATCTAAATCCTCCGTAAAGGTCGCCATGCCCATTAATCCTTGTACTTGAACATAAGTCAAATTTGCAAATTCGGAGCTAGTGAGCATGGCATCCAGTTCCTCTTGATCAAACCCAAACTTACTTTCTTCGGTAGCGATGTGAATCTGTAGCAACACAGGAATGGCTCGATCGATTTTTTTGCCTTGCTTATCGATTTCTAGTAGGAGTTTGAAAGAGTCAACTCCATGAATCAAGTGGACAAAGGGAGCAATGTATTTGATTTTATTGCTTTGCAGGTGGCCAATCATGTGCCAACGGGTATCAGCAGGCATCTCAGGTTGCTTGGTCTGTATTTCCTGAACTTTATTTTCCCCAAAATCTCGGATGCCTGCGGCGTAGGCAGCCTGAAGGTCGGCCAAAGGTTTGGTCTTGCTGACGGCGATCAGTTGACATTCCGTTGAATGAAAAGAATTTTTGATTTGAAGTAAGTTGGCTTTGATATCCATTTTAATGACCTTAGTGGGAAGTAGTTTCCTTAAACAAAGATATGGCTATACTTAGTAATTTACTTAAAAAAGGCATTAGACTACGGGACAGTCTTGAGCAAGAATACGCCAGTCCAATGGATTTACAAAAGGAGCAACTTAAAAAATTGCTCTTGAAGGCAGCGGATACTGAGATTGGAAAAAAATACCAGTTTAAAAGTGTTTTAGGGAAGCTGAAGAGTAGTTCGGATGAGTTTTATTCCTCCTTTGCTCAAGAGGTCCCTATTTACGACTACAATTCTCTTCGAGAGGAGTTTTGGTACAAATTGGAAGAGGGGAAGAAGAATATCACTTGGCCGGGAAAAGTCAACTATTTTGCCTTGAGTTCGGGTACCTCTGGTGCTGCTTCCAAGTTTATTCCGGTTACAGATGCTATGATCAAAGCCATTCGTAAAACTGGTGTAAGGCAGCTTTTAACGCTATCAAAATACGATTTACCCAGTTCAATGTTTAGCAAAGGAATTTTAATGCTTGGTGGGAGTACGGATTTAAAATTTAATGGAACGTATTTTTCAGGGGACTTGAGCGGTATTACGACCAGTAAACTTCCTATTTGGTTTCAGCGATTTTATAAGCCAGGGAAAAAAATTGCAAGAAACCGAAACTGGGGAGAAAAGCTAGATCAAATCGTTGAAAAAGCCCCAAACTGGGATATTGGAATTATTATGGGAGTTCCGGCCTGGCTTCAATTGCTTTTAGAAAAAATTATCGATCGGTATCAACTCAAAACCATTCATGATATCTGGCCAAATCTAAGGCTATTTGTGCATGGGGGAGTATCTTTTGAACCTTACAAACTAGGATTTGAACGACTTTTGGGGCATCCATTAATTTATATTGAAACCTACCTCGCCTCGGAAGGATTCCTTGCTTATCAGGCGCTTCCTGACCGGAAATCCATGCACTTGGTGTTAAACAATGGTATTTATTATGAATTTATCCCTTTCAATTCTGAGAATTTTGATGAGGAAGGAAATTTATTGGCCAACGCAAAGGCCCTCTCTTTCCAAAAAATCGAGGATGGGAAAGAGTATGCCTTACTTATTTCTACTTGCGCGGGCGCATGGAGATATTTGATAGGAGATGTTATTCGCATTATTTCGAAGGAAGAAGCAGAAATAACGATTACAGGAAGGACAAAGCATTTTCTAAGTCTTTGTGGGGAGCATTTGTCCGTGGATAACATGAACAAAGCAATCGAGCATGCTTCGGAGAAATTTGCAATCCAGGTAAAAGAATTTACAGTTTTGGGAGTCCCTCATGATTCCTTGTTTGGGCACCACTGGTATGTGGGTACAGATGATGTTGTGGATCCCAAAATTTTAATCAAGTTAATTGACCAGCAGCTGAAAGTCTTGAATGACGATTATGCAATTGAACGAAAACATGCGCTCAAGAAAGTGAATTTAACGCTCGTGCCAACCGCCCTTTTTTACGATTGGATGCGACTCCAAGGAAAGGAGGGAGGGCAAAATAAGTTTCCAAGGGTACTCAAAGGTGATCGAGCAGCCAGTTGGAAGCAATTTATGAGTGAAAAAGGACTGGAATGATTTCGGAATCGGTTTTTGAGGGCATTAAACTTGGATTGCTTCTCTCCATGATGATTGGGCCGGTATTTTTTGCACTAGTCACTACTAGTTTGGATCATGGCTTTAGGCAAGCAGCAATTCTCGCCATGGGAGTTTTCTTTAGTGATTTGGTGTATGTACTACTTACTTACTTAGGTGTTCACCTTCTTTCCCAAATTCCAAGTGCAGAGAAGTACCTTGGTCTCGTTGGTGGACTTATTTTACTTGGCTTTGGAATTAATTTTATAGTTAAGAAGGTACCCCTACCTGATCCGGATCAGGTAGTGCCTCTTCCAAAGAAGCGTAAAGCTTTTTTAAAGGGGTTTGGAATTAATGGGATCAACCCATTTGTCTTGTTATTTTGGTTATCTATTGCCAGCATGGTGTCTATTAAAAATGCATGGATGTTTTCCGATCGGGTCCTTTTTTATGGATCTCTTTTAGGGACTATCTTTGGAATTGATCTTCTGAAAGCCTTTCTTGCGGCCCGTTTGAGGAGATTCCTATCACCCACTGGAAAAAAAGTTATACAAGTATTCGCTGGATTATTGATTTGCTATTTTGGAATCAAAATGCTTTGGACGACACTATATCCTATTGGCTAACAAACTTTCATAACTCATTACAGGTTTACCATCCATGAGAATCAGCCCTAAAGTTCAAACCCTCCCACTTTTAATCTTGGCAGTCTTGCCAGCAGAAGCTCAGGGATTTGCTGAATTGGAGCGGATCAATCAAATCCGATTGGATTACAACCAACAAGGGATGCTCATCTTGGGGGCTTGGGCAGTACTTAATTTGCTTTTGGGGTCAATTGGTAGCTTTCGAACTCAGGGACAAAGGCAAGCTTTCCATCAAATGAATGCCTATTGGAATGTGGTAAACTTGGGCATTGCCGTTTTTGGATTTTGGCAGGCAACCCAAGTTGCCGCTATGAATTTTTGGGAGGGTTTGGTTGCACAGCAACAAATTGAAAAGGTGCTCCTAGCAAATGTAGCCTTGGACTTTGGTTACCTTTTGCTTGGACTTTATTTAATCGAAAGAGGGAGACGCTTGGAGAAGGATAGGTGGATTGGCTTTGGTAAATCGATTTTACTTCAAGGGGCTTTTTTACTTTTGTTTGATGCGATTTTGTATGGTTTCCTACAGCAATTGGGAGTCGAACTCTTGGAACTAGGAAAGGGGATCAGCCTAAAATAAATAGGGTTTCCAGTTCCCAGTTTAATTTTCGATTTTGGATGCATAGGGATTGAATTTTGTAGGTGGCTCCTAAATGGCCTTAATCTTTTTACATTGCGCCCATGGAAAACACAAGACCTTGCCCAGTATGCAATTCCGATTTCACCTATCCAATGGATGCATTGATGATTTGCCCAGATTGTGGATTGGAATGGAACCCAAGTGAAGAAGTGGAGATTGTTGACACAGGCTTGGTTGTCAAGGATGCCAATGGGGCTGTTTTAGCGAATGGGGATTCGGTGATGGTAGTCAAAGATCTTCCTGTCAAGGGAGCACCAAAATCAATCAAGGCAGGGACAAAAGTTAAAAATATTCGTCTTGTGGAAGGAGATCATAACATTGACTGTAAAATAGATGGGTTTGGATCCATGTCCCTGAAGTCTGAATTTGTCAGAAAAGCATAATTCTATCCACTCGTTCGGCAGCCATTAACTCACTGTTGATCTAAAATAAAAAATCCCATCGAATGCCTCGATGGGATTTTTCGTGAAACCTCTTTTCCGTTTAGGAAAGGTATTTTTCAACCGGAGTGTAAGGCATAGCAAATGCTTCCGCTACGGCCTTGTACACAATATCTCCTTGGATTACATTTAGACCAGGTACTAGATCGGCATTCTCTTGTGCGGCCTTCTTCCAACCTTTATCCGCCAACTGAATGGCATATGGAAGGGTGGCGTTGGTTAGCGCTAGGGTAGAGGTGTAAGGTACAGCTCCAGGCATATTGGCCACGCAATAATGCACTACATCATCGATGACGTAGGTAGGATTTTCATGGGTGGTAGGCTTGCAAGTTTCAATGCATCCACCCTGGTCTACAGCTACATCCACGACAACAGCACCTTTTTTCATGTCCTTTAACATGTCTTTCGTGATCAAGTGAGGAGCTTTGGCTCCAGGAATCAATACTGCACCTACAATTAAGTCAGCCTGCTTGATCTGTTCCCGAATGTTGAACTCATTAGACATCATGGTCTTTACGTTGGCAGGCATCACATCTGCTAGGTAGCGCATTCTAGGAAGAGACAAATCCATTATGATTACGTCTGCACCCAATCCAGCAGCCATCCAGGCAGCTTGGGTACCTACGATACCACCTCCAAGAATAAGTACTTTTGCAGGAAGTACACCTGGTACGCCTCCCAATAAAATTCCTCTGCCTCCAAGCGGCTTTTCTAGGTAATTGGCTCCTTTTTGGATCGCCATTCTTCCTGCTACCTCAGACATAGGAACTAGTAGGGGTAAGCTTCGATCGGCTTTTTCAACCGTTTCATAGGCCAAGCAAATTGCTTTACTCTCCACCATTGCCTTGGTCAAAGGTTCGTACGAGGCAAAGTGAAAATAAGTAAAAAGAAGTTGGTTAGGCTTGATCAACTTGTACTCTGATTCAATCGGCTCCTTCACCTTCATGATCATTTCCGCAATTTGGTAGGTAGCTTCGATACTCGGTAGCAAGCTTGCTCCAGCAGCGCTGTAGTCTTGGTCAGAAAAACCACTTCCAAGTCCTGCACTTTGCTGAACATAAACTTGATGGCCTCTTTTGATTAATTCTTTTGCACCCGCAGGAGTGAGGGCAACTCGGTTTTCGTTGTTTTTGATTTCCTTAGGAACGCCTATAATCATGGCTAAGTTGATTTGGATTTATACTAGTGGCGTAAAGATACTAAGCAAAATACGTTTGAGCATCTAGGTTAGAAATACTATTTGGTAGGTATTCTGTTTTTAGTGAATTTTCAAAAGTTTATTCCTTTTTAACCTTTAAACCCCCACTAAATTTTAAAAATGAAGGGATTCTAAAAAAATCTTTCGATTTTTTTTTAAAATGATTCAAAAAATCAACACCTAATAATTTAGAGGTTCACTCATTTAAAAAATTGTATTTAACTAAAAATAAAGAATAATATTTTGTTATTTTTAAAAATAACTCAAAATACCAAATTTAAAACGGGTAAATACTCTTCTTAAAATTTGTACATCCACAGTTAATGTCTATTTTTGACAGGCTTTAATAAACCCAAAAAGTAACGATTGGATAATTCAACCTATGGCGGGAAAATCTCAAGATAAAGTGCAGCAGGGGTACACCATCCAGCAGAACCAGGTTTTAGAGGATTTCAGATGGGCATTAACGAGTAGACATGCTTCCTTAATAGGAAGGAAAGAGGTGTTTATGGGAAAGGCCAAATTTGGAATTTTTGGAGATGGCAAAGAGCTGGCCCAAGTAGCCATGGCTCGAGCATTTCAAAAGGGAGATTTTAGAGCAGGCTACTACCGAGATCAAACCTTTATGATGGCCTTGGGTGAATTAACTGTTCAGCAGTATTTTGCGCAACTCTATGCACATGCCAATGTAGATGCAGATCCTGCCAGCGCTGGGCGTTTAATGAATGGGCATTTTGCCACCAGATTCTTAAACGAAGATGGAAGCTGGAAATCATTGACTTCTCAATACAATGCCGCAGCAGATGTTTCTCCAACAGCTTCTCAAATGCCCAAGCTATTGGGTTTGGCTTTTGCCTCCAAACTTTTTCGGAAAAACAAGGGATTGAAGGACCTGACTGATTTCTCAGTCAATGGCAATGAAGTAGCCTGGGGAACCATAGGAAACGCCTCGACATCTGAGGGTATGTTTTTTGAAACACTCAACGCTGCTGGTGTACTCCAAGTGCCGATGGTGGTTGCTGTTTGGGACGATGGATTTGGAATTTCAGTTCCACAAGAATTTCATACTATCAAAGGGAGTATTTCAGAAGCATTGCTTGGTTTCCAACGCACCGACACCGAAAAAGGATTTGAAATTTTACGCGTAAAAGGTTGGGATTACGAAGGGTTGATGCAAGCATTTGCGTCAGCAGGACAGTTGGCAAGAGAATCTCATGTTCCTGTACTTCTGCATGTTGAGGAGATGACTCAACCCCAAGGCCATTCTACCTCTGGTTCTCACGAACGATACAAGAGTAAGGAACGATTGCAATGGGAGAATGATTGGGATTGCATTCTCAAATTTAAGGAATACATCATCTCTTCTGGACTTGCAACTATAGATCACCTAGATGAGATTGAAGCAGCGGTAAAAGTCGAGGTGAAACGACAGAAAGATGCTGCTTGGGTGGCATTTTCGCGAGAAATTAAATCGGAACTTGAAGAGGCGCTTTCGTTGATTCGAAGTACAGCCGAAAAATCTTCCCGTAAGGTCCTATTGATTCAACTTGCAGATGATTTGAAAAAAACCATCAATCCGATTCGTAAAGATGTAGTTAGCACGGTTAGAAAAGTTTTGTTTTTGATTCGCGCTGAGGGAGAAGCAATCAAGAAAGATTTGAGGGATTGGTATATCCAACTTCAGGAGAAAAATTCCGACCGTTACAATAGTCATTTGTATAGTCAAACTGAGGATGCGGTTTCCCACTGTAAAGTTATTCCTGCACAAGTAAATGAGGGTTCACCTATGGTGGATGGACGTGAGATTTTACAAGCATTTTTTGATTATACGCTCGAGCACAATCCACGATTCTTTGCTTTTGGAGAAGATGTAGGAAAAATCGGCGATGTCAATCAAGCATTTGCAGGCCTTCAAGCAAAATATGGAGAATGGCGCGTGATGGACACCAGCATTAGAGAGTGTACCATTATCGGTCAAGGCATTGGAGCCGCTTTGCGAGGTCTACGTCCAATGGCAGAAATCCAGTACCTAGACTATCTCCTATATGGTATTCAACAGCTCTCGGATGATTTGGCTACGTTGACTTACCGAACAAAAGGAGGCCAAAAAGCACCACTGATTGTGCGTACTAGAGGACATCGCTTGGAAGGCGTTTGGCATTCGGGATCCCCCATGGGCATGATATTATCTAGCCTAAGAGGGATGATCATTTGTGTCCCGAGGAATATGACACAAGCAGCTGGGATGTATGCTACCCTATTGCAGTCTGATGAACCGGCTTTAGTGATTGAATGTCTGAATGGCTACCGCTTAAAAGAGCAGATGCCCCAAAATATTGGGCAATATACTGTGCCAATGGGTGCTCCAGAAGTTCTGCGGGAAGGAAATGATTTAACTGTAGTCACCTACGGCAGTATGTGTCGAATTGTGATGGATGCTGCTGCTGAACTAGCAGAAATTGGGGTATTCCTAGAAGTTATAGATGTACAAACCCTACTTCCTTTCGATACGCAAGGCATTATTGGTACATCAATACAAAAAACCAACCGGGTTCTCTTTGCGGATGAGGATGTCCCAGGAGGAGGTACTGCCTTTATGATGCAGCAAGTTTTGGACAACCAAAGCGTATATTCTTATTTGGATGCTGCTCCACAAAATTTGGCAGCCCAAGCGCATCGTCCCGCTTACTCTACGGATGGGGACTATTTTTCAAAGCCTAGCGTAGAGGATGTGGTAGAGAAAGTGTATCAGATTATGCACGAATCCAATCCGAAAAAATATCCAGCCTTGTAAAAGAAAAAGCTAGTCTAAATTAGCTTTTTTTATTTCCGGGTGATCTGCTTCAGGGTCAATGAAGCACTTGAAACTTCATTTGAGCGATTGAGCGCACGATCTTGAATTTGTACATCTATCCGTATGGTGTCGTTTCTAAAAATGGACTCCCATCCTGAGGAAAGCATACGATAGGTAATTTTCCCTTCTACTGCCTGACCAACTTCAGTGGTCAAGATTCTCGGAAATCTCCCATTGAAAGTGGAGTAGAATGGCGGGTCTTGCCATCTGAATTCCCGAAATTGTCCGTTTCGCTTGATAAAGAAGCGAACAAAAATATTGTATTGATTGTCGTTTTTTTCAACCCAGAGCGTATCCTTGAAAATGGTATTATTTACAATGGGGTCAATTACCCAATCAATAGGGTTGTATCGTGGAGCAGTACTTGGTCTTTTGGAGTAGGTAATAAAGTTTCCTGCTGCATCTTTTTTGTAATTGAGCGGGTTGAAAGGGGGGTTGATGTCAGTCGCCGACAAACCCAAATCTCCCTCTGCATCTTTAAAGTTCAGGGTTAGTAGCAAGGAGTCTTGTGCAGGAGTTCCTACATATTCCAAACTTGAAAACTCAATTTCAGGCGTACTCGGAAAATTCTCCGGCGGGCTGATACAGGAGTATCCCAACAGAGCAAAACCAAACAATAAATAAGAATAGTTTTTCAAACGCATGGATGAAGGTACATTTACATTTCGAAACTAGGTAAGAGCACCGAAAGGAGAGCCCAAGATATAAAACGATGCAGGAATTTAAAAGTTTTTCAAAAAGGTTGGAAACCTTGACTTTGGATCAGTTTGAAGATTTTGCGCTTGAGTTGGTTCAGTTTCAAGCCCAAACCAACCCCATTTATGGAGCTTACCTGCAAGCTAGAAAAATTAACCCTGCGGGCATCCAAAAACTAGATGATATCCCCTATTTGCCGATTCAATTTTTCAAAGACGCCTCGGTTTTCTGTGGAAGTACCGATGCGATCACCCAAACTTATAGCAGTAGTGGCACTGCAGGGAGTATTACCAGCACCCATTTGCTTTGGTCAGAGGAATTTTATCTCGATCATGCGCAGCGCTTATTTGAAAAAGAGTATGGTCCCTTGTCTGATTTTCATGTGCTAGCTTTGCTGCCTGCGTACTTGGAACGGCCTGGAAGTAGCCTGGTAGCTATGGCAAGTCATTTCATTCGTAAAAGTAATTCTGAAGCCTCCGGTTTTTACTTGTATAACCAAGAAGAACTCCTACAGCAGCTAGCTACCCTTGCCCATGGAGAGCGAAAAGTGCTACTTTTGGGAGTGACTTTTGCGCTCTTGGATTTAGCTGAATCCCAAGCGGTTTTTCAAGGATTTCCCAACTTAATTGTGATGGAAACTGGGGGCATGAAGGGTAGAAGGAAGGAGATGATTCGAGAAGAGGTGCATCAACGATTGCGGGCCTTTTTTAAAGTGGAGCAGATCCATTCTGAATACGGCATGACTGAGCTACTTTCTCAGGTCTATTCCAAAGGAAACGGCAAGTACTTACTTCCAAGTTGTATGCGGGTAATGCTTCGTGATCTAAATGACCCATTCAGTCGTTCCTCTCGTAGTCAGGGTGGGATAAATTTAATTGACTTGGCTAATTTTCATTCTTGTGCTTTTATTGAAACTCAAGATATAGGATTTTGGGATGAGCACGGCTTTCTAGAGGTATTGGGGAGATTTGATCATTCTGAACTTCGAGGTTGCAATCTTTTGGTTAAGTAATAGTAGAATTACAGCTTATTGGTGCGGTAATTGTTTTATAAAAAATTATTAAACATCTTTAATCACCTAATCTATATTTTATGAAACGTTTTGCCTCATTAGCGCTAGTTATTTCACTTTTAGCATTTGCTTCTTGTGCATCCAGTAAACCCTGTCCTGCTTACTCTAAGGTTAGTACACCTCAAAAAGCATTGGGCTAAAAAAAAGCTGACTTAGTAGTCAGCATATTTTTTCACGTCTTCAAGACTAATCGTAGGCTCTCCTAAAATTACGAGCCTTTCGACCACGTTTCGTAGTTCTCGAATATTTCCTGTCCAGGGAAATTCTTTTAATATATCCATTGCTTCTTTGGTCATTTTCTTTTTGGCAGAGCCATTTTCTTGGGCGATGTCTTCGAGAAATTTTTCGACTAAGAGAGGGATGTCGTCTCTTCGTTCCTTCAAGGCAGGTACTTGGATTAGAATGACGCTTAGCCTGTGATACAAATCTTCCCTGAATCGCCCGGCTTCGATTTCTTTTTTCAAGTCTTTGTTGGTTGCAGCCAACACGCGCACATCTACTTTGATGTCCTTGTCACTACCTACTCGGGTGATTAAACCTTCCTGGAGGGCCCGCAAGACCTTTGATTGAGCTGGTAAAGACATGTCTCCGATTTCATCTAGAAATAGAGTCCCTAAATGGGCCTGTTCAAATTTACCCTCTCGCTGCTTGTGGGCAGAGGTGAAAGCTCCTTTTTCGTGTCCAAAAAGCTCCGATTCAATCAATTCGGAGGGAATAGCGGCACAGTTTACTGCGACATAAGGATCCTCGTTTCGTTTACTTTTTTGGTGAACCCAATGTGCCACAAGTTCTTTTCCCGTACCATTTTGACCAGTTATCAGTACTCTTGCATCCGTTGGAGCTACTTTTTCAATAGTTTCTTTTACTTGAAGGAGAGCAGCTGACTCGCCCACCATATCGTACTTTTTGGAGAGCTTCCTTTTTAGCACCTTAGTTTCTGAGACTAGCTGTTTTTTGTCCAATGCATTTCGAACCGTTAAGAGCAATCGGTTGAGATCAGGGGGTTTGGAAATAAAATCAAAGGCTCCCTTTTTAGTTGCTTCTACGGCTGTTTCAATAGTGCCATGCGCAGAAATCATGATGAATTGAGGAGAGCGATCCAACTGCTTCACTTGATCCAAAACATCCATACCATCAAGAATTGGCATTTTTACATCGCAAAGGACCAAATCCACTTCTTCGTCTTTGATTTTTTGTAAACCTTCTGCGCCATCTTGGGCCTCGATCACTTCGTACTTTTCGTACTCCAAAATTTCACGTAGGGAAGCACGAATAAAGCGTTCGTCGTCGATAATTAAGATTTTTGCCATAGTTAAATTAGTAAAAAAGTGCAAGTCTGTAAGCCGGGTTCTGTTGCAATGCTCTCTTCGAACGAATCGAATGCAGCGCTTGCTCTTGCCATTTATCTCGATCTTGGTTCACACCAAGACTCCATCGATCTACCCACCTCGGAATTCCTTTCCGAAGAAAAGAAATCGAACGAGCAGCTCTTTGCCCGAGGTTTATTTGATCTTTCAACCCATAAGGTTTGCCCTGCCCTCCGCATCACTGTGGAGGCGGTGGGCTCTTACCCCACCTTTTCACCCTTTCCTCCGGTAGGGACGCAAGACAAGTCTTGGCCATTTCCGAAGGTGGTTTATTTTCTGTGGCACTAGCTGTACTTTGACCGTCACCAGTCAAAGCCCTTCCCGTTAGGAAGTATGGCGCTCTTTGTTGCCCGGACTTTCCTCCCTGTTTAAAGACAGAGCGGCAAGACGACTTGCACGCTGCAAAGTACGGGAATTTTGGGAAATAGGGGTGATCAGCCAAATCAAAGTAGCGATTCCGCTAAATTTAATTCATTAAAAAAAACCTTTTGACTAGTACTTTGTTAAATATCAGAATAATAGTTGTTTTCATAATGCCGGGTTGAGCCGCTCCGAAAGGAGCGGTTCTTTTTTGTGTTCATAGTACGATTACCTTGGAAGGGATTCTACTTATCTTTGGGAAAAATACTCCCTATGATTTTAGTTGGTAATGTGGTGCTGTCTGATGACATTAAAGAAAACTTTTTTGTTTGTGACTTAGAAGCTTGCAAAGGAGCATGTTGCGTGGAAGGGGATTCAGGCGCTCCACTAGACGATGAGGAAACCAAAATTTTAGAAGAGATCTATCCTTTGGTAAAGGACTACATTACGGAAGAAGGTAGGCAAGTGATTGAGTCGCAGGGAACTTGGATTATTGATTCGGATGGAGATAAAGTAACACCCACCCTCGGAGCTAATGGGGAATGTGCCTACTCCTTGTATGATGCAAGAGGAATTTTGAAGTGTGGGATAGAACAAGCGTATTTGGATGGCAAAACTTCTTGGAAAAAGCCTATTTCTTGTCACCTATACCCCATTCGAGTGACCAAATACGATCAATACGATGCGCTCAATTACAACAAATGGCATATTTGTGATCCTGCCTGCCAACTAGGGAAAAGCCTTCAAGTTCCTCTTTATACTTTTTTAAAAGAGGCCCTGGTTCGAAAATATGGTGAGGCCTGGTACGCCGAGCTGGTAGAAGATATCGAAGGATCCAAGTAAGCTTGGCTCCAGAATAGGGTACGCTAAATCTTCATCTTTTCGATGGCCAATTCGGCAATTTTTTGATAGCCCAAATCCGAAGGATGGACTCCATCCTCAGAAAAGAATTCCGGTTGCAAATCCATAGGGATCTGATGAAAAATCACCTGAGGTATTCTTGCAGCAATTGCCTCCATTTCACGCTGTAAATATTCCCGTTGCCTGTAAAGAAAAGACCTTATTTGTTCTGAAAAGGCAGGAAATAGGTGTACGGGAGGGATTGCTGCTAGGTATATCCATTCCGTATCCGTGGCAACTTGAATTTGCTGAATCAAGGAATTTAATTCTCGTCTAAATACTTGCGGGGATGTCAAAAGGAAACAATCATTGGCACCCAAAAAAAGGATAACGCCTTCTGATTTTCTGCTTCTTAATTTCTTATGCTCTAAATACAACGAAAAGGCTTCCTTCACGCGTAATCCCTTTTTTCCGATGGTCTCAATCTGATAGGTGTCCCCAAAAATACGGAAAAAATTCCCCGCAAGCGTAGTTGATGCAGAGCTTGCGCCTACGCCTGCTACGGTGGATTCCCCTAAGAGTACCACATGCTTTTCTCCTTGACCCAAAGTCAGTAGCGGGGATTGAGATTGAAGTTTTGGACTTGACTTCCGAACTTTTTTCGCTTGGTAAACTAGAAAAGGAAGCCAAGGAAATAGTTGAAGTTGAAACAACCAGTAGGGTGACATTTAACCTCCAGCCTTTTTTGCAGCATAACCTGCCTGAATCAAGACCTGTACAACTTTATCGCGATGATCACCTTGAATCAATATTTCCCCATCCTTTGTAGATCCTCCCACACCGCACTTATTTTTGAGGAGCTTGCCCATTTCCTTGAGATCATCTTCCGTGCCTACAAAGCCCTCAACCAGGGTTACTTGCTTACCCGCCCTAGATTTTTTATCCAATACTACTTTCAGTTTCTGTTGGGAAGGAGGTAGGGTTTCTTGGGACTCATTATTACCAACTTGGTAGTCAAATGAATCAGCAGTAGAGAAAACAATACCGTCTCTCATTTTCCAATCGTTATTTTTTTTGCTCATGAAATTTATAACATGTCTTAAGTTTAAGCTGCGTGAGGTGTTGCCCTTAAGGTCCAAACAGGTCGTTTGGAGTGGTTTACCACATCCTCTGCAATGCTTCCTGTAAGGAGATGCAGGATACCTGTTCTTCCATGGGTAGCCATCGCAATCAAATCTGCACCAATATCGTCAGCAAACTCAAGAATTCCAGCTTCTTTGGAAAGTGAATTGTAAATCTCGGGTTGCACCTGCTCAAACTTGAATCGATGGATAAATTTATCCAGCCTATGCTGAGCAGCTCTCGTTGTGGTAAAGTTTCCAGGGGTATTGATGCTCATTTTGTAATCTGAAAGGGAACACGGTTATGGATCATGAGTTCTAGCGTTTATTCAGTCAAGTTAATTGGAACAAGACGGCTAGAATAGGACTTTTGTCAGCTTTTAAACCAGGACTAGCCCAAATCCAAAAAGAAGGGCCCATATTAAAGTGCTCAATGCCATTTTTTTGAGGTAGGGATCGATTTCAGCAGCGCTGTTGGCAGATTGGATTCCTTGACTGATGCTGATCATCCAAGGGAGCACAAAAAAAGCCAGGAGTGGCATATACGTTTGATTTAGCAATGCAAAAAAGCCCAAACTAACATTGCCTAGCACCATCAAAGTCCAGTGGTACCGGATTGCGTTCTTACGTCCAATGCGTACAGGAATGGATAATTTTCCAGCGAGACGATCTGAGTCAATATCTCGGATGTTGTTGATATTTAGAACAGCTGTGCTAAAACATCCCAAAGACAAGGCAATCAAAAGAATTAGCGGATTGGCTTGTAACGAATGCAAAAAGTAGGTGCCGGATACTCCAACCAATCCGAAAAATAGAAAAACCGAAATATCTCCTAATCCTGCGTATCCATATGGATTTTTACCCGATGTATAGCGAATTGCTGCCCAGATTGAAGCGATGCCTAAGGCAAAGAACCCTAAAAAATACCGCCAATCTGGAAGTGAAATGTAGATGAGCAGGATTCCTGAAAGCAGTGATAAGGCTCCAAAAAGAACCATGGCGCGCTTCATTTCCTGAAGAGTAATTACACCAGACTGCACCGCTCTTATTGGGCCTGTACGTTCTGATGAATCTGCACCATGAATACTATCTCCGTAATCATTTGCGAGGTTGGAAAGTATCTGAAGAAATATCGTGGTGAATGAAGCTAAAATCAAGACCTCCCAACGAAAGCTTCCTTGCCATTGGGCCAAAAAAGAGCCCGCAAAAATACTCGCTAGGGCCAAGGGTAAGGTACGAAGCCTGACTGCATGCAGCCAGGCTTCTTTTTTTGATTGAATGCTTCTTTTCAAGGAAAAGGGCTAATCAGGACTTGATAAGGCTTAAAATTTCCTCATCCATAGGTTTTACAGAAGAAGGAAAGAATTTAACCAACTCCCCCTTTTCATTGATCAAGTACTTGCAGAAATTCCAGCTTGGCTCTTGGTTATTCCATCCATTGAGGCTAGCATCTGACAGCCAACGGTACAAGGGATGTTTGTCAAAACCTTTTACTGAAAGTTTTTCAAACATTGGGAAGGTAACCCCAAATTCGGTAGAGCAGAATTCTTTGATTTCCTCGTTGGTGCCTGGCTCCTGACCACCGAAGTTGTTTGCTGGAAATCCAAGAATCAAGATATCCTTGCCATACTGCGCATACAATTCTTGGAGCTGCGCATATTGCTTCGTATACCCGCACTTGGAAGCTACATTCACCAAGAGCAATTTTTTGCCTTTGAATGAAGTGAAATCTACTTCCTGACCATTGATGTCTTTGACTTTGAATTCATAAAATGAGCTTTCCATAGTTTGGTCGTATTCTGGGTGTAAACTTGCCTTATCTGTAGGCCGATCTAAGGTCGTACCACAAGCTAATAAGGCTACGCTGAGTGATAATAGGATTGTTTTCATAATTACATTCGTTCGGGAACTTGTATACCTAACAAACTCATTCCTCTTTTGATTGTTTTGGCGGTTTGCAAAGAAAGCGCAACTCGAAATGCTTGGAGTTGTTGGTCTTTCTCATGGAATATAGGAAGATCTGCATAGAATCTATTGTATTCTTTGGCTAGGTCAAATAAGTATTGAGCTAGAACGGCAGGTGAATAGTCCTCAGCAGCTAATTTAATTCTCCGCTCAAAATCATTTAATAGTTGAATCAGGATCGACTCAGTCTCTGCAAGTTCGGTAAGGTTCGCAAAACTTTCGACAGAAAGGTCAACCCCAATTTGTTCGGCTTTTCTTAAAATTGCCGCAATTCGAGCATGGGAATATTGAATAAATGGACCTGTGTTGCCTTGGAATTC
Source organism: Spirosoma fluviale (assembly GCA_945868725.1). Lineage (GTDB taxonomy): Bacteria > Bacteroidota > Bacteroidia > Cytophagales > Cyclobacteriaceae > Algoriphagus. The sequence continues at coordinate 50,941 of CAMBMU010000005.1, forward strand.
AATGGATTCCTGTGGATTAAAGAGCATTCGCTTTTTAGGATCCACTTTAAGCAAAAAGTACTTGAGGGCACCCATTCCGAGCATTTCATACAATTCTGTCGCTTGGGCCTCCGTAAATCCTTCAATCTTTCCAAGTTCCTTGGTGTGGTGCGCTGCAGTAGCTACCATTTCTTCCATCAATTCATCCGCATCCACTACCGTTCCTTCCCGTGACTTCATTTTGCCAGTTGGAAGGTCTACCATGCCATAGGAGAGGTGGTAAAGTCCAGGTCCATAGGAACGCCCTAGTTTCCGCATGATTTTGAACAAGACATCAAAGTGGTAATCTTGCTCATTTCCAACAACATATACAGATTTATTGATCTGGTAATCCTGGTATTTTAAATCTGCAGTGCCCATGTCTTGGGTGATGTAAACCGAAGTGCCATCTCCTCGTAACACGAGTTTTTCGTCTAGGCCTTCTTCGGTAAGGTCTACCCATACGGATCCATTTTCCTTTTTGAAAAATACGCCTTTGGCTAATCCTTCTTCCACGATGTCTTTGCCTAGAAGGTAGGTGTTGGATTCGTAATAGCTGGCATCAAAGTCAACACCCATCCGTTGGTAGGTGCTATTAAAACCTGCATACACCCAGTCATTCATCTTTTTCCAAAGGGAAAGGACTTCCGGATCTTGGTCTTCCCATTTCCGGAGCATTTCTTGTGCTTCGAGTAGGAGAGTGGCATTTTTCTTGGCTTCGTCTTCCGACTGACCTGCAGCTAGTAGCTCTTTTTGCTGCTCTTTATAATGGGAGTCAAATAATACATAATACTTACCAGCCAAGTGATCTCCTTTGAGTCCAGAGGATGCTGGAGTTTCACCTTGACCAAAGTGCTGATAAGCCACCATGGATTTGCAGATGTGGATGCCTCGGTCATTGACTAAATTTGCCTTAACGACCTCGTATCCAGAAGCTTTGAGAAGCTCAGCAACTGAATAACCTAGAAAATTATTTCTCAAGTGACCTAGGTGGAGCGGTTTGTTTGTATTGGGAGAGGAATACTCCACCATTACTTTTTGACCATTGCTTGGATGTTGGCCGAAGCTAGTTGAGGTATAAACTTGTTTGAATAAGGTGATCCATTCTTCTTGTGCTACCACCAAGTTCAAAAACCCTTTGACGACATTGAAATCTTTTACTGCAGCGACCTCAGTTTTTAAGTAATTGCCGAGTTGGGTAGCTGTGGCTTCAGGACTTAGTTGCGATTGCTTTAAAAAGGAAAATACAACGAAGGTGTAGCTGCCCTCAAATTCTTTTTTGGTGGGAGCCAAGCTAAGCTGTTCCAAAGGAATAGCTACTTGAAAGCAGGAAGCAAAAGCATCTTGAATGCCTTTTAGGATAGCATCTTGAAAATTCATGGTATTGGGGTTTACTCTGAGAAAGTACTTAAACTAACCTACACTCAATCGACTTGCGTAGCATTTCCCTTTCGCATGGTGGGACAAATTTAAGACGGCTTCTGTAATATGTGGCACTACTACTCATATTAAAAAAAAAAGTCAGGATTGTCTAGTTTGACTGTAGGCGTAAAACACCTTCAAAACTTTTTTTTTGGGGTTTTAAAAATGATTTACTAATGATTTTGTAGTAATCTCCAGTACTTCAAATGCAATTTCTGCCATTGTATTTTCACTGTCAAGGGTTGGATTTACTTCGACGATCTCCCAGCAGCATACGCGCTTGTCCTTAATTAGCTCAGCATTCAGTTGAATGGCTTCTTCTACAGTCAAGCCATTGGGTACAGGAGTCCCTGTTCCGAGCGATATGGAAGGGTCCAGGCTATCTACATCGAAGGAAATATACAGCTGATCACAACCCTTTAGATGCTCCAATGCACGTTTGGCAACTTCAAGAACTCCCATTTGCCGGACGATTTCGGTGGTGAAATTTAGGATTCCAAACTTCTCTATCAGTGAATTTTCTGGATCCTCCGTATCACGTACCGAAATGTAGACAATGTCTCTTGGGTCAATTTTTGGGGAATCCCCACCAATTTTTTTGATTCGATCCCAATAGGCACAAGTTTCTGGTGAAGGCTGATTGATTTGGCAGTCAAGGTTGTCCAAGTGCGCAGCCATTGCAAGAGGCATGCCGTGCATGTTTCCAGATGGTGTAGTGTAGGGTGTATGCAGATCCGCATGTGCATCGATCCAAATTACGCCCAACCGTTTGTCAGGATGGGCACCTTTGATCCCCATGATCGTTCCTGCCGCCGTGCTGTGGTCACCGGCTAAAACGATAGGAAATTTCATTTCTAATCGCAGGGACTCAATCGTAGAGGCGACATTCTTAACGACTTGGTACACCCCATCAATGTAGTTGGCATACGTATGTTTATTGCCTTTCCAAAGAAAGTTATTCGCATCGGGTACGCTGATAGGTTCGAATTGCGAGAAAAAATTTGACTTTTTGTCTAGGCTAGCAATCTTGAGCGCATCCACTCCCAAGCTTGCACCTCGGGTGCCTGCAGCAATTTCGGAACGAACTTCTACCAATTTAATCTTACGCATCGCTAGGGTATAGTTGGGTTTTTTTCTTCTTGTAAATCTACAGAAATGCCCGCAATAAGCGGAGATTTCTGTGTCCAAAACAATTTTGTTTCCTTCAGATCCTTACAAACGGGGAAGAATTAATTTTTGAATTAGCGTTACTCAATTGGAGTTTGTGGCTGTTTTACTGTGATCCAAAAGATCTCCTTTTTTAAAATTAAAAATAGGCTATGAATTTGTGGATCAAAACTTTGGTAAGCGTCAATAAAAGCGCAATTTTTGCACCCTTATTTCAATCCTTAGCCCATTTTGGTAGATGAATAGATACATTGATTTGATTCAGCAAACCTTTGATTTTCCAACTAAAGAGTTTAAGGTGGAAGACAAGCAGCTTTTCTTCAACGGGGTAAACCTAATGGAGATTATTGAGACCTATGGTACTCCATTGAAGCTTACCTATCTGCCCAAAATTTCAGAAAACATTCAGCATGCGAAGACCTTCTTCGGGAATGCGATGAAGACGCACAACTACCAAGGGAAGTATACCTATTGCTACTGTACCAAATCTTCGCATTTCAGCTTTGTTCTGGATGAGGCTTTAAAAAATGACATTCATATTGAGACTTCCTCCACCTTCGATATTCCTTTGGTGCGGAGCTTGTATGCCAAAGGAAAAATCCGGAAGGATACCTATATCATTTGCAACGGCTTTAAGCGGGAGAAATACAAGCAGTACATCTCCGAGCTACTCAATGATGGCTTTGTCAATTGCATTCCTATTCTGGACAACCTCACTGAAATAGATTATTACTTAGAGCACGTCAACGTTCCTTTTCAGGTAGGAATTCGTATTGCTTCGGATGAAGAACCCAAATTCGGCTTTTATACCTCTCGATTAGGAGTTCGCTACAACGATATCATCTCCTTGTATGAGGAAAAAATTAAGAACAACCCACAAGTCAGCCTTAAAATGCTGCATTTCTTTATCAATTCAGGCATTAAGGATACGGGGTACTATTGGTCTGAACTGACCCGATTTATTCAAAAATACGTGGAGTTGAAGCAGGTAGCACCGAGTTTGGACTCCATGGACATTGGAGGGGGCTGGCCAATCAAAACCAACGTCTTTTTTGACTACGATTACCAATACATGGCAGATCAGATCGTAAAAAATATCAAGTGGATGTGTGCCAAAAACAATACCACTGAACCAAATATTTTCACGGAGTTTGGAAGCTACACTGTTGGAGAAAGTGGGGCTGTATTGTATTCCATTTTGGAGGAGAAGCTTCAGAATGATAAGGAATTGTGGTACATTATTGATGGTTCCTTCATCACGCAATTGCCAGATAGCTGGGGACTCAACCAGAAATACATCATGCTCGCTGTAAATAACTGGGAGGAAGAGTATCACAATATCTCCTTGGGCGGTTTGACTTGTGATAGCATGGATTATTACAATTCAGAAGCACACCAGTTCAATATCTACCTTCCCAAATTAGTTGAAAAGAAGCAGCAGTACATTGGCTTTTTCCATACCGGTGCTTACCAGGAATCACTAGGCGGCTATGGAGGCATTCAGCATTGCCTGATTCCAGCACCGAAACACGTATTGATTGATCGGGATGAAAATGGGCAGGTGAAGCATTGGCTGTTTGCCAGCGATCAAAAGGAAGAAAGTATGCTGAAGACTTTAGGATACTAAAAAATAGACCAATTTTAAAGTACCCCCAAAAAGTTAGACACTTATTGGGGGTATTTTTATGTATTTATGATGCAGATTCCTTAACTGGAAAGAGTATGGATGCTGCTACCGACAGGATTAAAATACTGCCTACCACTGAAAGTGAAAGTGGGGAAGAGATGTGGTAGAAGGGAGCAATGATCATTTTGAAGCCAATGAAAGACAAAATGATTGCCAAGCCAAACTTCAATCGGCTAAACATGTGTATAAAATTGGCTAACAGAAAGTACAAGGATCGTAAGCCGAGGATAGCAAAAATATTTGAAGTGTAGAGAATGAAGGGATCATCTGGTGCAATGGCAAAAATGGCAGGGATAGAATCCACTGCAAAAATTAAGTCGGTAAACTCGATTACAGCGACTACAACTAGGAGAGGGGTAGCCATTTTTACCCCATTTTCGAAGGTGAAAAATTTTCCTCCATTGTATTCCTTGCTTACCTTAAACAGTTTGTAGATTAGCTGAGCTCCGGGGCTTTTGCTAAAATCTTTTTCGTGGTCGTCTTTATCATCTGCAAACCAAGATTTGATGCCTGCATAGATCAAAAAGAATCCGAAAATGGTCAGTACTGCATTGATTTTTACATCTTGGCCAAATAGGTTCATTTCTGGCAAAAAAGTCAAGTTAATGAGTCCTACACCTGCAAAAATAAAGATGGCCCGCATGAGTAAGGCCCCTATAATTCCCCAAAAAAGAACCTTGTGGTGGAGCTCTCTTGGAACATTGAAATAGCCAAAGACGAGAATGAATACAAATAAATTATCTACAGAAAGTGCTTTTTCTATCCAATAGGCTGCTTGGTACTGAGAGAATTTTTCTAATCCTGAGGCCTCAGCAGTAACGATGTAAATGAAAACACTGAAAACCATGGAGAGCCCGATCCAGACTATAGACCAGATAGCTGCTTCTTGATTCGAAATGACGTGATTTTTTTTATTGAAGATGCCCAAATCGAGCAGCAACATAATAATTACGACTACTGTAAATCCGATAATGATGCCGGGATGATCTATTAAATTATCCGGATGACCAATTGAATTATCCATATTAGGGGTTAGGTGAACTTTTTTTTGCGATGGTAAAAATACTTTTTTTTAGGCAGGTCCACTAAATTAAGCCAAAGTGGAGTTAATTTTTTATCACTAGTGTCCGACTAAATTCTATCTTAGGTGCGAATTGTTTGAATTGATAAATTTTGAGCACTTTTTTTAATTGAATTGAAAAGTAAGCCCCTAGGTTGGAAATAGTGAGATCTGCCCTTGGTTTTTCAGGCTTTCTTTGAGTTCT
>CAMBMU010000006.1 GCA_945868725.1 Spirosoma fluviale
AAAAATACCATTGGTGCAAAGAAGTTTGTATCCCTGCCCAAATTCCAAGTATATTGATTGCTTAAGTTAATCCCTCAAGGAAAGAACTACGCTGCTAAAGACAGGGCAGTTCTCTCCTGCTTGGAACTCATTTCAAACCCATCTTTCTATTCGCATATGAAAAAATTGGCGCTCTTCTTTTGTCTTTTAGTATCGTTTTCAGCATTCTCCCAAGGACTACCTGGTTTAGGTGCTGGCACCACTCCTAACAATCGTCCCATTCTTCACGGTAAAAAATGGGTGGCCATCACTGGCAAGCCACTTGCGGCAACAGCTGGGGCCATGGTCTTTCAAAAAGGTGGCAATGCAGTAGATGCAGCCTGTGCCATGATCGCCGCCACATCCACCATGTGGGATGTGCTTTCCTGGGGTGGAGAAACGCAGGCATTGATCTACAATCCAAACACCAAGAAAGTAATTGCCATCAATGCGATGGGTGTAGCCCCAACAGGTGCTACAGTAGATTTTTACAAGAGTCAGGGAATGGATTACCCTCCGCAATTTGGTCCTTTAGCCGCCACTACCCCAGGTACCCCTGGAGGAATTATGACCATGCTGGCCGAGTTTGGCACCCTAAGTTTGGAACAGGTACTCCAACCCGCCATGGACCTCGCCTTGGGCTATCCCATAGAAGCGCAAACTGCCAATGCCATCGAGAACAACAAGTCACGAATCAAAGAATGGCCTTATTCCAAGAAAGTATTCCTCCCCCACCTAGGTGAAAAAAGAGAGGCTCCAGAGGCAGGGGAAATCTTCATTCAGCAGGATCTATACCAAATGCTACTCAAATTGGTAGAAACCGAACGTGCAGCATTGAAGGCTAAAAAATCACGGAAAGAAGCCATCTACGCGGCCTACGATCGCTTTTACAAAGGCGACATTGCCAAGGAAATTGTACGCGGCACACGGGAGCAAGGAGGATTATTTACAGAATCGGATTTGGCCAACTGGAAGGTGAAAATTGAAGAGCCCCTTCAGGTCAACTACAGGGGAATTGATGTGTACAAAATGCAGGAATGGACCCAAGGGCCCGCTTTGCTGCAGTCCTTAAATATCTTGGAGAATTTTGACCTCAAATCCATGGGCTACAACTCCACACCCTACATTCATACCGTCTACCAGGCCATGAGCCTTGCCTTTGCGGATCGGGATTTTTACTACGGTGATCCGGCTTTTATCAAATCGCCGATGAAAGGCCTGCTCTCCAAAGAATATGCGAAAGAAAGAGCCAAGTTGATCGGTTCTATCAACAACCCTACAATCGGTGCAGGTGATCCTTATCCATTTCAAGGTGGAAGCAATCCCTACCTAAACCTATTGAACAAAAACAAGGAGAAAATTGCAGCGCTTAGCCCTGCTGAAATTTCAAACCAAGTAGACGCTAAATTTTTGGCTGATTTCCAGAGTGGCACTACCTCGGTGGAGACAGCTGATGCGGAAGGTTGGGTAGTCTCTGTCACCCCCTCAGGAGGATGGATACCCGCCGTGATTGCAGGAAATACAGGTGTTGGGCTCTCCCAGCGGATGCAAAGCTTTGTCTTGGATGAAAATCTCAATCCCTACAACTTACCTGAACCTGGAAAACGACCACGCGTAACCCTTACTCCTAGCATGGCCTTGAAGGAGGGCAAGCCCTACCTTGCCTTTGCAGTGCAGGGAGGCGATTCACAAGATCAAAACTTGTTGCAATTCTTTTTGAATGTGGTAGAATTTGACATGAATGTGCAGGAAGCGGTAGAAGCACCAAACTTCAACTCTTACCAGATGCAAAGTAGTTTTGGAGATCATGAAATTCGACCTGGAGCGATTACGCTCCGGGAAGATACCCCAGAATGGATAAGACGAGATCTGCTCAAACGAGGCTATAACATGGAGTTTTGGAACAAAACTTCTGGTCCTCTAACCGCAATCTGGATTGATTGGAAGCATGGCAGCTTCTGGGGTGGCGCAAGTAATTATGGCGACGATTACGGTATCGCTTGGTAAAGAAAGATACGAAGAGAACTTATATTCTCTTCGTATACTTATTTCCAAATCGATCAACTACTTCAACCACTAGGTTTTCGGTTGAATTGGGTTGAAAGAAAAATAAGTGATCGGTCAATTGGGGCTCCACCCAAGCTCTTCTTGCAGGAAGGGTTGGACCAGTGTGCAATTCGACACTCCAAGGGTCTACCGTTACTATTTTTTTAGGCGCTCCCACCTTAATTCCATTTTCATACCAGGAGATTTCCCATTTGGGGTCGTAATTCCAGCAATTTATGGAGAAATGATCCGGAAAATCAGTTTGATAGCCTTTGGGGTAAACACGGAATTGTTCGGTGATGTCCATGCCTGTTCCTTTGTATTTCCAACGGAGTTCAGAACCAGAAGCCTCATAGACTGCATATCCTGAGGGTGTACCATCGTGGCAAATTGGGCCTGACCACCAGGCACCACAAACCGTTCCGTGGCAGTGTTCGTAAATATTTCCCTGGATCATGTTGTCATTAAAATGAGTGTGACCCGAAAGAATATGTACCTGATATCCTTCCAACATTCGGTACAAATGTTCTCTATTGCTGACAGTTCCTCCAAGCGTATCATTTTTGGGATAGCGAGTTACTGCTCCAGTATAGGTTGGGATGTGGAGGGAAATGACCACCGTTCGACCCTTTTCCACAAATGAAAGGTCCTGCTCCAACCAAGCCAATTGTTCCTCAGGCAAATGACCAATGTATTTTGTCCCTGCACCCAAATAGAATACATCATCCAACACCACATAGTGGATTTCTCCCCTATTCCAAGAATAATAGGTTGGGCCAAAATGTCCTTTGAAGGTAGTTCCAGTCCAGGCGTCCGACCGCACACCAAAATCCATGTCGTGATTGCCCATTACCTGAAAAAATGGAATATCATAGGATTGGATGGATTGGTTGTACTCCTTAAAAAGCTCCAGTTTATCAAAAACCAAATCCCCACAACCAATACCGAAGGCATTGGGATCATTCAACGATTGAATTGTTTTAACGACGTCGGGTACAGACACAGTCAATAATTGATTGGCCTCGTACTCATTTTGAATTTGTGTATCCGATAAAAGCAAAAAATGGTGTGCCTCATCAGATGAGCCTGTTCTTACCAACTCAAAATTGAACGTAAGGTCCTTTCCCGTTTTTTCAATTTGTTTAAAAATTGAGGATGAACCATTGGGCAATTTTTTGATTTCAAAGCCTGAGGGTTGGGAAACAAATACAAATTCACGGTCTGACCCTGAAATCAGTTCGTATTCACCATTCTCATTGGTTTTTACCACAACCCGACCATCAGACACCACCACATTAGAAATACCCTTACCACCAGAAAAAACTTTTCCGCGAATGCGTATAGGGTAAAATCCAAGAAGGCCTGCTGCGGCTTGGTTTTTTTGAACTTCTCCTATGGCATCTTCACCAAGAGTAAAGTAAGCAGCTGTGGTTAAGCCTAAGCTTTTAATAAAATCTCTTCTTTTAAACATGCGATGGTTAATTACTTGTTTTAGCTAATTGAATGATTTGTTTGGCATAGATGCTCCCATTTTCCCCTTTGATTTCAATTAGCACTTCATCCTTGGCCCAATCAAAACTTGCCAAGCCATAATTGAGCTTAGCAATCAAGTCACTCACCCGAAAGCTGTTTTTTTCTTCCGCAATCCCATTCCAGGTATGGGTAAGACCACTTGAAGTCACTTCAAAAAGTCCACCCGGAAACCGAGCATCTTCCAACTTCATGATCTCTGCAATGTGGCGGTCTCCACTCATCAAAATAGGAGTTTGTACTCCGGATCGGGCAATTAGGTCTAGCAATTTTTCTCTATCCTTGGGAAAATTTGCCCATTTTTCATAAGCATGCTCCGTAGGCAAGAATTGAATTCCAGATACGATAAAGTTGACCCGAGCGGTACTCGTCTTTAGTTCATTTTCGAGCCATTTCCATTGAGCATCTCCCAAAATCTGCCCTGTAGAATTGATTTGATAGACTCGATCTACTCGTGTAAGCGTATCTCTAAAATAGCGGCCATCAAGCAAAATCACTTTTACTTGTTGATTCCCTTCCCCATAGGTATGGGAAGCATAGCCTCCCTCCTGCTTCCGTTCGGGTGCATCAGCAGGAACCGCCAAAAAATCAAACATTACATCTCGCGAAGCTTTTTTCTGGGCAAAGTGCTTGCCTCCATCGTTGATGCCATAATCGTGATCATCCCAAATACCAATCAATGGCGTGCTGGCTTTCAAAAGCTGGTAATCTGGATTGGCATTTTGTCGGCTATACTTGGCACGGAGGGTATCCATCACAGGTGAATCCCCATAGATATTGTCCCCCATCCAAATCCAAAGATCCGGTTTATCTGCTAAGATTGGCTTCCAAAGGGGTTGGGGGGCATCTTGGCGATTGCAGGAACCGAAGGCCATTCGGTCAATCTTCCTATTTTGACCCAGACTTATAGTCGCTTGGGTCAAAAATAGAAGGCCTAGTACAAGGAGTCGAGGATTCTTCATTACTTGTTTTTTTAACTGTGTTAAAGCTAAGAAAACAAGGCAATAAGGTTCAGTTTAGGCTGTTAAGAATTTATTATTTAATCATCCCCCTTTTGAATTTCATCTCCAAAAATCTCCTTCACAACCCAGCCTTTACCCCAGTCCTCTTTTTCGGACTCCGTCCACAACTCGGGGAAAAAGATAACCTTCTGAAAGCGAGGAGGTAAGTACTTCTGCCAGTTGGTGCCCCCAGTAGCAGCAATATCCACCGGATCTCGCTGCAAGTAGCGAACGGCAGACTTGTAATGCGCCAAAGGCCAAAATACATTTGCCTTGAGATCCACCTGACGCATAAATTCTTTGAGTTCAGCAGAGGGATTGGACTGCTCCAAGTATTTTTTCCAAAGGTTTTTTCCGCTGTATGCTTCAATCAACTCCATCAGGTGCTTTCCATATTTGGCCTCAAAACTCTTTAAGGTCAAGGTTTTTTGACCGGTAGCCAATTCGATGGCGCCTTGTTGCCAGTACAGGTTTTCAAAGAGCTCTTCTGCAGAAGAAGTAGCACCAAACTGTGTGCGCTTAGCCACTGCCACCAGATTCCAAGCATCAGTAGACATCAGTTCAATCTCTCGAAACTGCGCACTTTGAAATCCGGAGGAAGGCAAAAGAGACATTCTAAATTTTAGAAATTGTTCTTTCTCCATCCCCTTCCACATCATGGCGAAGGAACTGATCAAATGATCAAAATACATCAGCACCCGCTCCAGTCGCGCTTTGAAAAATTCTTCGGAAAGGGGTTTCTGATCCGAGATTTGTTCTAATTCTGAGACAATAAGTTTGAAATAAAGCTCAGTAATTTGATGGTAGATAATGAAGATCTTCTCATCCTTAAAACTCGTCTTGGGCTGCTGCAAAGAAAGTAAGGTATCTAAATTGATGTACTCCCAGTAAGTAAGGTAATCTGCATACAGCAAGCCTTCCAAGTAAGAAAGCATGTCTTGCCCTGAGGCCTTGAATTTTTCTTGAAGAAGGTCAATCTTGGCTAAAATCTTTGGGTCTATTTGGGAATCAGGCATGCGTATTTTTTTTAAAAAGGTAGTTTTTTCAGCACCTTTCTGCTTAATTTCACAGCAGAATTGACGCACAAAAGCACAGGCAAATGTGAGCGATTCCAATTAATAAACCAAATAAACTATGGAGACCCAAGCCATCCACAAATCACTAAAGCAAGACCAGTTTGACGGGGTAGATTTTTTGGATCTGGATGACCTGTTGACTGAAGAGCAAAAGTTGATCCGCTCTTCCATCCGTGATTTTGTAAAAAAAGAAATTTCTCCTTACATCGAAGATTGGGCTCAAAAAGCTCATTTTCCCTATGAAATCGTCAAAAAATTTGGTGAGGTAGGTGCCTTCGGTCCCCAGCTCCCGGTCGAATACGGGTGCGGTGGTTTAGATTACATTTCCTACGGCCTGATCATGCAAGAAATCGAGCGTGGGGATTCAGGCATGCGATCCACAGCCTCAGTCCAAGGATCCTTAGTGATGTACCCTATCTATAAATTTGGCACCGAGGAGCAGCGCAAAAAATTCTTGCCTCGACTCGCCTCTGGTGAACTTTTGGGCTGCTTTGGATTGACCGAGCCCGACCACGGTTCCAACCCGAGTGGTATGACCACGAACTACAAAGATATGGGAGACCACTACCTGCTCAATGGTGCTAAGATGTGGATCTCCAACTCCCCAAAAGCTGATATCGCAGTGGTATGGGCCAAAAACGAAGAAGGAAGAATACATGGCCTAATTGTAGAACGCGGAATGGAAGGTTTTTCCACACCCGAAACGCACAACAAATGGTCCCTTCGGGCATCATGTACCGGTGAATTGGTATTTGACAATGTAAAGGTTCCTAAAGAAAATCTATTGCCCAACAAATCCGGATTGGGAGCTCCCATGATGTGCCTCGATTCTGCCCGTTTTGGCATTGCCTGGGGTGCTATCGGTGCTGCGATGGATTGCTACGAATCTGCACGGAGATATGCTGCCGAGCGAATTCAATTTGGAAAGCCAATTGCTGGATTCCAGTTGACACAGAAAAAATTAGCAGAAATGCTGACCGAAATCACCAAGGCGCAGCTTCTGGCCTGGAAAGTAGGTAAAATGATGAATGAAGGCACTGCAAAGACAGTTCACATCTCCATGGCCAAAAGAAATAATGTGGAAATGGCGATTAACATTGCCCGCGAGGCACGCCAGATTCATGGGGGTATGGGCATCACTGGAGAATATCCCATCATGAGACACATGATGAATTTGGAATCCGTGCTTACCTATGAGGGTACCCATGACATCCACCTGCTTATTTTAGGAAACGAGATTACAGGAATTCAAGCTTTCAAATAAGGAATCTGAATGAACAAATTGGTATAAAAAGAGTGCCCCGAAAACGGGGTACTCTTTTTTAGTCCCACTTACTCGGGTTTTCAAGAATCCCGCGTAGGTCCTGAATAGATGAATTCGACTTACCTGTGAGTAAATAGAGCAGCAATCCCACATCCCTAGGATTGACTTCTTCGCCAGTTGTAGCAGCTTCAATACGACTGAAAAGCCATTGCCAAGATCCCTTTTCAAAAGGTTTCGGCTCCTTTTTCGAAGAATCATTTAACCAAGAATACGCGCTTAGAGGTCCCTTAAAATTTCCTTCACCTAATTCAGGTAAAGCGATCAATTCCAATCCTTTTCCTTGGTAACTTTCTCTAATCTTCTCCCAGGTCCAACCTTTATGCGTTTCCCCTTCCTCAGGGCTATCCGCATGCTGTTGATCCCAGATCGAATGAGAAATGATGCGAATATGCTTGAGCTTGGTGGAATCTGCCTCGCCTAAAGCTGTACCGATAATATCCATAGGACCAGCAACAAGAATTACCAATGGGTTTTTGGATGAACTTTTATTGATTTGAGAGGTAATTTCGATGATTGCATAGTTTGGTGCATTGACCGCTTCGATAAACTTTGTCTTTTTAAAGCCAAAATTCCGAGCTCCCAAAAAAGCACTTTCGCGCATCTGTGCATCGGATCCTGCATGGCTTTTGTTTGAACCCCAAGTATGACTACTGAAAGCATAGACCACCACCTGATCTTGGATTTCCTTTGCTGCCAACACCGCCAAAGACAGTGGCGTTGCTGCCCAATCCCCCTTGTCGTGTTCATTTCCATCAGCAATCACTACGATTCGCTCACCTGAATAGGGAACATTCTGGGCCCAGCTACCTGGGGAGAGTCCTGCCTGAAGACTTAAAACCAAACCTAAAGCAGTTGCTAATTTCGAAAATGGGTATGCACACATTATGTTGTTAGTAAATTGGTATTCAATGGGTTAATTTAATTTAAAAAAGTATTAGTTTAATCAAATAGATGGAAAATATTCAAAAGAACTACTAGTCTATTCGACTTTTCAAAACTAGCAACTGCACTGGATTAACCGGGTCATTTGAGAAAATGTAAATATTTCGCTGGTCAATTCCCTTCCGTCCAATGGGATTGAAAACCAAGTTCAATTCCATTTTTTCACCCGGTAACAGGGTAGTTTTTGGATACTCAATAACCAAACAAGCACAGTTCTCTTGAATTTCTCTGATTTCCAATTCCTCTTTTCCCAAATTGGTGAGCATAACTACCTGTCGCTGAACGGAATTGGCTGAAATCTCTCCCAAATCAATCGCCTTCTGTGCGAGGAATAGCTGCGGAACTTTCTCCAGATCACTTTTTGGGATCGGGGCAAAATAATCAAACAAATCAGCTAAAATCTCCACTTCAATCGCTGCCAATTTTCCCCAATTAAGTTGGATTTGATCGGATACTGCCCCTAGTTCAGGACGCAAGCTGGCCGAATAATCAATCTTCAACAATCCTCTTTCCTTTGGCCTCACCAATTCTTGTACCTGTTCCACCTGGATAAAATCAGGTGACTTTACCTGTAAATTCTTCTTTTCCAAAGGCTCTGATCCGTAATTAAAGAATTCCAAAAACTTCACTTTGGGTTCGTTGTCAAATACATCCCCCATATTCACCTTTTTCATTCGAAAGCCTAGCGGACCCAACTTCACAGGATAGTTGCGTTCTAGATCTGAAGGATAGGGAACTGCAATTCCTTCAATATAAAGGGAGTCCTGCACCTGCCCTTTGTTGCCCTTGACAAGCACTAACTTAGAGAAAAAACCAAAGGCAGAACTAGGATCAAAATCAACTAAAACCTTTCCAGACTGACCAATCTCTATAGAATCCTTGGAAAATTTCATCGTGGTACATCCACAATCAGCCAAGATTTCTTCAATAGCAAAAGCAGCTCCTTGACTTAGGGTATAGTCAAATGTGACAGATTGAATTCCCTGCTCCTGTAAAATAGTCCCCAAATCAATTCGGTTCACTTTCCATACTAACTTGGACAGACCTTGCTGCTGCCCATAGCTATGAAAACTTAAAAACCACACCGAAAAAAGTACTAAAAACAGCCGAATCATGCCTGCAAGTAACAAAAAAATATGGCAGTTATGTAGCCTGATTTAGTTAATTTGCATCAAAATTGACCCAATGGCAAGAGTATTAACAGGGATTCAGAGCTCAGGAAGACCCCACTTAGGAAATATTTTAGGAGCAATAGTTCCTGCTATTCAATTGATTGAACAGAATAGTAACGAAGAATCTTTCATCTTTATTGCAGATTTTCATTCGCTTACAAGCCAAAAGGACGGAGCAACGCGCAAGCAGAATACCTTGGCAGTGGCTGCTGCCTGGTTGGCCTTTGGTTTAGATATTGAAAAAACAGTTTTTTATAGACAATCCAGGATTCCTGAGGTAGCGGAACTGAGTTGGTACCTCAACTGCTTTGCCCCCTTCCCGATGCTTGCGAATGCGCACAGCTTCAAAGATAAAGCCTCTCGCCTTGCCGATGTGAATGCAGGCTTATTTACCTATCCAGTACTGATGGCCGCAGACATTTTGCTGTATTCTGCAGACCTAGTTCCCGTGGGAAAAGATCAGCTGCAGCACCTAGAAATGGCAAAGGACCTAGCAAGTACCTTCAACCATGTGATGGAGGAGGATATTCTAACCCTTCCAGAAGCTCGTATCGCTGCAGATGTGATGCTAATTCCAGGTACAGATGGGCAGAAAATGAGTAAATCCTACCAGAATATCCTAGATATTTTCTTGTCCGAAAAGGAACTGAAAAAAAATGTGAATGCCATCATTACGGACAGCACGCCATTGGAAGAACCTAAAGATCCAGACACTTGTACGGTCTACAAATTGTATAGTTTGATGGCAACACCTCTACAAACTCAATCCTTAAGAGCACAGTACCTCGCTGGAAATTTTGGTTATGGGCATGCCAAAAAAGAACTTCTAGACTTGCTAATTACGCGCTATGCCAAAGAGAGAGAACTGTTTGACTACTTTATGAACCATCCTGAGGAAATTGAAAAACGGTTGCTTGCAGGCGAAGCGAAGGCACGATTAGTTGCACTTCCCCTACTGAATCGTGTTCGAGAAAAATTAGGATTCTTGTAAGATTTTTAGCGCACTTCCCTAAAATATTCCCGATCAAAAATCCTAGAATAGATCCATTCAGGAACCTGATCATGGTATGGCATTAGATCCTGGAGCACTTTTTTCTGAGTTTGGTGGGCCTGCATCACTTGTAAGGTTCGGGAGAAATAGGTTTGCGTCCCTATTGAAAAATCAGGTGCAGGAAGACCTTTTCCAGGTTCCTTTGGGTAATTTTTCTGAAATCCTTCGGATAACTTTAGCGCTACCTCAATCTGTTTTTTACTTAAGGTGACCTGAAACAACTGCTTGGGTGCAAAATCAGTTGTACCGCGGAACCCAAGGAATACCTCCTCTACCGCTTTTCCCGTTAGCATGTGATCAGAATGCCCATAAAGACCCACCTTGGAATCGTAGGAAAGTAAGACATCGGGCTTCTGGGAATGAATTAAGGCATGTACCAGCGACTTCAAGCTATCCATTCCTAGGGCATCAATACCCCCATCGGCATAATCTAGCTGGATCAATTGATTTACTCCCAATAGTTGTGCACTTCGTTGCATCTCAGCAGTACGCAGTCGTGCCAACTCCTCCTCGGAAGGAATTTGAGCGGCATTGCCTTTCTCACCACGAGTCAAGCAGATCAGGATTACCTCATGCCCAGAAGCCTTTAGCCCCATCACCGTACCCGCCACCGTGACCTCATCGTCAGGATGAGGAAAAATGGCCAATACCTTTTGCTTAGCTGCCGAAGAGATCAATTCTTCCTGCTTTGGAACATCCGCATCGTGCAACATTCCCCGACCCCAATAAATCAACAGAAAAGGGGAAGAGACGAGCAAAAGCACCAAAAAAAGCGCGAGATAAATCCCTAGTTTTTTCATTCGGTACGCTTCAACGTGCTGAGATAGGAGACCAAATCCCGAATCTCACGCTTACTCAATAGACCTCCCATCGGAGGCATACTCGAGGCCGCCATGGTTGAAGAAGCCACCTCTTTTTTGGCTATTTCCTTCTTCTCAGTTCCTACTTGTATCCAATAGCTCTCTTTCTTTTCCTCCAAGAGTATCCCAGTAATTTTACTTCCGCCTACCAAATTGACTGTAATGCTACCGTAACCTGGAGAAAGCCGCTTGCTTGGGTCCACGAGTGCTACCAGCAGCTCCTCTTTGGACAGAATCGTGCCTATGTTGTCTAAAGCAGGGCCTGCATTGCCACCCATATCGTCATAGGCATGGCAGCGAATACACTGAGCCGTCTGGTTTTGAAAAAAGATATTTCTCCCTTTTAGCGCATTTCCTGGAGCTAGTGCCCCCACAAATTTCTTCCAAGGTTCCCCTCCTGCTTTTTCATCTAAAAGGGCTTCATAACTAGTTTTTAAAGGAGCCGAACCAGTGGCCAGCACTGCTTCTTCAAGTTCTATCCAAGTTCCTTCTGGGAGTTTACCTGACTTAAAGTCACTCAAAATAGTGGTCCATTCCGGAAAATCCTTGCTTCCTTCTAAGCTTCCCAGCGTAAGTAAGGCGGTTTGCTGCTCTGCCAAGGTCCTTTTCTTCAAAATCTCCATCAGCAAAGGCACTTTTTGATCATTAGGGAGAGAGGTCTGCGCAATCAAGCCTAAGCCCGCCACACGCACCCCTTCGGATACATCGCGCATTGCATAGGAGATGGCATCACTTAGGTTGGATGCATTCATCACCACCAAGGAATTCAATGCTTCTACTTTTACCTCCTGAGAAGGATCGGTTTTTAACTTGCCAAACAAGAACTCTGCCATCTCTGCCATCCCCAATTTGCCCATGGCCTTGATGGATTCACGTCTCAGTTCAAGCGCTGAACTCTTTGCCTGCATCTCTAGCGTAGCCGCTACTTTTGATTTGATTTGAGCTAGATCACGGGTTACTTCTCCTCGGTACCTTCCATCCACACGATCCAAAACCGAAGGACTAGCCCAGGTCCCAAGTGTAGCTAAGGATTCAATTTTAAGTGCGTCTGAAATCCCTGGCTTGGCAACATAAGCAAGCACATAGTTTAGATTTTCCTCCTTGCCAAGGCGTTGATTCGCACTGATCACGCGTCGAATTAAGGGTTCATTGGTGAAAGGAGTGGTTGCCAAAAGGGCAGCCAATTTTGGCATGGCAGCAGGTACCGACAAATCATCATGAATGGCGCGAGCGGCTTCGGTAACAATATCTTCCTCCTTGTCACCTAAAAACTTAGCCAACTCAGGCGATTGCAAGCGTCTTAAGGCAATCACTGCCCCCATTCTCACTGCCTTAGAAGGATGAGTAGAAAGAGCCGCCAAAGGTGCTACTTGCCCGATTTGCGACAAAGCATAGGTACCCCCATGACGTAAAAAGGCATCTTCGTCATTATTTGCTGCCAAAAGCTGAATCAAGGGTTGTATTGCAGTTGCCTCTTTGGCTCTTCCCAAAGCTTCGGCGCTAAAAAATCGAACGCGTGAATTTTCATGGGTCAGATTCGCAATCAACTCCTTGCTTGCCTCCTTGTAACGAATATCTCCAAGCCATTTGGCCGCTTGGGCGCGGACCTCAGGATCAGCGTCTAGAAGCAATGCTACCAAGGGCTTGGCATAGCTTTTATCGGAGAGCCTAGCCAATTGGCTCAAACCTAAGATTCCATGGATACGAGCCAGTTGGTTGCTCTTGTCTTTAATTACTAGGTTAAACTGATCCGCACCTTTTTTCCCTCGCTTCACCAACTCAAATTGAGCTTTGCGACGAATACGCAAGTCCTCAAAGTATAATTTTGACTTCAGGTCAACTTCGGATAACTTTTTGTAATCTGCCTTTATTTCAGCTTCAGTTTGCTTTTGCAAAGCCCAGCCTTTGGCAGTTTCATCGGTCATTTTCCAGATGCGTCCGTAGCCTTTATCGTTCCATCCAGTAACCCAATCCGCCATAAACAAGGAACCATCAGGGGCAAAGTCAATACCTGTAGGCAAAAAGTTGCCTACGATTTTTTCTGTTTTTGTCAATTCAAAGGAAGCACCTTTGGGCTGCAATTGGAATGCGTGTAAACCAGAGCTTGCAGGGTTACCTACAAATTCCACCACAAAGAAGTGGTCTTTCCAACGCTCCCCTAGACCAGCACCTGGATTAAAAGCCATCCCTGTAGGTCCACTCACGTAGTTGAGCAAGGGAGGAGTAATGAAGGTAGTCTGTCCCTCCCATCGAGGAAGAAACATCTTTTCGTCCATCCAAACCTTGTAGGTATTGTTGTTGGGGTCGCGGTACTTGCCAAACTGCCAGTTGATCCTCCAACCTGAATCCGAACCTCGGGTGATGTACACCAAGCGTTCTTTTTCGCCTGCATGGTCCCCGTCATTGTCTACAGAGATCAAGTTGGTGTGCTGATCAAAGACAAACTCGTGGGTATTCCGTAGTCCCCCAGCAAAAATTTCGAAATCAGATCCATCCGGGTTGGATCTTGCAATTACCCCATTGTTGGAGTGATTGTATTCAGTCCCATCGTCCCCTTTTCCATTAAATCCAATATCTCCAATGCCCCAATAAATTCTGCCATCAGGTCCCATTTCTACCCCAGACATTCCGTGCGCACCAAAACCAATGTGGATTCCATAGCCATGAGAGAGTGACTTTTTCTCATCCATAAGGCCATCTCCATTGGTGTCCATGAGGCGCCACATGTCTGGTCCTGCAGCCACATAGAGTGCATCTTCTGTTTTCATTACTCCCCCAGCCACATCGGTCACCTCCTCGTGAAAATCATACACTTGCTTTTGACCCCAATCGGCCATCCCGTCCCCATCTGTATCCTTAAGTTGGAACACCTCATTTCGTTCTTCCAACATGTCTTTCCAATCGTGGGAACCATCTCCATTCAAGTCGGCTAGCCATTCGTTTTGAGCAGAACGCTCTGGTGAAAGCTCCGTGCGAAGAAAGTTGCGCTTGTCCTCAATAGTTTGCAAAGCAATGGATCGAATTTCCCAATCCTGATGGCCTCGAATATCAAACTCAGCATTATTTCGTCTTGGCGAACGCGAATAGTAGATGGATCCATCGTCTGCCACGTGGATGGCAATGGGGTCCTTAACCAAGGAGTCAACTCCCCAAACCTCCATTTTCAATCCCTCAGCAAGAATTGGGTTGACGGAATTTCTTGCTGCCTCGGCTTGAGTTGCTATTTCTTCCTTGGTGAGCGTGGTGATTCGTAAGTCAACAGGTTCTTTCTCTTTGCAAGCTGAGAATACCGTGAGTATGAGGATCGAAATGGTCCCTAAAAATTGGAGTACCGGATTTATTTTGGGCATGGGTTCATGTGAATTAACTGCCTGAAAATATAAAAAATACAGCTTCTAAACGAGCAGTTGGTATAATTAATCGAGATTATCTAGCTATTTATCGAAAGCCCTAAAAACAAAAAATCCCAAACATGAAGTCGGGATTTTTTTCTTCTCTACCTGAAGGAAGAGGTGAAACTATAATTTCGAGTGAATCTCGATGTAGTCCGTACGGGAATCGAACCCGTGTTTTATCCGTGAAAGGGATACGTCCTAACCCCTAGACGAACGGACCATAAGAAAAAACCAAATTTAAAAAGTGCCTTTATGCTGCACTTTTGTAGTCCGTACGGGAATCGAACCCGTGTTTTATCCGTGAAAGGGATACGTCCTAACCCCTAGACGAACGGACCATTTGACCCACAAAAAGGTGGCTTTTTCAAAGGTTGTGCAAATATAGCCGCTTGAACTTATATTCCCAAAGTGGCTAGAAAATTTCTTTTCAATCCTCCCCTAATCTTCTGAACCAAAGCAGTAAAAATTTACTTTACCTGTAGAACGACATTTTCTGTAAATTCACTCCAAATTAAACTCATGTCCGCAACTGTTCCAGCCCTTCGTGTAGCCATCAATGGATTTGGAAGAATTGGTCGCTATACCGCCAAGCTTCTCCTAAAAAATCCGGAGTTCAATTTGGTGGCCATCAATGACTTGGCTGATCCTGCTGCCATCGCTCACTTGTTAAAATACGATTCGGTTCATGGGAAGTTTGATGCCAATATTCAACTTTCACCCCATTTTTTGCAAGTAAATGAACACAAAGTTGCGCTCTTCTCTGAATCGAATCCGGAAAATCTTCCTTGGAAAAAACTCAATATTGATCTTGTTTTTGAGTGCACTGGAAGGTTTACCTTGAAAAAAGATGCTGAAAAACACCTGCAGGCAGGAGCGAAAAAAGTAATTATTTCAGCACCCTCTCAAGAGTCAGCTATACCCATGGTGGTGCTCGGGGTCAATGATCAGATCCTATCAGGCCAAGAAACCATTGTTTCCAATGCCTCCTGTACCACCAACTGCTTGGCCCCTTTGGTGAAAGTACTGGATGAGCATTTCGGTATTTTGAATGGCTTTGCCTCGACAGTGCACTCCTACACCAACGATCAAAATCTGCACGACGCCCCGCACAAGGACCTCAGAAGAGCACGAGCAGCGGCCTATTCCATCATCCCCACCTCCACCAATGCAGGCAAGGCCTTGGACCGCATCCTTCCCGCACTTGCGGCAAAGATCGAAGCTTCCGCCATGCGCGTGCCCGTACCAGATGGCTCATTGACCGACTTGATTGTTACGGTTTCGCGAGAAGTCACTGCTGCCCAAGTGAATGAGGCATTCAAAAAGGCTGCCGCTTCAGACTTAAAAGGGTATTTACAAGTTGAATCCGATCCGATCGTATCTATGGATATTTTGGGCAATACCCATTCAGCAATCCTGGATGAGGCCTTGACCTCGACCAAAGGAAATATGATCAAAGTAGTGGCATGGTACGATAACGAATCAGGCTATGCCAATCGGCTAATGGACTTGGCACGCAAAATTAGTAGTCACTAAAAATATTACTTGACACGCCGAACTTGATAGTTCTTAATTGGGCTTTCAACGACTATTTTTTCCAGCTTTCCACTCTTATAATGGTACTGGTTGGTATTCCCCTCTACCTCAATTTCATAGACGCCAGCACTAATCTTTTTAATTGGAGATGAAACTCCATACACTTCCGAAAGAAAGATCTCCTGACCACTTGGCTCCTGAAAAAATAATTTAGAGCTACACCAGGACAGCGGACCTTTCAAGGAAGTTCGATTGGCATACTTGTACGATTTGGAATCCACTTGGTACTGCGCTC
Organism: Spirosoma fluviale; assembly: GCA_945868725.1. Classification (GTDB taxonomy): domain Bacteria; phylum Bacteroidota; class Bacteroidia; order Cytophagales; family Cyclobacteriaceae; genus Algoriphagus. Next base: position 16,244 of record CAMBMU010000006.1, read on the forward strand.
CAGTCCAATTGACCTTCGAATCAAAAAACCCTCGGTTGGTCTTTGATTCAGAATAGGTCTTTATAATTTTTCCGCCTTTAAAATTCGAGCGTGTTAAAAATTTAAGGTCCACATCCCCGAAAAACCAAAACTTCACGCGGCTATCTACCGAATAAAGTAACGAATCTCCTCCACCAGTTTTCTGAGCTGTAAGGGTTCCTATTTTTATTCCAAGAACCACTATTTCAAAAGATGCTGTTTCTTTTGCTGTTTGCGCATGCCCAAGCGAAACACCCATCCAAAGAAAAATGAAGAGGCTAGTTCTCTTAAAATTGGTGTATCGCGTTTGGTTCATCGAAAATTAAAGGGTGAGATTAGTGTTAAAGAACTTTAGCATCAATTCACATAAGTCTAAGTTAAAACTTATTCTCAATTTGGCTACTATACCGTTGCCAATCTTCCTGGGTATCAATATCATCTAGTTCTGGCAGCAAAGTGACAATTAAACCCTGCTGAGACGCCACATGCAAGGTCTGTGACAACACTTGAGAAGTACTCCATGCGATCCCCTCGAACAAGTACGCTGCCTTGCCCTTCATTCCAATCAAATAGTATCCCCCATCTCTTGCTGGCCCCAATACCAAGTCGGAATGATTTAAGGCTTCAAATGCTTGAAGTAGGTGTTGGCTTTGAAGAGTTGGACAATCGGTCCCAATCAGAATCACTTTGTCCCTACCTGATTCAAAGGTGCGAGCAAATGCGTTTGACATACGCTCCCCCAGATCTCGCCCTTGCTGCACAAAGCTCCTTTCTACAGTTGGGTGGGTGGATTCAGGGAGAAAGTCTGAAAAAAAAGTCCAAACAGGTACCGGCACAGCCTCCAAGGCTGAATAAGTAAGCTGAACGAGATGCTTGTAAATCTCCAAGGCAGGGAGTTCACCCATTCCAGAGGCAAGGCGAGTTTTCACCTGACCCAAAATGGCATTCTTTTGAAATACAAGCACCACTTCTTTTTTCATCTTTCGAATCTAGACCTATTCCTGGTACTGATTAACTGATTGGTTTTTAAATCAGATCAAAAATCCGTGGTAAAAACAGGGTGATCTCTGGAAACAGGGTAATCAAGGCTAGTGCAATCACCATAGCCAAAAAGAAAGGCAATAAGGGTCGAAGCACTTGAGTTAAGGAGATTTTTGCAATAGATACTCCTACAAATAATAGGGAGCCTACCGGAGGAGTACACAAACCGATACAAAGGTTCACCACCATAATCATCCCAAAATGGACAGGATCTACACCTACCTTGGTGACCACCGGTAAAAATATGGGGGTGAAAATTAACACGGCTGGTGTGATGTCCATGAAGGTTCCTACAAACAGCAAAATGATGTTTATCACAATCAAAATCACCCACTTATTGTCACTTAAGGTCAACATAAACTCGCTGATCAGCTGCGGAATATCTTCTGCTGACATCACCCAAGACATACTCATTGAAGTGCCAATCAACAACAAAACGACTGCGGTAGTTTCTGAGGAGCGAACTAGAATGCCTGGAAGCTCGGATACCTTGAGTTCCCGGTAAAACAGTGAAAGAAACAAGGTGTACACGACAGCGATAGCAGAAGCTTCGGTAGCGGTAAAAATACCTGCCACAATACCTCCAATCACCAAGACAAGTAGGAAAAGGCTTGGCACCGCTCTCCAAAGAGCTTTGACCAAATAGCCAAAACTTACAGCTTCCGCATAGGGAAGCTTATTCTTCTTGATAAAAATGGCTGCGCAAATCATTAAAGAAACGCCCAACAGAATTCCAGGTAGATATCCCGCTACAAAAAGTGCTGCTATGGAAACACCTCCGCTAGCCAAGGAATAAATGATCAATACATTGGAAGGAGGAATAATTAAGCCCGTGGTGGATGAGGTGATGTTCACAGCCACACCCAAGGTCTTGGGATACCCCTCTTCATCCATACGCTTACCCAAAATACTACCCAATGCTGAAGCTGCAGCAGCGGCCGAACCAGCAATTGCTCCAAAAAGCATGGCTGCAATGATATTTACATACAAAAGCCCACCCGGAAGTTTGCCCGTAAGCCCTTTCGCAAAGTCAATTAACCGGTTTGCTATACCCCCTTTATTCATGATTTCTCCAGCCAATACAAAGAATGGAATGGCTAACAAGGAGAAACTATCCAAGCCTGTGGCCATGCGCTGCGCAATCGTGGTAGCAGCAGGCATTGCTGAAACGGAAACTAGAAGCGTAAAAAAGCTAGAAAGACCCAAGCTCCAGGCTACTGGAACACCAAGGAGTAAAAGCGATACAAAACTTAAAACCAAGATTAAAATAGCGATACCTTCCATGGTTAATCTTGGCTTTTAATAAGTTGCACCACATGAAAACTATGGTAATACACTACCAAAATTCCAGATATAGGCACCATGGCATATATCCAAGACAGCGGTACTTGAAGGGTCGCTGATTTCTGTTGCAAGAGCTGTGAAATGTATACCAGGTTAGAACCTCCACCCACCATAATTACAGCCCCAAAAAAAATAACCATGCCATGGATGAAAAGCTGCAAATAAAAGAGCTTTTTGCCCTTTATCTTTTCCACCAGCACATCAATTGCCAAATGACCCTGCTTACCTGATACATAGGCAGCTCCCAAAAGTCCCAACCAAATCATGCTGTACCGCGCCAATTCATCTGTAAATGAACTCGGATCCCCCAAGAGATAGCGCGAGACCACCTGCCAGGTAACATTCAACACCATCAGTCCCATCAAAAGGGCGATGGTAAATTGAATAAATTGATCTAATGCAGCCTTTAACTTCATTTTGATGTCTGTTGAATTCGTTGAATCAAAGATGCCAACTGGGGTTGTTCCTGAACTACTTGCGCATAAACGCCAGCAACTTTTTCTAAAAAAGGTTCTTTGGAGGGATAGCTGATCTTTACACCTGCTTTTTGTACCTCTCGAAGTGCTTCTTCTACTGCCTCCTTCCAAAGTTTGGACTCGTATATCGCAGATTCATCTGCTGCTTCCTGCAACCAGCGCTGCTCCTCTTCACTCAAGTCTTTCCATACCTCCGAACTGACCAACACCACGTCCGGAATGGCGGTATGCTCATCAATAGCATAAAACTTACAAACTTCGTAATGTCTTGAATTGTAAAAACTAGGTGGGTTATTCTCTGCGGCATCCACTATACCTTGTTGCAACGAAGTATAAAGTTCTCCATAGGATACTGGGGTCGGTGATCCACCCATCCCGCGGATCATGTTGATTGCCATTTTGGATTCTTGGACTCGTATTTTTAGCCCATCCAAATCAGCAGGAGTTTCAATCGGCTTGGTTTTACTGTAGAAACTCCGCTTGCCTGCATCGTAAAAACACAAGCCACGCAACCAAAACTTTTCCGTACTCAACAACAACTCTTTCCCAATCTCCCCTTGGAGCACCTGCGAGATATGGTCATCGTCTCTAAATAAGTACGGAAGACCCAACACACTAATTTCAGGCGAAAAAGCTTCCAAAGAGGCAGCTGAAACTTTCGTCATCCCCACGCTTCCAATTTGCAACAGCTCAAGTAGTTCTCTTTCAGTGCCCAACTGTTGATTGGGGTAAACCTTTACTTTTATTTTACCTCCTGATTTTTCCTCCAGCCGCTCACCAAGAAATACCATTGCCTGGTGTACAGGATGCGATACCACCTGGGCATGACCCATCTTGATGACTTTTATACCGGTATCCAATTTACAGCCCCCAAGGGCTAGTACTAAGGCGAGGAAAACAAAAACAATTCTTCGAGTCATTTGCGTTAGGAAAGGTCTCGAAGTGAAGCGATTTGAGCCATCACCTGGGCAATGGTCTCCCTGATTTTTGAATAGTTACCAGCAGCAATGTCTTCTTTTCGAAATAACTGGGACCCCATTCCCACACATAGGGCACCTGCATCAAACCAACTTTTAATACTGGGCAGCGTGGGTTCCACTCCCCCCGTTGGAATGAGCTCTATCGTAGGCATTACTGCGTGTACGGCGGAAATAAAAGCAGGAGTCAACAAGTTGGCAGGATACATCTTGACCAGCTCCGCTCCAAGCTCTTGTGCAAAAAAGATTTCCGAAACGGTTCCACAACCGGGTATCCACGGAACGCCTACCCCAGCACAATACTCGCCTAAGGCAGGATTCATTACGGGTGCAATGATAAATTCTGCACCCATATCTAAAAACAGTTCAGCCTCCACAGGATGGTAGATGGTACCCACACCTAGATACATTCCAGGAAGTTGGCCGACAAGCTCTTTAACCTTTGGAAAGATGGACTTGGCTTCTTTTCCTCGATTGACCATCTCTATAACCCGAACACCACCTTCATAGGCTGCGGCTACTAACTCCAAACATACCTTTTCGTCTGGATGGAAAAATATGGGCATCATTCCTCCTGCATGCATGCGCCGAATAAATGGACTTGGATTTCGCATCATCTTTTTATTTTACCATTACCCTCACCGGCCACCAACTCCTGAATTTCTTGGAGAGAGCAATACAATATATCCCCAGGAACACTATGCTTGAGCACTCCAGCTGCCATCGCAAACTCAATGGCTTCTTTGGGACTCATGTGCAGCAATCCATAGATCAAACCACCTGCAAATGCATCACCGGACCCTACTCGATCCACGATATGAGTCAATTCGTAGCTTTTTGAATTGTAGGATTTTTTTCTTCCATAAAGGCTTGCAGACAGGCTATTGACAGAGGAACTATGGGAAATCCGGTCCGTCTTGACCAAGTACTCTAGCTTCGAAAAACGGTCAAAGGCCATTTTCTTGCTGTCCGAAAAACTCTTGAATTCTTCATTCAGACATTGTCTAAAATCTCGTGCACCGGCAATCATGATATGCGTCAGCTCCATTAGCTGCGGCATGACCTGATGCGGAGCCTTGCCGTATTGCCACAAATTGCTTCGGTAATTTAAGTCTCCACTTACCCGTATGCCTCTTTCATTGGCTTTTTGAAGGGCAATCAAGGTTAGGTTCGCACATTTTTGAGATAGCGCAGGCGTAATTCCCGACCAATGGAAGCAAGACACTCCTTCTAGAATAGACTCCCAATCCAAATCCTCACCCTCAAAATTGGCAAAAGCTGAATCCGCCCGATCGTATATAATTTGAGAACTTCGCTGCATGGATCCCTGCTCCAAAAAATAGATGCCCATCCTACCCGGTATAAAGGAAATGGCACGGGTATCTATTCCATTTTTTCTAAGTTTGCCAGCAGCAGCCCATCCCAACTCGTGGTCAGGAAAGGCGGTGAGGTGACAGACATCCATACCCCAATAGGCCAAGGCAGCCGCGACATTTGCTTCTGAGCCTCCAAACTCCATTTCGAGATCCTGTGCCTGAAAAAAACGCTGGTTTCCAGGAGGACTGAGTCGTAGCATTACTTCACCAAGAGTGACAATTTTCTTCATGGAAGAATAAATTTTTTATCTAATTTGACCAAAATAAGAAATAATTACGATGAATAACACCTCACTCCTATTAGATTCTTTGGATAATGTCGGCGTAGCCCTTTGCGACCTAAGTCCTGGGGAGCAAGTAAGCCTCGAACTACATTCCCTCGAGATACGCCAATTCATTCCAGCCAAGCATAAATTTGCCCTTCAAGATTTTTTTCCTGGGGACGAAATTTTGATGTATGGCTCCGTAGTGGCGGAAGCAACTCAAAAAATCAACAAGGGTGCCGCACTTACTTTGGAAAACATCCAACACAAAACCCAAGCCTATTCCTTAGAACGAAAAACCGAAGCTAGAAGGCCGCCTGAGGTAGACCATTGGAAAGGAAAAACTTTTTTAGGCTTTCATCGAGAAGATGGGCAGGTAGGTACCGCCAATTATTGGATTGTTCTACCTCTTGTATTTTGTGAAAATACCAACATCAAACTGCTTCAAGAGGCCTTTGAAAATGCGCTAGGTTTTTCCCAACCCAATCCCTACGAGCAACAAATCAAAGCCCTAATCGCTGGGGACAAAAGTGGAACAGCATTAGAAGATACAAGCTCCACCTTGGAGGTAGAACGCAACAAACTTTTTCCACAAGTGGATGGCATCCGTTTCCTAACCCATAGCATGGGCTGTGGAGGTACTAGAGACGATGCATCGGCACTTTGCAGCCTCCTCGCCGGATACATCCACCATCCCAATGTGGCAGGTGCAACTGTACTTAGCTTGGGTTGCCAAAATGCCCAAGTAAGCCTACTTCAAGAAAAACTATCCCTTCTTTCTTGTAAAAAACCAGTCGTAATCTGCGAGCAACAGCAAGAAGGTACCACCCACGCGCTGCTCACCAAGGCAGTCAATGAGACCGTAGCCGGACTACGTCTTGCCAATCAATGCTTTCGTAAGCCAGCTCCCCTCAGTAAACTGGTGGTAGGCTTGGAATGCGGAGGATCAGATGGATTTTCGGGCATCTCTGCGAATCCAACCCTTGGACATGTGTCTGACGTAGTCGTTGCCTTGGGAGGAACAGCCATTCTATCTGAGTTTCCAGAATTATGTGGAGCAGAACAAGATTTGATCAACCGCTGTGAACGACCTGAGTTGTCCGAAAAATTTATCCACCTGATGGAAACCTACAATGCAGCCGCAAAGCGTGTAGGAAGCGGATTTGACAAAAACCCGAGTCCCGGCAATATCAAAGACGGACTCCTCACTGATGCGATTAAGTCTTGTGGCGCCGCCAAAAAAGGAGGCACCGCACCTATTTCTGATGTTTTAGACTACCCAGAATACATAAAAAGGCCAGGGCTCAACCTCCTTTGTACACCCGGTAATGATGTAGAAAGTACTACCGCCCTTGCTGGAAGTGGAGCCAACCTAATTTTATTTACCACTGGATTAGGTACACCTACGGGTAACCCAATTTGTCCTGTAATCAAAGTTTCTTCCAATACCACATTGGTGCTTAAAATGCCCGACATCATTGATTTTGATGCAGGCACGATCATTTCTGGAGAGGACACACCGGCAACTGCAGGGGAAAGATTAATGGAATTTCTAGTTGCCGTGGCGAGTGGTCAAACTCAAACCAAAGCTGAGGAAAAACGCAATTTTGATTTCATCCCCTGGAAAAGAGGAGTTTCGCTTTAAAACTGATGTGCAAAATTTCAAGCTTCACGCTACTAGCTTACTCTCCGATCAATAAAAATCGGGCTGTAGAAGCCTTATCTCGGATTTGTTTCGCTTCTTGATAGGCAGCAGAATGATACCAAGCCAAGGCCTTTTCTCGGTTTGGAAACTCCAATAAAACGAGTCGATCGTGATCCCAGGTACCTTCCAAAGCTTCTACTGGCATGCCTCTCAGCACAAACTTTCCTTCAAAAGCTTGCAGAATAGCAGGGGTCTTTTCTTTGTATTTTTCATACAACAAGGGTGAATGAATGGATACTTCAACAAGCATGTAGGCTGCCATAAATTTTAGTATTTAAATTGAAGAGTTAAACTAACAAAAAATGAATAGTCAATCGATACAGGTTCTCCAATTTGGAACAGGAAATTTCCTCCGTGGTTTTATTGAGCCCCTAATCGAAGAACTAAACCAACAGGGTGAATCGCTACAGGTTTGCCTAGTTCAAAGCACAGATGGCAGCACCCTTCAAGGATTGCGTGCACAAGACTATGCCTATTCCGTATATGTGGCGGGAATAGATCAGGGAAAGCCCATTGAACAATTTCAAAAGATTACCTGCATCAAAGATGGGCTTCAGTTACCCTATGACTATGAAAAATTCCTTTCACTTGCCCTATCTCCAGAGCTAAAGTACATTATTTCCAATGTCACTGAGGCGGGATTAAGATGGGAAAATGAAGGCAATAAGGACCAAAATGCAAGCTCGTTCCCTGGAAGATTGACTCAGTGGCTCCATACTCGATTTGAACAAGCCCCAGAATTAGAAACGATCCTACTCCCATGCGAGTTGATTCCTAACAATGGGGAATTTCTAAAAAGTTTAATCGAACAGCATGCGCAAGCTTGGAAACTTGATCCCCAATTCTTGGAATGGGTCAATAAACGCTGTCATTTTCACTCGACCTTGGTGGATCGTATTGTCCCTGGATTTCCGAAGCAACTCGAAGGAACTGTTCCGCCGTATACCGTACAGGTAGAACCCTATCTTTTTTGGGGAATTGAAGGAAGTGGCAACGATCTAGAAAAGCTACCATTCCGAAAGTGCAAAGGGGTGGTAGTAACTGACGCACTCCTATCCTATACGCGAAGAAAAATAAGCATTCTAAATGGCATGCATACCTATCTGGCTGCCTTTGGCATATTAAATCAAATCAAGACGGTGCAGGAATATGTACAGCATCCCGATCGACTTCAGGCACTTAATTTGTTAGTGGAAGAGGAAATTTTTCCTTTTTTGGATCAGCCCTTGGATACGCTGCGAGAATATACCTCAGCCATCTTTGACCGGTTTAAAAATCCATACATGGCGCATTCGCTGCAGGATATTTCCTTTCAGTCGATCTCCAAATTCAAAAGCCGACTTGCTCCTATTTGCACCTATTTTTTAGAAAAACAGGGGACTTTGCCACCTAGAATCAGTGATGGCTTGGTTGCGCTACTGCTTTGCCACCTTCGATATTCAGAACTTATGCGGGATACAGAAGAAACGAAACACTATTTCAATCAACTTCAAGACGGGGATGCATCTGAATTAGACAAAGTCATCCAGGCTAGTCAGGAGTTGTTTGGCTTTCTCAACATAACGTGCAAACTAACTTGACATCTGAATAAAATTGCGAAGCAATAGCGCTTCTAAAAAACTACTTAACCGATAGAGCGGTATCATGCTTACCAACCCAATAGGCCCAGAAAAGAAGTATGGGATGAAAAATTAGCAGACGTACCCAGCCAGCCCATTCCGGAACACAAAGCACTCCGTCAATGCAAGAACCTACCTGAATGAAGTACACATGAGATGGGATAAAACAAATCAATAACCCAAAAATACCCCAAGCAGCACGCTTGCGAGTAGGTAAATACAAGACGCCCAAACCCAGTAAAATCTCCGCAACTCCAGAAAGAATATTGATGAGTTCAGGATTGGGGAAAAATGGAGGAATGAGTGGAAGGTAAAAATCGGGGGTATTAAAATGATTGACACCCGCTACCAGGTAAAAATAACCCATACTGTAAATGAGGAACTTCTGAGCAAATTTTTTCATCCTATTTTTTTATGAAGCAATAAGGTACAAAAAAAATTACCTTAATCCCTTACCGCAATTCCTCCAGGTCGTAATCTTTACCCTTCCCCCACTGCAGTAACTCAAACAGGGTATAGTACTCCAAAGTATCCAGATCTTTGATTAAAAAATTCTCTCCAGAAATCCGGGACATTACTTCAATTTTTCGCACTTCTCCTTGATTTACAAGGGTATAAATTCGCCCTACACGAAGATTATCCAAAGCCAGTGGCATTAGACCTTTGATTTGATTAAGGCACCTGAAGCTTCAAAAGTAATTTCTTTTTTGGGCGCTGTAATCGCTTCCACTTCTTCCTTGGATTTGCCTTGATCTTCAGCATAGTGCCTTAAAGTCTCTACATCGGTTTCGGACAAGGTCGCTACCCCTTCAATGGTTATGGGAAATCCTTGAGAATTGGTAGGAATAAAAAATCCATAGTCTTTAAAGGTCACACGCATTTTGGATCCATTGGGCAACTCCATCGCAAACCAGCATCCTTTATTCGTACATACCTCATTGATTTTCCCGGAAACTTTTCCTGTAAAGGTTCCAGCAGATTCCACTGTTTGCAGCAAAGTGGCAGTAGTCACCACATCTGCTCCTTTCACCACATTTCCATAGTTTCCGGGAACTAACTTGGCTTCACCTACCAGTTCGTAAGTAGTTTTTTGGGCCAAAAGAGCTGATTTTTGGCAGGAAGCAAAGCTGACAACTAGCGCTAGATGGAAAAGTATGGATTTCGTTTTCATGGTTCGGTTTGATTTTTTCAAATTTCAGTAGGCAGGTAGCTCAAACAAAGCAATTTCCCATTTGTTTGAGATACAAACCTAAGTCTCAAAAATAGGGGAAAAGTCCTTCCCTCAAAAGTAATTTGTACGAAGACTCCTACCTGAACCGGAAAAAGGCTCTTAATAATCAATTCAACCCCTTTGATTGTGCTATTTTAAGGTAGACTTGAATTTCAAGGAATTCAAGAACGAAAAAGATTTGTAACAAATTCAGAAATAAATAGCCGTATTTTTTGACAAATTCTTAATTTTAGTCTCTAAAATTTTAGTTGCTCCATGCCAAAAACCAAAAAATTTATCATTGATTTTGACAGCACCTTCACCCGTGTGGAGGCCTTAGATATCTTGGGAGAAATCAGTCTTTCCAATGATCCCCAACAAAAGGAAAAATTACAAGCCATCAAGGATATCACGGACAAAGGCATGGATGGAAGCCTAACTTTTAGAGAAAGTCTAGAACAACGTCTCGATATTCTTCAAGCCACCAAGAGCCAAATTGCAGAATTAATTATCATTCTGAAGCAGAAAGTTTCCAAATCCTTCGAGCGGAACAGGGATTGGTTGAAGGATAATGCAGCTGATGTCTTTATCATTTCCAATGGCTTCAAGGATTTTATCATTCCCATTGTGACCGAGTACGGAATAAAGCAGGAGAATGTCTTTGCCAATGACTTGATTTACGATGAGAGTGGAAAAATCACCGATTTTAATCGAGAAAACCCCCTTTCCAAAAATAATGGTAAATCAGAAACCATCCGTGACATCAACTTGGATGGCGACATCTATGTCATTGGCGATGGCTACACCGACTATGAAATCAAGGCTTCTGGCTTGGCCAATAAATTTTATGCTTTCACCGAAAATGTAAGCCGTCCGAAAGTTACCAGTCAAGCAGATCACATCGCACCAAGCTTCGATGAGATCCTCTATATCAACAAACTAAACACGAAGTTTTCCTACCCAAAAAGTAGAATTAAGGTGCTACTTCTTGAAAATGTACACCCCATTGCCCTTGAAATCCTAAAAGAGGAAGGCTATCAAGTGGAAGTTGCTTCAGGTGCCATGAGCGAGGAAGAGCTCTGTGAAAAGATTCAAACAATTTCAATCCTTGGCATACGCTCCAAAACTACAGTGACCAAAAAGGTGCTTGAAAATGCAAACCGCCTCTTGGCAATTGGTGCTTTTTGTATCGGTACCAACCAGATTGATTTGGAGGAATGCCAAAAAAGAGGCGTTGCAGTTTTCAACGCACCATTTTCAAATACCCGCTCTGTCGTAGAAATGGCCATCGCACAAATCATTTTCTTGATGCGTAGGTTCCAAGACAAATCCTTCGGAATGCACCAAGGGATATGGGACAAATCAGCGACAGGCTCCTTTGAAATTCGGGGTAAAAAACTAGGAATCGTTGGCTATGGAAACATTGGCGCTCAACTCTCTGTCCTGGCAGAAAACCTTGGAATGAATGTTTTTTATTACGATGTAATTGAAAAACTTGCCCTCGGAAACGCTACCAAAATGAACTCCTTGGAGGAATTATTATCCACCTGCGATGTCATCACTTTGCACATAGATGGTCGAAAAGACAACAGTTGCCTCATCGATCAGGAAAAAATATCAAAGATGAAGCCAGGCGCCATCCTACTTAATCTGAGTCGAGGGCATATAGTGGACATTCCCGCACTGAGAGAGGCTATTCTTTCAGGACATATCGGAGGCTGTGCCGTAGACGTATTTCCTGAGGAACCCAAAAACAACAAGGAAAGCTTCGAATCAGAACTCAAAGGATTGCCAAATACCATCCTTACGCCGCATATTGGAGGAAGTACACTTGAAGCACAGGAAAATATTGCCCGATTTGTGCCTGGAAAAATCATGGAATATGTCAATACAGGAAACACTTATAATTCGGTCAACTTTCCCAATATTCAACTTCCATTCTTGAAAGATGCGCATCGCCTCATTCACCTACACCAGAATGAACCCGGCGTTTTGGCAAAAATCAATTTAGTGCTGGCCAACTACCACATCAACATTGTAGGCCAATACCTAAAAACAAATGAAAAGATCGGGTATGTGATCACGGATATTGACAAAGTTTACGATCCAGATGCGATTGAGACCCTGAAGAATATTCCAGGTACCATTCGCTTCAGAACCCTTTATTGATTTGTAACCCATAAAAAAAGCCCTTGAGGGCTTTTTTTATGCTTTTCCGTAGAGATCTTCGTAATAGGTCTGGTAGGCTCCTGAGGTTACTCGATTCAGCCAGGCTTCGTTGGCCAAATACCAGTCAATAGTTAGTTCGATTCCTTCTTCAAACTGCAAACTTGGCTCCCAGCCTAACTCCTGCTGAATCTTGGTAGCATCAATGGCGTAGCGTAAATCATGCCCCGCACGATCCTGCACAAAAGTGATCAGCTTCTCAGAAGTGCCCGCCTCACGGCCAAGCTTCGCATCCATCTTTTGACACAATAGACGAACAATGTCTATGTTTTTCCATTCGTTGAAGCCTCCGATGTTGTAGGTCTCGCCAGGATTACCCTTGTGGAATACCACATCAATAGCCCGCGCATGGTCCTTCACAAACAACCAATCTCGCACATTCTCACCCTTCCCATACACTGGCAATGGCTTGCTATTCTTGATGTTATGGATGCAAAGTGGGATCAACTTTTCCGGAAAATGGTTTGGCCCGTAGTTATTTGAGCAGTTAGAAACCACCGTTTTCATTTTGTAGGTATTCGCATAGGCCCTTACAAAGTGGTCGGAAGCTGCTTTTGATGCAGAATAGGGAGATTGAGGATCGTATGCTGTAGTCTCCAAGAAAAATCCTCCATCATGCAAAGAACCATATACTTCATCCGTTGACACATGGTAGAACAAATGCTGATCCAAAGCTCCTACCCAAGCTTTCTTGGCCACATTGAGCAAGTTCACTGTACCGAACACATTGGTTCGCACGAACGCTAAAGGATCTGAGATAGATCGGTCCACATGGGATTCAGCAGCCAGGTGAATGACATCCGTAATTCCATGCTTCGCAAAAATCGCTTCCAAAGCTTGTTCCTCTTGAATATCTGCTTTTTCAAAAAAGTAGTTGGCCGCACCTTCTACTTCAACCAAATTCTCCAAGTTGCCCGCATAGGTCAAGGCATCTAGATTGACGATTCGATACTGCGGATAATTAGCCACAAAAAGTTTGACTACATGAGATCCAATAAATCCAGCTCCTCCGGTAATTAAAATTGATTTTGACATATTAAGATTGATAAAAATTTAGGTACCATTTGGTGAATTCCGCCACTCCTTGGTCCACCGAAGTTTTTGGCTCATAGCCCATGTCTTGTACTAACTCGCTGATATCGGCATGTGTTTCGACCACATCTCCAGGCTGCATGGGAAGAAACTCCATATTCGCCTTTTTCCCAAGTCCCTTTTCAATTGCTTCTATAAATTCGAGCAAGGGCACAGGGGACGAGTTCCCAATATTGTAAAGTTTGTAGGGGGCCGAAGAGCTCGATGGATCGGGATGCTGACGGTCAAAATTGATATTGGCAGTAGCTGGCCGATCTGCCACGAGAAGTACTCCAGAAACGATATCATCGATATAGGTGAAATCCCGCTTCATTTGGCCTTGATTAAATACCTGAATGGACTCTCCTCTGCGAATCGCATCAGCAAACAGAAAATAAGCCATATCAGGTCTGCCCCAAGGGCCATACACCGTAAAAAAGCGAAGTCCTGTAGTTGGGATTCCAAAAAGATGACTGTAGCTATGTGCCATCAGTTCATTTGCCTTTTTGGAGGCAGCATAGAGGGAGATCGGATGATCCACTCCATCGGAAGTAGCAAATGGCATTTTGGCATTGCTTCCATAGACTGAACTTGAGGAAGCAAAAACCAAGTGCTTCATGGGATAAAATCGACAGCACTCTAGAAGGTGCAAAAAGCCAGTAAAGTTGCTATGCAGGTAATCTTCGGGGTGAAGAATTGAATTTCGTACGCCTGCTTGGGCTGCCAAATGAATGACTACCTCAAATTTCTCAGTTTCAAAAAGGCGAAGTAAAGCCTCTTTGTCCACCAAATCTAGTTGGATAAAGCGGTAGTTTGTTGACTTTGAAGAGGTAACGAGAACTCCAGATCCTATCTTTTCTCGAGCAATCCCTAATTCAGCCAATCGGGCAAACTTAAGTTCAAGGCTATAGTAGGAGTTAATACTATCCAATCCAACAACCTCCTCTCCTCTCTCGAGTAAGTGTCGGACCACATGAAATCCAATAAAACCTGCAGCTCCAGTAACTAGGTATTTCATGATTCATAAAATGGGGTTAGCTTACAAAATAACATTAGGACAATCCCTTTTCTTGATTTTTTCCAAGTTGACGGTAGGCTTCCAATTGATGTTGCTGCATTACTTTTCGGTCAAATTTATCCAAAACTTCTTCATAGAGGACTTCAGCATAATTAGATAAAACCTCTCGCTTCACAAAGGCAAACTCTAATGCCTCTTTCAATACCGTTACCTCTCCAATTGGAAAAACTAAACCAGTCTTTTGTTGTTTAATAAAGGAGGTATTTCCGATACAGTTGGAACAAATAATCGGTACCTGCATTGCCGCCGCCTCCAAAAGCACATTGGAAAACCCTTCTTCATGAGATGCGTGAACCAACACATCTGCTAATGCTAGGTAATGTGATACATGATCAGTCCAATCCAATTGGACCACACGCGGATGTTCACGAATGACCTGCAGCGTTTCTTGGTTGATCGGATCTTTCTCTTGTTCAAAAGTACCAATAAGCACCAATTTGGATTTAGATACAATCTTGGATTTTAAAAAAGCAGCCACTAATTCTTCTACTCCCTTTCGTTTGGTAAGCTTTCCTACTGCCAAAATTATAAAATCATTCTCCCCTGGCAGAATACGCATGGTGGCCGCTACCAAATGATTTTCTTTGAGAACCTGTCGATTAAATTTTTCTAAATCAACTCCTAGTGTAGAACCAGATCCTAGCAATTCAAACTTGGAGGCTTCAACTCCTGAATTGCTGGTCAAATAAGTAAGCATTCCTGTAGAGTTGACCCATAGCTTTGTCGCATTGGCGTAAGTCCACTTTTCAATTAGAGTAAGCCCCTTTTGCGGTTCTTTTGTATTTACTGGCATCTCGGTGATGCTATGAACTCGATGCGGAACGCCTGCCAAATTGGACGCTAGCATGCCCAAAAAACCAGTTTTGGAATCGTAACTATGAATTACATCCGGTCTTTCCTTTCGTATCAATTGGAAGAGAAGCCAAAAAGAAATAAAGTCTTCCACAAAATTGACTCCTTTTACAAAAGGAATGACCTCATGCCTCAGTTCTTCAGCCCGACAAATCTGTTGAATTTCTCTTCCATCTGCACTTACTAAGAGCAGCTCCCAACCTTGCTCCTTCATCAATTTAGGCTGACCAGAGAGTAAAAGTTTAAAGGTAATCGGCTCGGTGGAAAGAAGAAGATACTTGAGCATTTAAAGAAGGGGATGAAGTACAAAGATAAAATTTTCTTAGTAGAACTTGATTAGAAAATAAGGTTGTAACGAAAAGTTTAAAATTGAATCTCTTAGCCATGCATGCAGCTTGAGAAATCTCGAAAAACAAATTAATTCTTATTTTTTCATTGGATTCTTTCAAGACTTTAATTCTACCCCAAATCTTCTTAAGATCGATAATGAAGCATTTTTTAACAAAATTAAATTCATAAATAAAAACAAATTAATTTTATATTCTTGTTTTATTACAATTTTTTATTTATATTTTAATTAAAATAATTTTGTTTTCTAACTATTTTAATTAGTTTTATAACGGGTGATTAAATTTTTAACATTTCTTTTTTAAATGAATCTATTTTTAGAGGAAGGACTCCAGAGTAATTTTTTCCTTCTTTCGCTTTTTTGAACCCCCTTCTAAAATAAAGAAAGCCTTCTTTCCGAAATTACTCCCATTGGATTTATGGGATTACTTCAGAAAGAAGGCTTTTATGTAATCTACCTAAACTCGCTTAATCGAATAGTTCAGCCAACTTCGCTTCTAGACTAGGGCCTCTCAAATCTTTTGCAATGATTTTTCCATCCGGATCAATCAAATAAGTCGCAGGAATAGCCTGAATCTGGTACAGCTCTGCAGCAGCGGAATTAAAGTATAGCAAATCGGAAACCTGCGTCCAATTCAAACGATCATCTGCAATCGCTTTGATCCAGTCTTCCCTACTTCGATCCAAAGAAACTCCAAAAACTTCAAAGCCCTTGGAATTGTATTGGGTATAGAGGCGAACCACATTTGGATTTTCTTGCCTGCAAGGCTTGCACCAAGCTGCCCAAAAATCAATCAGCACATATTTTCCTCTCAAGTCAGAAAGTTTCGTCGACTTTCCACTTGGATCGGGAAGCACAATATCTGGAGCCTCCTGACCTACTGCCAGCGCTCTCAATTCATCAAGCTGCTGCTTCATCTGAAGAATTGCAGGGGAACCTGGATAATTATCATTCAGCTCAGTAACTAAAGCATCGATAAAAGGAAAATCATTTTGTGGGTTTAACAGTCCTATAGCCGCCAATGAAGCAAATGAATTCCCCATACTCTCAATCATCTCTTTCACGCTTACTACTTGCTGGGATTCCAAGGTCATGGCATCCACCTGGATTTGCTGAATTACCGGTGCATCGTTTTTACTCATTGCCTCGTAGTACCGTTCATTGAGCTGATTCACCTTAACCTGGTATTCCTCCATCAACTTTTCAAGCTTCAACATTTCTTTGCTGTCCTTTGAACCTTCAATTTGAAGGCTAGTTGGGTCAGAGAAGTTGAACTTAACATCGACATCTTCTGTAAATAGTGCCAACTTAACCACACGCTGGCCATATAGATTTAATTCATAAAAAGTTGGGGCACTAATCGAATCAAATTCAAAAGAAAAATCTCCATTTGATTTAATTTCCAACGTATCCAGCACCTTGGGTCTGCTGTCGGTATATTGGGAAAGTACCACCACTCCCTGTGGTACATTTTGAAGATTTCCTGTGATGACCACTTTTTCACCTGTAGCATCTGTTCCTCCACAGGAGAACAAGGTAAGGGTGGCACTAACCAAAATTCCTAACATAGATTTTT
Organism: Spirosoma fluviale; assembly: GCA_945868725.1. Taxonomy (GTDB): domain Bacteria; phylum Bacteroidota; class Bacteroidia; order Cytophagales; family Cyclobacteriaceae; genus Algoriphagus. The sequence continues at coordinate 33,425 of CAMBMU010000006.1, forward strand.
TCATAGTTTAATTCGCTAATAACTCACTAAAAATACGGGAAGCAACTTTGGGGTCCGCCTTCCCCCCTGATTTTTTCATTAATTCACCCATAAACAAACCCAAAAGTCCTTTTTTTCCAGACTTGTATTCCTTCACCTTGTCTGGATTTTCTAAAAGAACCTCTTTTGCCAATGGGACTAGGTAGCTCGCATCACTTTCTTGGATCAGATTTAGACGCTGCGCTATTTCCAAGGCTGTAACTATTGGATTAAGGATAAGTTCAGGAAAAATCTTTTGAGATGCAACTGAAAAAGAAACCTGCCCTTCCTCCACCAACGCAATGAGCTGGGCCACTACTTCCACCCCCAAGGGAAAAGTAAGGAAAGATGTCCCTGTTTCATTCAAATAGGACTTAATTGGACCCATAATCCAATTGGAAGCTGCTTTGTACTGCGCTGTCTTGGCACAAAGGGCTTCAAACCAAGTTGCCACTTCTTTACTTTCTGTCAACAAGGCCGCATCGTAGCGCGGCAGTCCATAGGCCACTATAAATTTTCGATACAATCCATTGGGCAAGGCAGGCAGTTGTGAATTAACCGATTCAATCCAATCTTCCGTGAGCAGTAAATGGGGCAAGTCGGGCTCTGGAAAATACCGGTAATCATTCAGTTCCTCCTTGGTTCGCATGCTGCTTGTAAAGCCCCCATCCGCATCAAAAGATCGTGTTTCGGAAATAATCTCCTGCCCTAGTTCCAATAATCCAACTTGCCGCTGGTATTCAAACTCAATTGCATGCCCAAGGTTTCGAAAGGAATTCATGTTTTTCACCTCCACCTTCTTTCCAAGAGTTTCAGTTCCACGGAGCCTAACAGATACATTGGCATCGCAGCGCAATGATCCTTCTTCCATCGTGCCATCACAAATTTCCAGGTACATGACCAACTTTCGGATCTCGGCTAAAAAGGCAACTGCCTCCTCAGAAGATAGAATGCAGGGTTCCGTGACAATCTCAATTAGGGCTGTTCCTGCTCGATTGAAATCCACCCAGCTAGCATCCTTTCCAGGAGCATGAATCAATTTGCCGGCATCCTCTTCCAAATGTATCCGATTCAATTGAACTTCTAGTTCGCTTCCATCCTCCAAAAAAAATGGGACCTTACCCCCGATGCAAATCGGCTCCTTGTCCTGAGTGATTTGGTAGCCCTTGGGGAGGTCTGGATAAAAATAATTTTTGCGATCAAAGCTTGAGCGGCGGCTGATGGTACATTGACAGGCCAAACCCATCCGCACAGCATAGTCAACCGCACGCATATTGAGTTTGGGAAGGGTGCCAGGATGTCCCAAAGAAATCACAGAAACCTGCGTATTGGGCTCAGCCCCGAAACTGCTCGCATCTTCTGCAAATAGTTTGCTGGAAGTTGACAGTTGCGCATGAACTTCCAACCCCACCACCAATTGGTATTTGTCTGTTAGTTCTTTGGACAACATGGCTCTTTTAAAATCACTTACAACAAGATTGACTTTGCTTTGGCAACCACCTGTGGCAAACCATTGAGGTCCTTACCTCCTGCAGTCGCGAAGAAGGGCTGCCCACCTCCACCTCCTTGGATTTCCTTAGCAAGTTCACGAACTAGATTTCCAGCATGCAAACCAGTTTCCTCCAATAAAGACTCATCGATAAATACAGCCACTTGAGGGCTGTTATCTATCGTGGCTGCCAAAACAATGCAGGCCTTAGAAACCTCATTTTTGAGTTCATACACCAACTTCTTCAAGGAGTCTGCATTGGGTAGCGTCACAGCAGCAATCAATACCTGCATGCTGTCTTTTTGAACAAACTGACCTTTCAACTGGTCTTTTACTCCAGCTGACTTTTCTAGATGTAACTGCTCAATTTCTTTTCTTAATTCATTGCGTTCTTGAACTAAGGATTCCACCGCCTTTACCAGGTCTCGTGGATTTTTCAAGAGTTCTTGAAGTTCTTTTACCAAAGCCTCTTGTTCCCGTATATAGGTTTCTGCAGCTGTAGCTGTAATCGCCTCAATACGGCGCACACCAGCAGCAATAGATCCCTCTGAAGTGATCTTAAATAGTCCTATTTGACTTGTCTCAGACACGTGAGTGCCGCCACATAACTCCACAGAATATTCTTTACCATAGGTTATTACACGGACAAAATCCCCATATTTTTCACCAAAAAGGGCTGTTGCACCCATTTTTTTAGCGTCTTCAATCGGGACATTTCGTTGTTCAAACAAGGCCACATTCTCTCTAACCTTGGCATTAACAAGGACCTCTACTTGTGCGATTTCCTCCTCTGTCATTTTTCCAAAGTGGGAAAAATCAAAGCGAAGCAGTTGCTCATTGACCAAAGACCCACGCTGCTGGATATGCTCACCCAATACCGATTTAAGAGCCGATTGGAGCAAGTGCGTGGCCGTGTGGTTGTTCGTGGTGAGCTGTCTCTTTTCACGATCCACCTCTGCCACAAATTGAGCTTCAGCCTGTAAAGGAAGCTTTTCAACAAAATGAACGATTAAGCCATTCTCTTTTTTGGTATCCAAAACGCGAATATGTTCAGTCGGAGTTTTAAGCCAACCCGTATCCCCTACTTGACCACCGCTTTCCGCATAAAATGGGGTTTTGTCCAATACCAATTGGTAGCGGTCCCCTTTCTTGTCCGTGATGGTGCGGTATTTGACAATATGAGAATAGGTGTCCAGCATATCGTAACCCACAAATTCTACTCCTGAATCGTCATGCACCAAAACCCAATCGCCAGTATCTTGCTCTGAAGCTGCTCTTGAACGAGTTTTCTGCTTTTCCATTTCATCGGCAAAGCCTTTTTCGTCTACTGAAAATCCATTTTCACGAGCGATTAATGAAGTTAAGTCTAAGGGAAATCCATAGGTATCGTACAACTCGAAGGCGGTTTTTCCTGAGATCACCTGCTGGCTGCTAGTAAGCAAATCTGCTTTTATACCATCTAGCATTCGGAGCCCATTGTCTAGGGTACGAAGGAAAGAGGCTTCTTCCTCTTGAATTACCTTGGCAATAAACTCCTGCTGTGCACGAACTTCTGGGAATATATCTCCAAAATTAGCTGCAATGAGCGGAGTCAACTCGAATAAAAAGGGCTTTTGAAAACCTAGGAAAGTATAACCATAACGCACTGCTCTTCTCAAAATCCGTCGAATCACATAGCCTGCCTTGTTGTTGGAAGGAATCTGTCCATCCGCTATGGTAAAGGAAATTGCACGGATATGGTCTACAATCACGCGGAATGCAATGTCAGTAGGCTCATCTTTCCCATAAGACTTTCCCGATTTACGCTCCAAGGCAGCGATAAAGGGCATAAATAAATCGGTATCGTAGTTGGATGATTTGTGTTGAATCGCCCGTACCAAGCGCTCAAAACCCATACCGGTATCCACATGTGTGGCAGGTAACTCCTTCAAGCTTCCATCAGAAACACGGTTGAACTGCATAAATACCAAGTTCCAGATCTCAATTACTTGAGGATGGTCATTGTTGACTAAATCACGCCCTGGAATCGCAGCTCTTTCGGAAGCTGACCGTAGGTCAATGTGGATTTCGGAGCAGGGTCCGCAAGGTCCTGTATCACCCATTTCCCAAAAGTTGTCCTTCTTGGAACCCATAATGATTCGGTCTTTTGCTACGATATTGCTCCATAGGTCATGGGCCTCTTTATCCATGGCTAGATTGTCGCCAGCATCGCCTTGGAAAACGGAAACGTATAGCAGGTCTTTGGGCAACTTGTAGACATCAGTCAACAGTTCCCACGCCCATTCAATTGCTTCCTTTTTAAAATAATCTCCAAAAGACCAGTTGCCCAGCATCTCAAACATGGTGTGGTGGTAGGTATCTACCCCTACTTCTTCCAAGTCATTGTGTTTACCACTTACACGAAGGCACTTTTGAGAATTGGCTACTCTTGAGAATTTGGCAATCTCATTTCCTAAAAAAGCATCTTTAAACTGATTCATCCCTGCATTGGTAAACATCAGGGTTGGGTCATTTTTTACTACAATGGGAGAAGAAGGAACGTATTGGTGCTGCTTGGATTGGAAAAACTCAATAAACGTGCTTCTGATTTTTTTGGCTTCCATGGAAGAGAGTCGGTACAATGGCTAAAACTAGTTGGGCTGTATCCGTTGAATTGGAACGAATGCAGGCCACAAATTTAATAGAATTGGCTGGCTTATGCACAGGAATTTGTGATTTTGACAAAAGCTTCTGGAGGATTCTAGGTCTTTTATTTAGGTATTTTTCAGACTTGTTCGGATTGAGACTTCGAAAAATGAAAACCAAAGATTCTTTTTATATTCGTTTAATTAACTCCATGCCCATGTCCTACCTAGATCAAATCGCATCGCCTACCTTAGTTATTGACGAAAAAATCACCCGAGCCAATCTTGAAAAAATGGCTAATAAAGCACATGCACTAGGAAAGAAGTTAGTTCCTCACTGGAAAACTGCCCAATCCCGAATCATTGGAAATTGGGCAAAAGACTGCGGCATCCGGGAGGTGACTGCATCCTCTATTTCCTTAGCCGAATACCTTTGCGGGCAAGGATGGGATTGCATCCATATTGCTTTTCCCTTCAATATCCGTGAAATCCCAAGGCTCAATCGACTGGCGGCAAAGCAGGGAATTTCCGTACAAGTGGTCAATTCAGCTACGGCAAGAGCGCTTGCGGAGGGTTTGACCGAGAAGGTAGAATTCTTTGTAGAACTCGATGCCGGCTATGGGCGAACTGGCATTCAATCTACAGATGAAGCCGAATTGGAAGCTATTTTTAACCAGGCAGATCGAAGTGAATTCTTGAAATTTAAAGGGTTTTACATCCATCCCGGACATACGTACTATGGGAAGGACATGGACAAAATCCATCTGGAAAGTCAAGAGGCACTTGCAAAGATGAAAGCAAAGTACCTACATCGTTTTCCAAAGGTGGTGACTCGCTTGGGCGACACTCCAGGCTGTGCCATTCGAGAAGATTTTGGAGGGGTGGATGAATTGGGCCCAGGAAATTTTGTGTTTTTTGATTTGATGCAGGTACAGTTAGGCAGCTGCACAAAAGAAGATATTTCCATCTGCCTAGCCGTACCGGTAGTAGATATTCGAAAAGATCGAAAGGAGATCCTCATTCATGGTGGAGGGGTGCACTTGGCCAAGGACGTATTGATCCACGAAAATGGAAGTAAAAGTTTTGGGGAGATCGTCCTGCTAAATGACAAAGGCTGGACAATTCCTAGCCACAGTTCCTTTGTGAAAAGCATATCCCAAGAACATGGCATTATTCAAGCTTCGGACGAGCTATTGGCTTCCATTCAGGTGGGGGATTTGCTTGGAATCTTACCGGTACACTCCTGCATGACGGCGGATTGTATGGGCAGTTATTTGAGTTTGGATGGCCAACGAATAGACCATGCCGAGGGTAGAATTAACTAGGCATAAACTCCACTGCTACAATTCAAATTGAATGAGTGAAGCCATTTTGGGTTAAACTTGATTCTTTTTCCACTTCCCTTTTTTGAAGAAATAAAGTGACACCAGGGCATGAAGAGAGTGGCAAAAAGCAATGGCAATAAAAATTCCGACATAACTCAAGCCCAGGGGAAATGCGAGGAGATAGGCCAAAGGCACTTCCAAGCCCAAGAGCACGATTGCATTGATCCAAGCGGGGGTTTTGGTGTCTCCAGCTCCATTAAATGCTTGCGTCAGCACCATTCCAATCGCGAAGAATACGTATCCAAGGGAAATGATCCAAAGCCCTTGGGCAGCTACTTCCTTAACTAGTGGGATGGTCGTAAATAAACCAACCAGCTGCTTACTAAACAGGAGGTAAATCCCGGTCACTGAAGCCATAAAGATGACATTGTAGCGAACGGTAAGCCATACTGCCAATTCCGCTCGTTTTGTTTTCTGCGCACCTAAATTTTGCCCAACCAAAGTAGCCGCAGCTCCCGATAGTCCCCAGGATGGTAAAATCGTGAAAATCAAAATCCGAAAAGCAATAGTATAACCAGCCAAGGCCGCAGAACCAAATTCAGCATTCATTCGGGTCAATGCTACCCAGGAAAGTGAGTCAATTAGGGTTTGCCCCATGCCACCCAAAGACAATTCAATTATTTTTTTAATTGTCTCCCAGCTAAATGCTAAATTTTCTTCGATGATTTTGAGTTTGTGCTTGCCATTAAACAAGTGATACAGCTGATAAACCACCCCCACACTCCTGCCGAAGGTGGTGGCTATCGCTGCTCCATCTAGTCCATAGCCGTCCCAGGAACCGATTCCAAAAATTAAAATAGGGTCCAAAATGATATTTAGGCCGTTGGCAATCATTAAAGAACGCATCGCATGGTGTGCCTGACCTGCTCCTCTGAAAGCACCGTTGCATAAAAAAAGCAATAGGATAGCCGTATTGCCAGCAAAAACAATCTTGGCATAATTTGACCCTGATTCAATTAATTGTTCCTCTGCACCCATCAAACGAAGTAAGTCGGCAGCAAAGGTCCAACCCAAGACCCCGAGAACTATGGAAATCAAGGCTCCAACTAGAAGCAATTGAAAAGTTGCTGTACCTGCCTCTTTGTAATTTTTTTCTCCAAACCTCCGAGATACAAGGGCTGTAGCAGCCATACTCAAGCCAAAGCCAAGGGCATAGGTAAGTACGATCACCGACTCGGTCAAACCCACCGTAGCAATGGCATATTCCCCGAGTTGCGCCACAAAGAAGATGTCTACAATGGCGAAAGAGGATTCCATCATCATCTCCAAAATCATAGGTAAGGCGAGAATAAAAATCGCCGTCTTCAAAGGAAGACGGGTAAAATCCTGCTCTTTGCCCAGGAGGGCATCTTTAATCAGTTGCCAGGTCATGCGGAAAAAAGAAAAGGATTGAAAAAATATCGATACATCAGGCGCATAGCATAAGTCAGAGTGCAAAAAAAAGAAAAAAACCGCACAAGGCGGTTTTTATTCAAAATGAAACTTGATTGGTATGAATAATCCTTCCTTTTTAGATTAAGAATAACTTATAGCGAAGTAGATTAATGAGGAATTGATTAATATAAAAAATAAAAACATGGCTAAATTAATTAACCTAGTCATCTTTTTTTCGAATGAATCTATAACACCATCTTTAAATATTAATGAAGGCAAAACGCCTAAAATTGCTATCATTGAAACTATTAAAACAATGCAATACGCATTGATAATTTCTGCTAAAGAAAAAACGTTCGTAGATGGCAATTTTGAAGCTAAAATATAACTGCCACCAGCTGCTGTAAATAGTGCGCCTACAGTATATCTGCTGGGGTCCGGTGCAAAAGGCGCTATAAAGGTTACCAATACAGCAATATATAAAATTAAAAATAGTTTTAAAATAACAGATAATCCACCTTTATAAATTCTAACTGCCATTCTGAATTGAGAAAAATCAGTTTTATAATCAGAAGAAAATTTTGGGTTTCCTCTCGCTGATTTATAGGCATGGGGCTTTTCGATCAGTTTAACACTATTTTCTTTTTCATATCCATTTACCATTACTCTTGAGCTTACTTTAGAATCATTGGTATCTGGTTCAAAATATAGATTCTTTCTGTCAATCCATTTATGTTCAATCGGTATAATCAAATCATGTTTATCAATCGGATAAAGAGATACATCAAAAAATTGGGTATTTTTTGCTTTAACGTAATATTGAATGTATTCAATATTGTTACTTGAGTCAATGTACCGGTCAACTAAATCAGATTTTAAAATATCTCCGTTTATTATTGTAAATGGAAGTTCATTTTTGTGAGACAAATCATTTTTTCCTAAAAAGTCGATCTCCTTTGGATTCCATTTAAACCACAAATAAAATTCATAAGTCCAATAGGATTCTTTAATATTTAGTTCTTCAATTCTTTCTAGATAGGTTCCAATTACAACTTTTTTTGAATTCGGCGGTAGTGAAAAACTTTCAGATGCAGTTTTACCTTTATCGGGAACATTGGGGTCCATGGTGTTTTTCATATTATTGCTCAGGTTCGTTGCCATATCCTTTACGAAATTGGATATTGTATATGAAAAAACGATTCCTGAAATTAATATGGTAATTAGGAAAAAAATTAAAATTACATGTGAGCGTTTCTTATTTTTAAACATACAATGTTTTATTTATACTTTTTTAATATTTGTCTGCAATTACCGGAGTAGCTAATTAAGTTTTAACTGACAGTTAGTGGTTATTACTTTAGTCAGGCTTTAATTTGCTGTAAATTAGGTCAAAATAGCCGAATTTGACAATGAACATTTCCATTTTTTTAATCGATTTCACAAGGATGCTTCCTGTATTGACTTCATTAAAGAACCAAGAATCCAGCAGGGAATCATCTCCAATATCATGGAGATGCCAAGAATAAAAATGCCCCCAATAAGTGTCTAACTTTTTGGGGGCACATCACAAGGTAATTTTTTACTCAAATTGATTTATATGATGAAATGACTATTTTAAGAACCCAGGGTTTCCAGGTGAGCCTCCTTGATTTTGCGACGAAGAATTTTACCCACATTGGTCTTTGGAAGTTCTTCGGTAAAATACACCTCTTTGGGAACTTTGTAATTGGTCAAAAACTCTTTGCAGTGCGCAATCACCTTTTCTTGGGTAAGTGCCTGGTCTTTCTTCACCACATAGGCCACCACCTTCTCCGTAGATTTAGGATCAGGCATTCCAATTACGCCCACTTCCAATACACCTGGACAAGAGGCAATTGCATCCTCCACCTCGTTGGGGTAAACATTAAATCCAGACACGAGAATCATTTCTTTTTTACGATCCACAATCTTGGTATAGCCATCTGCATCCATGACTCCAATATCGCCCGACTTAAACCAATCGCCTTGCATCACTAAAGCGGTTTCCTCTGGCCTATTCCAATAGCCTTTCATGACTTGCGGGCCCTTGATGAAAATCTCACCCCGCTCACCCAAAGGCACTGGATTTCCTGCATCGTCGGCAATCATCACCTCGGTATTCGGCAGAGGCATCCCGATTGTCCCAATTCGTTCGGTTCCATCGATGGGATTACATGTAGCTACAGGAGCAGTTTCAGTTAAGCCATAGCCCTCCGCAAGTGGTACACCAGTTACCGATTTCCATTTTTCAGCAGTAGCTTTTTGTACAGCCATGCCTCCTCCTACCGCAATCTTCAAACCTGAGAAATCCAATTTACCAAAAGCCTCCTGATTCAATAAGCCGTTGAACAATGTATTCACTCCTGTCATCACCGTAAATCGTTTTTTAGCCAAATCTCCAATGAAAGCTTTCATATCTCTTGGATTGGTAATCAGCACATTATGCGCACCAATTTTCAACATGGCAAGGCAGTTCACTGTCAATGCAAAAATGTGATACAGCGGCAGAGCGGTAATCACGATTTCTTGACTCTCTACAAGCCTGGGCTTCATCCAGGCAGAAATCTGCTGCATGTTGGCCACAATATTTCCGTGGGTCAATTCTGCCCCTTTCGACACTCCCGTAGTGCCACCTGTATACTGAAGAAATGCAGGATCATCTAAAGTGCTTGCAACTTTCTTGAAATTGTGGTTGGCACCGAGAGACAAGGCCTTTTTAAATGAAACGGCTCCAGGCAAATGGTAGGCAGGCACCATCTTTTTAACATGCTTGACTACCAGATTCACGATTGAACCTTTCAAGCCCCCAAGCAAGTCTCCTAGCTCGGTAAGGATTACATGCTTGGCCTGAATATCTGAACGAATTTTTTCCAAGTTGGAAGCAAAATTAGCAACAATCACGACCACATCTGCCCCTGAATCATTGAATTGATGCTTCATTTCAGAAGGTGTATAGAGTGGGTTGGTATTCACGACCACCATACCTGCTCGAAGGGCACCAAACATGGCTACAGGATACTGCAATACATTAGGCATCTGAATGGCTACTCGGGAGCCCTTGCTTAGCTTTAGCTCGAAAATTAAGTAATTCGCAAACTGGGCACTCAAGCGATCCAATTCCTGAAAAGTCATGGTTTTACCCATGCATTCATAGGCTACAGCCGTTCCGAATTTTTTGACACTTTCTTCAAAAAGCTCCGTAACACTAGAATAGGCCCTGCAATCTACTTCTTGAGGAACGGAGGAAGGATAAAATTTAAACCAAGAGAAATCGTTCATTTGTTTACTATTTTGGGTGATTCTGAAGGGTCAATTACTTAAAATATCAGCGTTTAGCCAAGAAAATGGTCTACTATTTCAAAATTTTTTGAACGAGTATCCTTAGTGGTTAACAGATATGTTGAGCTTTTGGTAGGACTGCGAATAATCCTATCTAATATTTTTAATTATCCGCTTTTTCAACAAAAACCAAAGTAAATAAGGATTGAGGATCAATTAAGTGAGCTATGGACCGTTGACAGCCTGTGGGCCGTGGCCCATGGTCAGTGAACAATTATCCGCAGTGGTAAACATCCCTATTGAGACACTGACATAATTGCGGATAATCATATTAATATTCTTACCATACCGGCTACTTCTTTCTCCCGAAAGGCTAAATTTGACGACTTGTGAGAAAATGATCGATATCCAGCAAAATTCCCCCATTGAACTACTCCAAAAACTCGGTTTTTGGCAGTCAGGAGAAAAAATTAGTCAGATTTCCGTTCCAGGAGAGAGTAACATGAACTTGGTGCTTCGAATTCAGACCAACCAGGGCAGCTATATTCTTAAGCAGTCCAAATCGTATGTTCGGAAATACCCGCAAATTCCAGCTCCGATCTCACGAATAGAGATTGAATACCGTTTTCTGGAGCTCCTTAGCACCGACCCTTACCTTGCATCCCTATCTCCCAAAGTACTGCATTACGATTCCACAGACCATCTGATGCTTTTGGAAAATTTGGGAGAAGGCAGCGACTACCTTTCAATTTATGGAGGGCTGCGGCAGCTTCAACCCGATGAACTTATTCGTTTAGTACAGTACTTGATGCACCTTCATCAGCTACAGATTGCCGATTTCCCAAACACGGACGGCATGCGTACCTTAAATCACGAGCATATTTTTGAGTTTCCTTTTTTGGAAGAAAATGGGTTCAACCTAAACGATATCCAATCAGGTCTTCAAGAAGTAAGTATCCCTTTCAAACGCGACACGCTTCTCAAAGAAAATATCCATTCCCTTGGGATGCGCTACCTCGAAGCAGGTAAAACGCTGATGCACGGTGATTTTTTTCCCGGTAGCTGGTTACAAGTAGCTTCAGGTATCAAAATCATTGACCCCGAGTTTGGAGGCCTCGGAGATCCTGAATTTGACCTGGGTGTATTTCTCGCACATCTGGATCTAGCACAGCAGGACGAGCAGCTCAGTAAGCTAGTGCGGGAAACCTACACCCTTCCCCTAGAATGGTCCTTGGTGCAGCAGTACCGAGGCGTGGAACTCCTTCGCCGCTTAATCGGAATTGCACAATTGCCTGTATCTTTAAGTTTGGATGAAAAAAAATCACTTCTTGCCCTTGCAAAAACTTACCTCTTGTCCTAGATGAAAAAGCTAGCCTTTATTTTTATTACCGTACTGTCTTTTTCTTGTGCCCAACAAGAGAAGGAAGGCGCTGTAACCTCTTTTTCGAAGGATACAATGACCGAATTCGGATTAACCGAGGAAGAACTCTACGATAAAGTTTTGGGCATGCTGGTTGGTTCCGCCATCGGCGATGCCATGGGGGCACCTACGGAAATGTGGACTCGAGAAGCGATCCAACTTGAGTATGGATTTGTGGAAGGGCTAGACTCCATGATTCGCGAAGTTTCTCCAGAAGGGATTTGGAAGGCAAACTTACCCGCAGGAGGTACTACGGATGATACCCGATGGAAAAGCCTAGCTGTGGACTTCTTGCTCAGCCAAAAAGTCGAATCCCTAGAACCCAAAGATTTTGCATCCCATATCTTAAAAACCTACGAAGGGAGTTTGGCCAAACTGAAATCAACAGAAGGTACAGACGTGGAACCTTTCGAAAATGCACTTCAGGAAGCGAACTGGCTTTCGGAATGGTCAAAAGTAGCCTCACCCTACCTAGAAGATAATTTAGGAGGCTATGCAGACTCCTTGTCAAAATTTTACGGGGGTGAAATGGTCTGCTCAGGACTCTTGTATGCACCCACTTTGGGCGCGTTTTTTCCAGGAAATCCGATGAAAGCCTACCAGGAAGCCTACAAACTTTCAATTTTTGATCTTGGCTATGCCCGAGATTTGACAGCCCTTGCGGCAGCCATGACCGCTGCGGGGATGGCTCCAAAAGCAAGCCAAGACAGCATTTTGGCCATACTCCGCTTGGATCCAGAAGGATATTTTCAAAGCCGATTGGTAGGTAGAACCTCCCATAAATTACTCAAGGATGCCTTGACCATGGTCAGTGAAGCAAAAAAAGTGGACTCTCTTCCAAATAGATTAAGTTTGGGCAATCCTGCATTGACCTATGCGTACACCGAATTGGATCGCCGTCAGCAAGACATGCCATTCCATGCAGGGGAAATCTACCTGCAGGCACTCACAGCCATGCTATTTACAGACTTCGACTTGATGGGAACGCTTACCTTTCTCACCAACTATGGTCGAGACAACGACACCACGGCTTCCTTGGCAGGTGGAATTCTCGGAGCCTGGTATGGCTATGCTAAATTACCTGTCTCCGAGCGAGAAAAAGTAGTTCGAGTGACCCGTGATGAACTGGGGATTGATTTAGAAAAACAAGCTGAGCTCTTGACCCTACACCTATTGGCCCAAGAAAAAAATTAATACCCTAAGTCTTAAAAAGCGTATCCAAAACCTACTCCCGCAAATAAAGGCCAAAAGCCATTGTTGTTGAATATAGGAGTCATATTTACTCTCCAGGTAAAGCCCCCGTCTTCAGGGATACTTCGATAGCCAAAGTTCATGGTTCCCATTAAGCTTGGAGATCCATCCACTTTAAGGATGAAATCATTATCTGATTCATCTGTTACCAAAGGACCTACACAATTTCCATTACTATCGAAAGATTGGCAGTAGGAATAGGGCTCATTATTCCTATTCATCCCAAAAAAGGTCATCCCCAAGCCTAACTCAAAATAACGGCCGTCTTTCCCGTATAGCCTATTGGCCATTACAGGTAAAGAATAAAAGGAACCACCTTCATTTGCAAAGGCCCCAGCACCTACACGCATTCCCCAAGAATCTATTCGGGTCTTGTCAAATCGAAAATCATAATTGAAGCTATAAGCAAGTCCTGATCCTCCCAACTCTACATAAACAGAACGGGTTGGGACAACAGGTTGATCTTGAGAAAAGGAAGCAAAGGAACTGAAAAGTAAAACGAACAGGAGCGCTAATTTTTTCATAGGAAAATGAATTATTTCATTGAAGTTAAACGATTCTGGAAAAGAATTAGTGATTCAAACAACTTTCTTATTTAAATCCTTGTTGAAAAGGATCAGATCCAAATAAAATCTGGAATATTTGTGAACATGTCCGCACATTTATTGGCCATGTTGTCCTATTATGAAACTATTGAAAAAAATATTTCTTGGTCTATTTGCTACCTCCATGATCCTGGTAGTGGTTTACATGCTTGGACCCAAGGTAAAAACACAGGAATTGACGATTGCCTACCCTGAAATCCCCATGGATACTCAGGGACTTGAGCAGTACTTGGACAATCGAGAAGATACTGTAAAAGGCTTAAAACCAGGAAACGAAGCATACATCATCTGGGCAGATTCCTTAAAAAAGGAAAAAACTCCCTACTCCATCGTCTACATCCATGGCTTTGGTGCGAGTCCCATGGAGGGAGATCCCGTGCATCGCTTTTTGGCAGCACATTTCGGAGCCAACTTATTTGTCACCCGCCTTCCAGAGCATGGCATCAGCCGCAAAAACGGAATGGAATACATGACCGCACAGGACTTGGCTAATGCTGCAGGTGAAGCCTACCAAATTGGAAAAAGTCTAGGAGATAAAGTGATCCTAGTAGGCACCTCTATGGGTGGGTCACTTGGCCTACTACTCGCTAGCCAGCAGCCTGATCTTCATGCCCTAGTACTCTATTCGCCGGCTATCCGGGATGAAGCAAGGTTACTGGAAGGGTTTTTTAAGCCTTGGACCTTCTGGGTCATGAAAAAAACCCTCTTGAAGGATGGAGTCAGCACTCAGAAACGTGAGGGAGAGAAGAAAGGGTATTGGTCGGAAGAATACCATGCCAATGGCTACGAGAGCTTGGCCATAGTGATGTATAGTGAGATGAACAAAGAGACCTTTGCCCAAGTAAAGCAGCCGGTATTCTTGGGCTACTATTTCAAGAATGAAAAAGAAAAGGACATGGTCGTATCGGTAGCCAAAATGCAAGAAATGTTTGGCCAACTGGGCACCGCCCCAGCACTAAAAAAAGAAATGCCCTTCCCGAAAACAGGTGACCACGTAATCGCATCTTCCATCACCTCCAAAGACTGGCAAACCGTACTTTTCAATAGTATTGAGTTTCTAGAAAAAGTGGTTGGGGTTCCTGCCCAGCCCGCCTACCAGCAGCAGGTAGAGCAGATGACCAAGGCCACCCAATTGTTGGATAGCATCCCTTTTGAAAAGAAAAACTGATTCGGATAAGCACAAAAAAAATGGGAGGTTGAAGCCTCCCATTTTTTTTTAAATAAACTTGTTGATCAGATTTTCGAAGTATTCCTGCTTCCCGCTGATTTGGTTTGGTTCTCCCACTTCCATGGCATAGGATCTAAGATCTTCCAAGGTCAATTTACCCTCTTCGAAAGCCTTCCCTTTACCTGCGTCGAAACTTCCATATCGATTTTTTCTTCGCTCCAAGTAATCAGATTTTTCGAGAATATCTGCCGCAATAATTAGTCCACGTGCGAAGGCATCCATACTGCCGATGTGTGCCAAAAACAAATCCTCTGGATCGGTAGAGTTTCTTCTGATTTTCGCGTCAAAGTTGACTCCTCCCCCTTGTAGACCTCCTGCAGCGAGGATGACTAACATGGATTCGGCTAATTCTTGCAGATTGAGTGCAAATTGATCCGTATCCCAACCATTCTGGTAATCTCCTCTATTTGCATCAATAGATCCTAGCATGCCTGTATCTGCAGCCACTTGAAGTTCGTGCTGAAAGGTGTGACCCGCTAGGGTGGCATGGTTGACTTCAATATTGAGTTTGAAATCCTTGTCCAATCCAAAGTGTCTTAGGAAGCCAATCACCGTTTCAGAGTCGTAATCGTACTGGTGCTTGGTCGGCTCCATCGGTTTGGGCTCAATAAAAAAGGTGCCTTTGAAACCATTTTTTCGTGCATAATCTCTGGCCATGGTCAAGAAACGAGCAAGGTGCTCCTTCTCTCGCTTCATGTCGGTATTCAGCAAGGACATGTAGCCCTCGCGACCACCCCAGAAGACGTAGTTTTCACCGCCCAACTTAATGGTGGCATCGAGTGCGTTTTTGACTTGCGTCCCAGCAAATGCCAACACATCAAAATTGGGGTTGGTGGAGGCACCATTCATGTAGCGAGGATTGCTAAACACATTCGCCGTACCCCACAATAGTTTGATGCCGCTTGCCTTTTGGTGCGCAGCCGCATGGTCCGTGATGAGTTGCATCCGCTTTTCGTATTCGGCCAAGGAAGGTCCTTCTTCGATTAGGTCTATATCGTGGAAGCAGTAATATTCTGCTCCAATCTTAGTCATAAACTCAAATGCGGCATCCATTTTATCCTTAGCCCGCTGAATAGGGTCTGCACTTGCATCCCAAGGATGTACAATGGTGCCAGGACCAAAGGGGTCGCCCCCGGTGCCACAGAAGGAATGCCAATAGGCAATGGCAAATTTAAAATGCTCCTTCATCTTCTTCCCTGCAACCACACGGTTGGGGTCATAATAGCGGAAAGCAAGGGGGTTGGCACTTTCTTTTCCTTCAAACTGAATCTTTCCGATGGTTGGAAAAAATGATTTAGACATAGTAGTGTAGGTTATGTTGAGTGTAGGTTAATGAATAGGTTTAAAACTAAGTTGTAAGCGGTTGTCGCATCTGCTCCAAACGGGAAAGCCAATACTGATAGGTTTCTTCGTAGCGATCTGCCCTAGTTGGATCTGGAGAAAAGGTTTGGAGGAGCGTAAGTCCATGGAAAGCTTCATCTTCAGTGCTGTAAATCGCAGCACCAATTCCCGCTCCTCGAGCAGCACCTTGGGCGCCGTCCGTGTCGTAAAGTTCGAGGTTCACTTGATTCATTTGCACGAAAGTCTCTCGAAATAGAGGACTCAAAAACATGTTGGCATGTCCTGCTTTGACGGTTTTGAGATCCATCCCCATGTCCTTCATGATGCGGAATCCAAAGGTCAATGCAGCTACAATCCCTTCTTGAGCAGCACGAAGAATATGCTTTTGATCGTGTTTGAGCAAGTCTAAGCCCATCAAATGTGCCCCCATAGGAGTATTTTGAAGGATTCGTTCCACCCCATTTCCAAAAGGTAGAAAAGCTAATTTATCAGAACCAATGGGCGCTCCTGCTGCGAGGGCGTTCATTTCCTCGTAACTCAAGGAACTTCCTCCCAACATTCTTTTAAGCCAAGAATTGAGGATGCCTGTACCGTTGATGCAAAGAAGCACTCCATAGGATGGTTTGCTTTGCGTATGATTCACATGTACAAAGGTATTGACGCGCGATTTCGGATCGTACAATGGCTTGTCGCATACGCCATAGACGGTCCCAGAAGTACCTGCAGTAGTGGCGATCTCCCCTGGTTTGAGCACTTGAAGGGAAAAGGCATTATTGGGCTGATCTCCTGCGCGGTAGGAAATTGGAATACCTGCTTCCAAGCCTGTTTCTAGTGCAGCGGAAGCAGAGATTTTTCCTTGAATAGAAAAAGAAGGTACAGTTTCAGGAATCCATTCTTTTGGAATTTCCATTGCTGCAAGTAAAGGCTCACTGAGCCCATTTTTTTTGAAGTCCCAAAATATACCTTCGGAAAGGCCTGTTTCTGAGGTGAGAATCTCACCGCTAAGCTTCATGGCGATAAAGTCTCCAGGAAGCATGATTTTATGGATTTGGGAAGCAACCTCAGGCTGGTTCTCAATGACCCAGCGCAGTTTAGAAGCTGTAAAATTACCTGGAGAATTGAGCAAATGTGGCAAGCAATAGGCTTCCCCTAAGGCTTGGAATGCTTTTTCTCCAAGGGCTACAGCCCTACTATCGCACCAGATAATGGATGGTCGAAGAACCTGATGCGCTTTATTTACACATACTAGTCCATGCATTTGATAAGCAATGCCAATCCCTTTCAATTCCCCCTTTTGCACCTGTGCTTGCTGCTGAACAAAAGAGATTCCTTGCTTAACATAACGCCACCAGAGTTCGGGGTCTTGTTCTGCCCAGCCACTTTGAGGAGATTGAATAGGCATTTCAACTTCTGGAAAAGCTTTGGAGGCAAGTACCTTGCCTGAAGCAACATCTAAAATACAAGCTTTGACCGAGGAACTTCCGAGATCAAGGCCTAAAAGTAACCTACGCATCTTACCAGAAAATAGTATATAGTCCCGCAATAATACCTACGATGAGTATCGCACCAATCTTGAATCCTGTACTTGTACGGAATAGGTCAGCCGATATTTCAATGCTTTTGGGGTGATCTTTACCCTTTCCTTCGTAAAGAGAGATGGCAATCATCAATACTGCAAGAACCACAAACACCCAACCCATACGGTCAATAAATGGCAAAGCAGGGAATACTACTTTCAAAACTACTGAAAGTGGAATACTCAAAGAAGCACCGACAAGAGCCGCATTAGAAGTGGTTTTTTTCCAGAATACGCCGAAGAAGAAGATGGCAAATACCCCTGGGCTAATAAAGCCGGTGTACTCCTGAATAAACTGGAAGGCCTGATCCAATTGACCTAAGGCAGGAGCAACGAGTGCTGCAATGATGAAAGCAACCACGGCAGTGATTCGACCCACCCGAACTTTACCCGTTTCCGATGAATTTTTACCAAAGTACTTGGCATAAATATCCATCGTGAAAATGGTGGAGGTACTGTTGGCCATGGAAGCAAGAGAAGAAACAATCGCAGCAGTCAAGGCTGCAAAGGCAAGACCTTTCAATCCGGTAGGCAGAATCTGAAGCAAAGAAGGATAGGCACGATCTGATTTGATCAAGCCAGTTACCGGATCTTTCATGGATTCAATAAAGCCAAGGTCGGTTCCATTATTTACAATGACTAGGGCTGCTATTCCTGGAACTACCACGATTAATGGCATCAAAAGCTTCAAAAATCCAGCGAAAATCATTCCCTTTTGTGCCTCATCCAAATTCTTAGCGGCAAGTGCACGTTGGGTGATGTATTGGTTGAATCCCCAGTAGCTTAGGTTGGTAATCCACATTCCACCGACCAACACAGATAAGCCAGGTAGATCCAAATACGCATCTCGAGTGCCTCCTTTTCCATCTGAAATAATCATCTCCCCCTTGGATAGAATCATCGAAAAATGTCCTGGAACTTCATTTTTTAGCGTAATCAAACCTTGCCAGGCATCACCTTCTCCTACCATTCCCAGCGCAATGTAGGTTGTGGCTAAGCCACCAGCAATCAAAAACACCACCTGAATCACATCGGTCCATGCTACCGCTTTCAATCCACCATAGATGGAATAGAGCATGGAAAATAGCGCTAGACCTATGATACTATAAGCCATGGGGACTCCGAGAATGGTATTCAAACTCAAGGCTCCCAAATACAAGACCGAGGTCAGGTTCACAAATACATACAACAGCAACCAGAACACCGCCATGGTCGTACGAACTCGCGCATCGTAGCGGTCAAAAAGAAAACCAGGCATGGTGTAGATGCCTTTTTTTAAATAAATAGGCAAAAAGAAAATCGCCACTACCAAAAGCGTAGCCGCAGCCATCCATTCGTAGGTGGCAATCGCCAACCCGAGGGCAAATCCAGAACCAGACATGCCTATAAACTGCTCCGCAGAGATGTTGGAAGCAATTAGAGAAGCTCCAACCGCCCACCAGGGTAGCGCCTTGCTCGCAAGAAAATAGTCGTTGGAATCTTTAACGTGGCCTTCCTTTTCACGGGACACAAAAAATCCCATGCCGACAATTAGAAATGCATAGCCGAGAAAAACAATTAAATCAAGAGGTTCTAAGAGCATAGGACAATGGGAAAGCAGGTTTTTGGGGATGAATTAAGTTCAAGCTATCCTTTTAATTAAAATAGCGTGGCTAAATATAATCGATTGGCGCAAAGGTGTGCACATGATTGGAAAGCAATTGTAAGAAAATTATAAAATTCATCTTTTTGGAATACCTTGACCTAAACCAAATCGCAGATTTAAATCTTGCACTTTGCGTAAGTCATGACGCTTAAAATGTAAAATTCTTGACCAACCAGTCAATTACACCCACAAGTGTCACAGTTCCGTTCACCTCTTTGTCCGATTTCGGCCACAATGCTAATTTACGACACATTTTTAAGATTCTTCATTAGGGTCTTCTTTCTGTTTTTGTTCAGAAATAGGGTAGGAATGCAAAAAAAAAAGTAATTTTAAAGCGGTTTTTGAACTAGCATCATTTTTGGAGTTGTTCCGCTTATGGCAAATAAAAGCAGTGTGTTTGATATGATCGGCCCAATCATGATTGGTCCATCTTCTTCACACACAGCGGGTGTTGTCCGAATAGCACGAGCTGCCAACCGAGTGCTTGGAGGGATACCTGAAGAGGCGACCATCACCTTTTTCAATTCCTTCGCTAGAACATTCGAAGGCCATGGAAGCGACCGGGCTGTATTGGGCGGATTGATGGACTTCAAAACAGACGATGTTCGAATTAAGGACGCACTAGAAATAGCCAAGGAAAAGTTGGTGCACTATACCTTCAAATCCATAGGCAATTCTTCCGTTCACCATCCAAATACAATCAAACTTCTACTCAAAAAAGGAGATAAGCAGGTAGAGATTTTTGGAGAAAGTTTGGGAGGTGGGGTCATTAATATTTCAGAAATAGATGGTTTCGTAGCCAACTTCTCTGCTCAAAACCACACGCTCATCATCAAAGCTGAGGATGAACCGGGATCAATTGCTTTTATATCGAGCGTAATTGCTCAAGAAAAAGTAAACATTGCGACCATGTCAGTGTCTAGAAAAGGAAAGCACGACATGGCCTGTCATGTGATCGAAATGGACTCTGGAATAAATGAGATTACCCGCCAGTACCTTCTTTCCTTACCCTGGATAAAAGAATTAATCTATATCCCAGATATTGACCTTTAACGAATTTATAAACCAACTGCTACTACACATGAAAAAACTTTTTATCCTGTTTCTCTTGGGCACGTTTACCTGGCAACAGGCACAAGCTCAAACGGAGATCCCCTCAGGACCTTTAGACCTTGTCACTTGCGTTTCTATTGCGATAGAAAATAACTTGACTCTAAAAAGATCAGAATTGAACCAGCTCATCACCGAAACGAACCTTTTGGAAAGCCAAGGTAGAAGATTGCCAAGCTTAACCACCGGAGCAAGTTCAGGTTTCCGTTGGGGTAGATCTATCAACCCAGTAACCAACTTGTTTGAAACGAGAAGAATTGGAAACGTCAACCTTTTTGGGAATACCGGTGCTCCTATTTTTCAAGGCATGCGAATTACCAACAGCATTGGCCAGGCAAAGTCTGACTTAAAATCGGGTCAATACACTTTGGAAGCTACGCGAAACGACATCACCTTGAATGTAATCAACCTATTCATTGATGTAGTATTCAACCGGGAGCAAGTAAAAATTGCCGAGAATCAACTCAATTCCACCAAAGAACAGTTGGGAAGAACCAAACAACTCGTAGATGCAGGTTCACTCCCTTTTTCAGACTTACTGGATTTGCAGTCTCAAAATGCAACCAATCAATTGAATGTCATCAATGCTAAAAATGGACTTCGGCTTTCGAAACTCGCTTTGGCCCAGGCGCTTCAAATTCCATTTACAGAAGAGTTTGATGTGATCGAACCGGTGTATGAGGTTTCTAAAGAAGCGCTGGCTGCAGGTACCCCCGCTGAAATATTCGAGGTTTCTGTATCGCTAATGCCTCAAATTAAGGCTGCAGAAGCCAATGTAACAAGTGCTGAATATGGGGTAAAAATTGCAAAAGGTGGATTTCTACCCACTTTGGATGCCGGACTTTCTGCTTTTTCCAATTATGTAGATCAAGCATTTGTTCGAGGGTCAACTGAGATTATTCCTTTCAAAACCCAGGTAGATAATAACTTTTCCCAGTCTGGAACGATAAATTTCAGCATTCCCTTATTCACTAGATTCAGCAACAAATCCAACCTCCAGCGTGCGAGAGTACAGCAACAGTTGGCTGAAGTATCCATGACTGAAGCCAAGAATAGGTTGAGACAGGATATTGAAACAGCTTACAATTCGGCTCTATCCTCTGAGCTATCCTACCAAGCTTCCTTGGTTCGAGTAAAGAGTTTAGAAGAAACCTTTCGAATTGCGCAGCAACGCTTTAATTTAGGGGCCATCAATTCGGTGGATTTCCAGGTTACTCAAAACAACTTGTTTAATGCACAGGCGGACCTATTGAACGCGAAGTACACCTATATTTTCAGAATTAAAGTCCTTGATTTTTATCTTGGTAATCCCATTAATCTAAACTAAACCATGGCTACTAAAAAGTCCAACAAACTTCTTTATTACCTACTCGGAGCAGTAGGCGTGATTATTATTTTTGCCATTATCGGAAAATCTGCTGGCTGGATTGGTGGTGCCAAGGAAACCGAGGTTGAATTTACTTTGGCCAAGCGTGTTGCCATCATAGAAAAAGTAAGTAGCTCAGGCGAGATTCAACCTGAAGTGGAAGTGAAACTTTCTCCCGATGTAGCAGGTGAAATCATTGAGTTAAATGTACAAGAAGGAGATTCCGTAGAGATGGGAAGATTGCTTGTTAAGATCCGTCCTGACAACTTTATATCAGCGTTAGATCGAACCCGTGCTAACCTCAACCAACAAATGGCCAATTTGGCTCAGACCCGTGCAAATTTGCAGCGCTCTGAAGCACAGTTTACCCGCTCTGAATTGGAATACAAGCGTCAGCGTACGCTACACCAGCAAAAAGCTATTTCTGATGCAGATTTCGAGCAGGCCCAGGCCAATTATACCTCAGCTCAAAAAGACCTAGAGGCGGCCAAACAAAGCGTCGTAGCCTCTGAATTTATTATTAAAAGTTCGCAGGCTTCCGTAAACGAAGCTTCTGAAAACCTTCGTTTAACCAATGTAAATTCTCCTGTGTCTGGCATTGTATCCAGCTTGAAAGTGGAGCAAGGGGAACGCGTCGTAGGTACCCAGCAGATGGCAGGTACCGAGATGATGACCATTGCAGATCTTTCCAAGATGGAAGTGCGTGTAGATGTGAATGAGAATGACATTGTTCGTCTTTCCTTAGGAGACACTACGATCATCGACGTAGATGCTTACTCTTCCACAGGTAAGAAGTTTCAAGGAATTGTAACTAGCATAGCAAATACCGCCAATACCAA
>CAMBMU010000007.1 GCA_945868725.1 Spirosoma fluviale
GCGCGGCTACAGACAAGGAGATGCAGGTAAAAAAAAGCAGGTAAAAACCCCGAAGAGCAACTTTTCTTTTTACCAGAAAAAAAGTATCCTGGACAAGCCGGGCTTGAAAAGCAATGGAAAGAAACTTTGATGGAGAAGTAGACCTCATACTAGCTAAAGTTAGTGTTACAAAATTATAAAGTTAGAATAATCTAACAAATTTGTTTTACTAAAAGTCTTTTCTAATTTTGGATCAATTCGATAATCCATGGCTTCTCCGACCGAAGAAAACTACCTTAAGGCTCTTTTTAACTTAGCAAACAGCCAAGGAGAAATCACTCTTTCTGAATTGGCCTCGCGCCTAGAGGTAAGCTTACCTACTGCCAACAGTATGGTCAAATCCTTACAAAAAAGTAATTGGCTGAACTACGAAAAATATAAACCGCTCACCCTCACCCCTGAAGGGCGCCGTCTAGCAGCTTCCATCATAAGAAAGCACCGGCTAACGGAAATGTTTTTGGTGGACGTAATGAAGTTTGGCTGGGAGGAAGTACATGAGGTGGCAGAGCAAATCGAACACATTCATGCGCCAAAATTTTTTGATCGTATGGATGAAATGCTTGGCCATCCAGCTGCAGATCCCCATGGATCCCCGATTCCTGATATTGAGGGAAAACTTGAGCAACAAAGTTATGTGCCATTAAGTAGTGTATTACCAGGGCAAAAAGTTCAACTGCTCGCGCTAAGCAATTCATCGGCAGAATTCTTGGAATTTTTAAACAGCCGCGGGCTCTCGCTAGGCCTTACCCTTACGGTGATTTCAACGGAGCGTTTTGACCAAAGCATGGTAATAGGCTATTTAGAGCACCCAAGCGAAACCCTCAGTGGAAAAGTCTGCGAACGACTCTTAGTTTGTGTACAGACGGCAGCTGCTAAAATTACCTAATTTGGTCTGGCACTAAAAATTACTTAGGAAGCGTCAACTGCCATCTCCAACTGTCTTTCATACAATCTTCCAAGGAAAATTTGGGGTACCAGCCCAAGACCTGATTGATTTTGGTGGTGTCGGCCCAGGTCTTCACCACATCCCCTGCCCTTCTGGGGCCAATTTCATAGGCCAATTGAACGCCATTTACTTTTTCAAAGGCATGAATCACCTCTAGAACGGTATTGCCTCTCCCTGTACCCACATTGAAAACCTCATAAAAATCAAGCGGCTTCTCAAAAAGAAAGCGAAGGGCTTTCACATGTGCATCTGCTAAATCTACTACGTGGATGTAATCCCGAACGCAACTCCCATCGGCTGTATCGTAATCGTTACCAAAAACGGTCAACTTCTCTCGAATACCTGCGGCAGTCTGGGTGAGGAAAGGAACCAAATTCTGTGGAGTACCCATAGGCAGCTCCCCAATCTTTGCACTTGGATGTGCCCCTACTGGATTGAAATAGCGAAGAGCCACCACTCGAATTCCTGGTTTACTCTTTACGTAATCCGCCAAAATATCTTCCCCAATCTTCTTGGTATTGCCATAAGGACTTTCGGCATCTTTGCGAGGTGTTGCTTCTGTTACTGGCAAGACATCGGGTTGCCCATAAACGGTGCATGAAGAGGAAAATACGATGTTTTGAATTCCCTTATCCTGCATAAATTCGAGTAGTACGAGCAAGGAGCCTAGGTTATTTTTGTAATACGCCAAGGGCTGCTGGGTACTTTCTCCCACTGCCTTAAAAGCTGCAAAATGGATGACCCCTTCAAGCTGATGATCTTGAGCGATTTGATCCAAAATCTCCCGCTGGTTGCAATCGCCCTTGTAAAACGCAAATCGCTTCCCCGTAATCTCGGCTAGGCGATCCAGCACGGTCTCATGGGAATTTGAAAAATCATCTAAAATGATCGGCTCAAGTCCTGCATTCCAAAGTTCTACGGCAGTATGAGAACCAATGTATCCGGCCCCACCGGTGATCAATATTTTTTTCATTTCAAAAAAGTTGAGAAGACAAAACTAGGGAATTTATACCAATTCGGCTTAAAAAAGGAAACAAGCAAGTGCAGCTTTCGGTCAAAGAACCAAAAGAACAGATCCTCGGAAAGTCACTTGAACCGTGTTGCCTTCCATCAGGTAGCTGTAGGTGGTCGCATAGGAATAGGTTCCTGTTGGGGCACTATCCCCAGCAAAAGTTCCATCCCAACCTTCCTTGCCAGAATAGACAAGTTGCCCCCAGCGGTTGTAAATAATCATGGAGAAATTGACTACACAGTTGGAAACTCCTGTAAACTTTCCTGGAGCAGCAGTAGGATTAAAGGCGTTGGGCATTCGGATTTTTGGGGCTTCCTCTAGTACCGTGCCAGAACCAAAAGAAATGCATCCAGCAGCGTCAGTTACTTGCACGGTGTAGCTGCCTTTAGCCAAGCCCGCTGCTAAATCCGTGGTTTGGGCAGAAGGATTCCATAGGAATTGAAAAGGGCCAGCTGGACCTGAAGGGACTACTAGCAGCTCTCCATTGTCTTCTCCAGGACAAGCAGTCTTTGATAGGGTCACATCCACTACCAAAGGTGGTGGAGATGTAATTTCAAATAAAACAGGGATTTTACAGCCATTCGCATCGGTTACTTCCCAAACGTACTTTTCTTTCTTGAGTGTATCGAGTTCAAAAATTCCATTGAAAACCTGTTTGCCTCCAAACTCTAAACTGTAAGGCGCTACTCCTCCAATCACTTTCAAACTCAACTTTCCATCTTTTTTTCCAAAGCAGGTAGTTGCTGTTGTAGTGAGTCCTGATAGTTCTAATAAAGGAGGCTCTTTTATTTCTATTCCTGTGATGTTTTTCTCACAGCCGAGACCATCGGTAACCTTCACCGAATACAATCCTGCCTTTAGATTTGATGCGAGTAGGGTCTTTAAGGTGGCATCGTGGCTCCATGTAAAGGTGTATGGAGGAGTTCCTCCATTGGCTATCACTTCAATTTTTCCAGTAGCTTGACCAAAGCAAGCCACGGGACTTACTGTCAGGACGGCCAGCTTGAGCTCTTTCGCCACTTTTACTTGAATATCAGGTGCTGTTCCAGCACAGGAATTATCGACCAAACTGTAAGCGGTGTACCCTATCGTACCCGTAACATCTGCTTGATCCCAAACGACAGTGATCTTCTCCGAATTTTGACCACTTACTAAGGTTCCTCCCTTGACAATCCATTCATACCTTCTTCCAGAAGAAGGGTCTGGTGCCGAATAGGTGAAATTAACCGAAGGATCATAGCAGACCTCTTTTTTGCCTAATGCTTCAGTAACGACAATTCGAAGGTTGATGACGACAGGAAGTTCAACCGCAGCACCTGGACAACCATTGGCAGAGAAAGGCAGTACTCGAACCTTGGCATTGGTGTTGGAGGGACCCCAACGAACTAGAACCGAATCGGAATAGGTCTGCAGAATCGTTCCTCCTTCCACTTCAAAGAGCATTTTGGAGATATTTTGCTTGTTTTTTACTCGATACATCACCTCCTCTACAAGAGGACAAACAGATTGGGAACCAAACAACTCCACTTTCGTCTCCAAGACCTCCACTTCAAAGGTGGTTTCTTCCTGCTGATCACAAGAGTTAGGGCTCAAAGAGGCGACAATGATGACTTCGTACTTTCCTGGTTTGGTATAGGTATGGGTTACTGTTTTACCAATTTTGGTAGCTGTTCCATCTCCAAAGTTCCACACAAAATAAGTGAAGTCCGGATTTTCGGGATTCACTGTCCAAGATCCCCCCTGGTTGAGGCAGGCCACATTATCTCCTACCACATCAAATCCATAATCTGGCTCAGTTTCAAAATTTAAATTAGTCAAGGAGGCCCCTGCTGCATAGCCATAGGACTCAATGTTTCCAAATCCATAAACATAGGCTGCAAAGCCAGCTGGATTGGAAAGAGTGTGAACTCCCTGGGTAATTTCTATTCGAGCAACCTTATAGCTTGGATCTCCAGGAAGCATTTGAAAACTTGCGCCCACAACTGCCCCATCCAAGCGGGTTTTATTTTCTTCCCCTGCCTTGACTACAATGTTGACGTAATGATTGACGATAGAAGGTAAGGCGTAGGCATTGAAGGTTAAATCCGTGAGTAATTGCTCCGTAGGGCTGTAGGTGATCATGAAAGGATCTCCATTTGTTGCAAATGGATCTGAAGGACTATTGCAAGATTGGCTTTTTGAAAATACTGTGACGGAGGAAGGCTTAGAAGTATCAATTTTTCCTGACACATTGGCTC
Source organism: Spirosoma fluviale (assembly GCA_945868725.1). Lineage (GTDB taxonomy): Bacteria > Bacteroidota > Bacteroidia > Cytophagales > Cyclobacteriaceae > Algoriphagus. Next base: position 4,235 of record CAMBMU010000007.1, read on the forward strand.
CAAACTCCAAGGACATCCATTCGCCACGATTCAAGACCTTGGCTTGAAGGAGTCCATTGACCCGTACCTCGGTATTGTCTTCCGAAGCCAATACTTTGACCAATTCACCTGAAGATCGACCCAATAATGCAGTATGCACAAAGGAACTTCCCCAGGTATTGATGGGATAAGCCTGCTGATACAAGTGATCATTGGCTTGTCCACAGGCGCCTACCGAAGTCCATTTATTTCCTCCATACACTGCAATTTTTTTGCAATCATCGGCTTTGTCTCCGACTACACGAACTCTCGATCCCGTCAGATCTCCACGTGCCTTGATTTGGTAGCTCTGCCCACGATTCAGGGTGATTTCGGATGGAACTCCTTTAACATTTCCTGAAATAGAGTTCTCGCTAGTCGTAATTTCAATACGCGTATTGTCTTCAGTTGCCACGACCAATAGGGTACTCTCGTTGTTGATATTTAGGTTGGAAGAGGGGTTGACTTCAAAATGTGAAGTAATGTAATGATCCTTGCCTAAAGCCGTAATCGGAAGCACCACCGTTCCATCCGCACTTCGATAGCGTTCGTTGATGGCATGAACCGCAATTTTACCTGATGCGGTAATGTGTATGCCTAGGTTTTCGATCACACCCGAACTCCGATGCAACAAATCCAAAGTCGCAGAAGACAAGCGAAAAATATACTGCTGCCCCACCGTTAGCGTAAATGGAGTGTTCTGCCCAAGATACTCGATCACCCCAGTCGTATTTTCTGTAGCCGTGATCAATAAGACAGCATAATCCGGTGTAGCAGGAAGAGATCGATTATTCTCCATAAAACCAACCCAAAATTCTTTCCCCGTAGTAGAAAGCTGCGCATACCCCGATATGGAGGATGCCAGCACGACCAAAAGAAGAAAGAGGGCACGGAAAATCACTCGCATGGAAGTGGAAGTCTCTTTAAAATGACGAGGTGAATATAAAAGTATTTTATGTAACAATTTAGGTATACGTGAAGGGATAAATTTCAGCCGATTAGTAGACATACAAATCCTCAAAAAAAGGGATTAATCCCTATCTTTGCGCTTCTTAAATTCAATATCACATGATTTCAGTAGATAACCTCTCCCTCAAATTTGGAAAAAGAACCCTTTTCGATGAGGTAAGCCTCAAATTTACGCCAGGCAACTGCTATGGTGTCATCGGAGCCAATGGAGCTGGGAAGTCCACTTTTTTAAAGATTTTGTCCGGTGAAATGGATTCTACCTCCGGGGGAGTCAATATTACCCCTGGGCAGCGCATGGCGGTATTGTCGCAAAATCACTTTGAGTTTGATGAGATAGATGTCTTAAAAACGGTACTGATGGGACACAAGAAATTGTATGCCATCATGAAAGAAAAAGATGATATCTACCTCAAAGAAGATTTCACAGAGGCGGACGGCCTTCGTGCTTCCGAACTGGAATCTGAATTTGCGGAGATGGATGGCTGGAATGCCGAATCTGATGCGGCTTCCCTCCTCTCTGGTCTTGGCATCTCCGAAGACATCCACTACACGCTAATGAAAGACTTGGCAGGAAATCAAAAAGTTCGTGTGCTTCTTGCACAAGCACTTTTTGGAAATCCTGATATCTTGATTCTCGATGAACCTACCAACGACTTGGATGCAGATACCATCGTCTGGCTGGAGGATTTCTTGATGGATTTTAAAAACTTGGTAATCGTCGTGTCCCACGACCGCCACTTCCTAGACACAGTTTCTACCCACGTGGTAGACATCGACTTTGGAAAAGTCAAAATTTTCTCTGGTAACTATACCTTCTGGTACGAGTCCTCCCAACTTGCCTTGAAGCAACGTTCGGATCAGAATAAAAAAGCGGATGAAAAGCGAAAAGACCTTCAGGATTTTATCGCCCGCTTCTCCGCCAACGTTGCCAAATCCAGACAAGCTACCGCCCGTAAGAAAATGCTGGAGAAATTGAATGTAGACGAAATCGAGCCGTCTAGCAGAAAGTACCCTGGCATTCTCTTTAAGCCAGAGCGAGAAGCAGGTGACCAAATCTTCATGACCGAAAATCTCGAGCTCAAAGAAGGAGGCGTCACCTATTTTACAGATGTGAATCTGATGGTCGACAAAGGAGATAAAATCGCTTTCGTTTCCAAAACCAAGCAGGCAGTCAATAAATTTTTCCAAACTATCGTGGAGGAAATCGAGCCGACCAAAGGGTCCTTGAAGTGGGGAGTCACAATCAGCAAGGCCTATTTGCCTAACGATAACTCGGAGTTCTTCAAGGCAGATCTCAACCTGATCGACTGGTTGCGGCAGTTTTCTGGAAACCAAGAAGAGGCTTATGTCCGCACCTTTTTGGGTAGAATGCTTTTCACAGGAGAAGAAACACTTAAAAAATGTTCCGTTCTCTCTGGAGGTGAAAAAGTACGTTGCATGATTTCAAAAATGATGCTTCAAAATCCGAATCTGCTGGTCATGGACGAACCTACCAACCACCTAGATTTGGAATCGATCACGGCGTTTAACAATGCCATCGTCGAACTCAACGGCACGGTATTGATGTCTTCCTATGACCATACCTTCGTGCAATCGTCCTGTAACCGAATTGTAGAGTTTACTCCTAAAGGAACCATTGATCGACGGATGCCTTACGACGACTACTTGATGAACCCAGAAATCAAGGCCTTACGGGAAAAAATGTACGGCGGTAAAGTTTAAAACCTAGAATAAGGACCGTGCTGCTTACTGCAATTCTTATTTACCTAGCCATCACCCTTGCGATTGGAGCTTGGTCGGCTAGGTTAGTTAAAAATTCGAATGACTTTGTGCTTGCAGGTCGATCGCTGCCGCTCTTTTTGTCGGCATCGGCACTTTTTGCAACCTGGTTTGGCTCTGAAACCATTTTTGGGGCCTCCTCTGTCTACTTGGAAGAGGGCCTAATTGGAGTCATTGAAGATCCCTTTGGAGGAGCCTTATGCCTGATCTTATTCGGGCTTTTTTACCTTCGCCCCATGTACCGCATGAATGTGCTGACTATTGGGGATGTGTTTAAGAAAATCTTTGGGGAACGCCTGGCCTTTTTTGCCTCCATGTTCATGATTCCTGCCTACTTTGGCTATGTAGCTGCTCAGCTGATTGCCTTAAGCCTGGTTTTAGGAGCTGTAACTGAACTCAGTATGATGGAGGGAATGGTCATTTCTGCGGGTATCGTTGTCTTTTATACCTTCTTGGGAGGCATGTGGGCCATTTCCATTACTGACTTTATGCAGACTACCTTAATCGTCGTAGGCTTACTTGCTGTAGCCTACTTGGTAGCAGACCAAGCGGGGGGTGTTCACGTGATTTTTGAAAAAGCGCCTCCAGAAAGTTTCCAGTTTTTCCCCGAACCCAACTTCTCAGCTTGGACTACTTACTTTGGGGCCTGGATCATCTTGGGATTGGGTAGCATTCCTTCCCAGGATATCTACCAACGGGTCATGTCCTCCAAATCAGAGAAAGTAGCCGTTCAGTCCACCTATCTTGCAGGAATATTCTACCTTACTTTTGGATTGTTGCCTCTATTCATCGCTTTAGGAGCTAAAATCCAGTATCCAGAGTTGTATTTAGCAGATAAACAAATGCTCTTGCCGGCCATGGTATTACAGCACAGCAACCTTCCGATTCAAGTACTCTTTTTTGGAGCATTGATCTCTGCGATTATGAGCACCACCAGTTCAGGATTATTGGCGCCAGCTGCGATTATTTCTGAGAATTTGATTCGACCCTACTTTGGAAAAAATTTGAAAGACAGCCATTTTTTATGGATACTAAGAGCGAATGTGCTGCTGGTAGCTGCCATAGCTTTAGGGATGGCCTCTTGGAAATCAGATATTTACGAGCTAGTAGCTGGAGCATCTATTTTAATGCTGGTATCCCTTTTTGTTCCGCTTACTGCAGGCTTGTATTGGAAAAAAGCCTCAGCAGTAGGAGCCTTTCTTGCTTTGTTTGTAGGAATGGGCGCCTATCTTGCTGCTGAAATGGTTCTACCCAATCAAGAAACGCATCTTATTGGGCTTTTCGCGAGTGGACTAGCCATGGTCCTGGGCAGCTATATTTTTCCAACCAAAATTCCAACCATACATGACCTATCCTAAGATCGTATTGCAAAAAGGCAAGGAGGTATCTCTCCTTCGGAAACACCATTGGGTATTTTCTGGGGCCATTGCCAAGGGAACAGAGGAGCTGAAGACTGGAGATTTGGTAACTGTTTATTCTTCAAAAGATGATTTCTTGGGCATCGGCCATTTTTCTCAAGGATCCATCATGATACGCATTATTTCCTTCGAGGAGCGGGCCATAGACCTCGCCTTTTGGATAGAAAAGTTGACTGCAGCTCATGCCGTTCGAACAGCCTTACAGCTCACCGACCAAAAAGATACCAGCGTCTACCGACTAGTCCATGGGGAGGGCGATGGCTTGCCTGGATTAATCATTGATTATTACCAAGGAACGGCGGTAATTCAAGCACATAACCTAGGCATGCACCAGCACGTGGCCGAAATAGCCGAAGGATTGAAGGCTGTTTATGGGAAGAAACTGAAGGGTGTATATGATAAAAGTGCCGAAACCTTACCCAAGACAGACAGCTTGCTCGGAAACGAATGGGTATGGGGTAAAGCAGAAACCGACTTGGTCAAAGAATACGGCGCTACCTACAAGATCGATTGGGAGAAAGGCCAGAAAACAGGCTTCTTCATCGACCAGCGGGAAAACAGAAAGTTGGTAGCCAGCTATGCCAAAGGAAAGAAGGTGCTGAACACCTTCTGTTACTCTGGAGGGTTTTCAGTCCTAGCCCTACAAGAAGGTGCCAAAGAAGTGCATTCGGTAGACATTTCTCAGAAAGCCATTGAATTAACGGATGAAAATATAGCCTTGAATGCAGGTTTCAAAGGCAAGCACCAATCGATCGTAGCAGATGTGGTCAAATACATTCGGGAGATTGGCGATGACTTTGATCTCATTATTTTGGACCCCCCAGCCTTTGCCAAAAGTCTCAAGGCCAGACACAATGCGGTGCAGGCTTACAAGCGGCTCAATGCCGAAGCTCTTCGGAAAATAAAACCTGGAGGCATTCTGTTTACCTTCTCCTGCAGCCAGGTGGTGGATAAACGGCTTTTTGCAAATACGATCACCGCGGCAGCCCTTGAGAGCAAGCGGAATGTACGGATCCTGCATCAACTCTCTCAGCCAGCAGACCATCCAATCAATTGCTTTCACCCAGAAACTGAATATTTGAAGGGCCTAGTCTTGTATGTCGAGTAGTTTTCAAAGATATTGCCTTCCGGAATAAACTAATTTTCCATAATTCATCTCCTAAACACCCTATCCATGTATACAGGACTTCAACACACACACTCAGGCTTGGCTTATTTAGCGTTACTTGCCTTGGTTCTTGTCATTATTTGGGCCTTAGTTGGCGCACTTTCTGGCAGAGAGTTTCAAGAGAAAGATCGAAAAATTGCCTTGGTTGCATTTATCCTTTGCCACATCCAACTTTTGGTAGGTTTAATTCTCTACTTCGTGAGCCCATTGGGCTATTCCTTGCTAGCAGGTGGTGGTGCCATGGCAGATGCTACTGCTCGATTGACCGCCTTGGAACACCCATTAATCAACATTCTTGCGATCGTATTGGTTTCTGTTGGCTTCATCCGCGCAAAGAAATTGGAAAGTTCAACCGCCAAATTTAGAAGCATCTACATGATGTACGCCATTGGCTTGGTATTGATTTTGAGCCGCATTCCTTGGGGAAATTGGCTTGGTAATTAAGTCTACATGCCTACAAACATAAAAATCCAGCGCTACTGCTGGATTTTTTTTTGATTGAGAATTTGGCGTGAGCAACAACTACACAGCTATAAAATTTTCCTTTGATTATTATTTGCAACTTTGTTACAAAAAGATTGGGTAGTATTAAATGAAACTTTACTTTTGCAACTATGATTCAAAAAGCAATTTTGCTTTGTCTGGCTCTGGTAGCTTCAGTGGGTACCCTATCTGCTCAAAAATGCGACCTCGTCCTACGAGGGAGGGTACTTCATTTGGAGAATAACCTGCCCATAGAAGCTGCTTACGTTTGGCTTTCGGAATCAGCTACCGGAGTGGCCACAGATGCCAACGGCAATTTTGTCCTTAAAAATCTTTGTCCCGGTCCGCAAACCATCCAAATCACATTTATCGGACATAAAGAAATCAAACAGTCCATTGTCCTCAATTCCGGCACTAGCAATTTAACCTTCAAAATGGAGGAAGAGGCAGTAGCGCTCTCGGGAGTAGAGGTGCATGGACACCGAGAAGTGGTACAGACCACCACTGCTGTATCTTCCCTGTATGGTGAGGCCTTGATTCAAGTGAGAGGAGAGAATTTGGGTGAAAGCCTCAAACGTCTGGCAGGAGTAACCACCTTTTCAACAGGGTCCACCATTTCCAAACCTGTGATACATGGCCTGCATAGCAACAGGATACTTATCCTCAACAATGGAATTCGACTGGAAGGACAGCAATGGGGAGCAGAACATGCGCCAGAAATCGATCCATTTTTAGCTGATGAATTGACAGTAATTAAGGGTGCAGAAACGGTCCGATTTGGTCCTGAAGCTATGGGCGGGGTTATTTTAGTAAATCCAGCTCCTTTGCCTACCTCCAAAAAACAGGTTACAGAACTCAACCTCATTGGCAATAGCAATGGTCGCTCAGGAAATGTGGCAGTGGCCCATTCGGGTGGATCGGGGAAGATTGTTGGACTAGGTTACCGAATTCAAGGATCTACCAAGCGTGCTGGCAACATACAATCGCCCAATTATTTTCAAGGAAATACAGGACTGTCTGAAACAAGCCTCTCTAGTTCCTTAGGATATAGCACCGACAAATTGGGTACTGAAGCTTATTACAGTTTCTTCACCACAGAACTTGGCATTTTGAGTGACGCCCATACTGGCAACCTATCAGATCTATTGAAAATCATTGAGAATGGTGCACCATTTTCCAATGCAGAATTTACCTATAGCCTCATAAATCCTAAACAGGTAGTCACCCACCATTTGGGTAAAATCAAGGCTCATTACCACTTAAATCCCTCTTGGAAACTCAATTTTCAGTACGGGTTTCAATCCAATCACAGGCAAGAGTACGACAAAAGAAGAGGTGACCTCAATGCACGACCAAGTTTGGATTTGGAGTTATTTACCAACACTGCTGAGCTATTTTTAGATCACAACCTGAAGTCTCACTGGACAGGATCTATTGGGCTTCACCTCATTCAACAGGCAAATAGCAATGTGCCCGGTACTGGCGTGACCCCTCTCATTCCCAATTACGACCTGGTCAATGGAGGCATTTACCTCCTAGAAAAATATCAAAAAGGGCCCTTGGAACTCGAAGGAGGCCTACGCTACGATTACAGAAGCTTGTCCACATCTCGATATCTTGGCAATAGGCTTCAGGAAAAGACCTTGACTTATCAAAATGGATCTGCTTTTGTTGGGGGGCTGTACCAAATCAACCCCAAGCTCGCATTTACTTCCAATCTTGGTACGGCATGGAGGCCTCCCAACGTAAACGAACTCTTTAGCCAAGGGCTTCACCATGGCGCAGCAGCAGTGGAGCTTGGAGATACCCAACTAATTTCCGAAAAATCGATCAAATGGGTGAATAGCTTAGAATTCGAAAGCAAAAAGACAACATTAGAACTCACCGCCTACGCCAACCAAATCCGAGACTACATCTACCTCAATCCCACAGGAGAGACCTTTGTCAGCCTTCGTGGCACCTTCAATGTTTACGAATACCTCCAAGCCGATGCCTTCTTCTACGGCCTCGATCTTTCGGGAACCTACAGTTTCTCCAAGCAATTCAATGGCTACGCCAAAGGATCCATCATTCGAGCCAAAAATACCGAAGCAAATAGCTACTTCCCTTTTATCCCTTCCGATCGAATGGACTGGGGCCTATCCTATTCCTTTGGTAAACATGCAGACAACGACAATAACCGCATCACACTTAGCCAAGTCTTGGTAGCGCAGCAAAGTCGAGAACCAGACTTTGACCTCTCTCCTGCTCCTCCAGGCTATGCTTTGGTAAATTTGGGATTCTCAAAAAAAATTAAGGTTGGGGCTAACGGACTACGCATCAGCGTTCAGGCAAACAACCTTTTGAATACAGAATACAAAGAATACATGAACCGTTTTCGGTATTTCACTGCCGACATGGGTAGAAACTTACAACTCAAACTCAATTATCAATTCTAAATTTAACACCGATGAAAAACCTCAAAAAAGTATCCCTGTACCTCCTAGCGTTAGTAGCCTTCGGTTTCGCCTCTTGCAAAAGTGAAGATCCGACTCAAGAAAATGATGGAGAAGTAATCACTGATGTGACCCTGAAGTTTCAAGAATTGAATGCTTCAAATGCACTAGTTGGGTCTGTTTTAAGTTTCAAAGCTAGTGACCCACAAGGAATCGAGGTAGGTAAAACTCCAACAATCCAATCCATCAACCTCGCTAAAGGCAAAAAATATCAAATGACAATTGAGGTAACTAACGCGATTGAAAATGAAGACATTACCAAAGAAATCTTGGAAGAGGCTGCTGAGCACCAATTTTTCTTTTTGGGCCAAGTGTTCGATAGCAGCTTCCTCAGTATTCAATACGCCGATGCCGGAGGCATAGCCTTGGGTCTCAAAACCATCGTGACTGTATCCTCTTCTACAGGCACCAATAACAGCAGCATGCGGGTAGTACTTCGACACGACCTGAATAAAAGCTTTCCAGGTGCCACTAACCCTAACTTTGCAAACTTTGTACAGGCAGGCGGAGAAACCGACTTGGACATCACCTTCCCTGTGATTTTTAGCTAAGTACTGGAATTGCATAAAAAAAGGGGCTAATCCGATTGGAATAGCCCCTTTTTTGTTAAAAAGTCTTCCCGCAGACGGCCACTTGATTCGGATCAAAATCCGCCTTGGATTTCGGACCTAAATTTCCGGCCACCAAAATAACCGAGTAGTCGGGCCCTTCATTCGCTAAGTGAATTTTGATATGCCCATCGAAGGTAGTTAACTCATCAAATTTTAAGTTTCTTCCATCTGAAAGTGGACCCAACTGGGTAGTGGATTCCAACTTGCTGGAGGATACCGGATTCAGCACCTGTGCGATGGGTGCATCGGCTTGGTTGTAACTGCCAAAATGTAAATGGGCAGGAAAAGTATCATCCGTGTAGGATTTAGCTCCATCCATTCGCAACACTAATTCCAGATTGCCATCGACCAATTCCCTAAATTCTACCTTACCTTTATAGGCATAGGTACTGGCTTGAAAAAGATCAACTTCCATACTTCTTCCAGAATATTGATTTTCATCGGCATCTTTGCAAGATCCCATGCAGATCGCTAGCGAAAGAAGAAGCAATAACTTTTTCATAGGAAGTAGGTTTTATTTTTAAACGCGATTCTTAAAAAGTGGTTCAAATCAATTTCTAATTTAGGCATTCGTTTTGGCTAGTCTACTTTCTTACTGCAAAAATCACTTTCTAGATCTTTATTTCTATGCAAATTTTTGCAGAACTAATCCATAGACTCGATCAATCCACCAAAACTGGGGATAAGCTCGATGCATTGGCTTGGTTTTTTAGGTATGCTTCAGATTCGGATTCGGTCTGGGTGATCGCTATTTTTTCCCATCGAAGGCCCAAGCGTCAAGTGAGCACGAAACAATTGCGAACTTGGTGTCAAGAAAAGGCCGGTATCCCGGATTGGCTTTTTGAAGAATCATACCAGTCGGTAGGCGACCTAGCAGAAACAATCGCATTGCTCCTTCCTTCCACCATTGGAACACACAACTTATCGCTAACTGAATGGATCGACTGGCTTCGGAATTTGGAAAAGGATGCCGAAGAAGTGAAGAAAACAAAAATTTTAACTGCCTGGGATCAATTCACAAGCCTGGAGCGATTTGTATTCAATAAATTGATCACAGGAGGATTCCGGATTGGAGTCAGCCAAAACCTGCTCATTCAAGCCCTATCCAAGTTTGCTGGGCTGTCGCAAGCCCAAGTTGCGCATCGCTTGATGGGCAACTGGAATCCAGAAAAAATAAGCCTTCAAGAGCTCCTTCACCCAGATAATAGCGAGGAAGATTACTCCAAACCTTATCCTTTTTTCTTGGCGCATCCCATTGAAATAGACTTCCTGGAGAGCAGCACCGTCCCAGAATGGATCGCAGAATGGAAGTGGGATGGCATCCGCGGCCAACTGATCCGAAGAGGGCAGCAGTCCTTTATCTGGAGCCGAGGCGAGGAGCTGGTCAATGACAAATTTCCCGAAATCCTGGAATTCCTAGATCAACTTCCTGATGGTACCGTGCTCGATGGAGAGCTGCTGGCCTACCAAAATGGGGTTCCGCTACCTTTTTCCCTTTTGCAAACGCGCATGGGAAGAAAAAGTGTATCCAAAAAGATTCTCCAAGAAGCTCCAGTAAGTTTTATGGCCTTTGACCTCTTGGAATGGGAGGGTCAAGACCTCCGAAACTTGCCACTGCAGCAGCGAAAAATGCAACTTCAAGCACTAAAGGAAGCCCTAGATCAACCCCGATTTGAACTTTCGCCAACCCTTGCATTCACTACTTGGGAGGAGCTCACGCGAACGAGAGAAGAAGCGAGAACCTTGCAAACCGAAGGCCTGATGCTCAAAAAGAAGGACTCCAGCTACGAAACAGGCCGAAAACGCGGGAGTTGGTGGAAATGGAAGTTAAACCCCATGCACATCGATGGAGTGCTCATCTATGCCCAAAAAGGTCACGGCAGACGAGCAGACCTATTTACGGATTACACCTTTGGTGTTTGGGATGGGGAGGTATTGGTTTCCTTCGCCAAAGCTTACTCTGGATTAACGGATGCAGAGATTCGTGAGGTGGATGCCTATGTCAAAAAAAACACCAAGGAAAAATTTGGCCCTGTTCGGACCGTTACCCCTGGGCTAGTTTTTGAAATCGCCTTTGAGGGCATCCAAGCCAGCCCACGGCATAAAAGCGGCATTGCACTACGTTTTCCACGTATTGCAAGGTGGCGGAAAGACAAAACCATAGAACAAGCCAATAGCATTGAAGATTTGAAAGCCCTACTTCCCTGACATGGATGATCCTCGGTTGACCCCAGGCCTTGCCTACTTCAAGCAAAAAGGATGGACTCCATTTCCATTCCAAATTCAAGCATGGAAAGATTACCTGGATGGAAAATCCGGACTCCTCAATGCGCCCACAGGCTCTGGAAAAACCTATGCCCTATGGTTTCCTGTACTTTTGAACTACATTCAAAATAATCCAAACGATTGGAAAACCCCTAAAAAAAATGGGATTCAACTCATTTGGGTAACTCCCCTCAGGGCACTTGCCCAAGATCTACAAAAGGCCATGCAAGCGGCTTGTGATGGCTTGGGGGTACCCTGGACCGTAGCTGTGCGAAATGGAGATACCGATGCCAAAACAAGGGCTCGCTTCCAACGTAATCCACCCGAGTGTCTGATTACGACCCCAGAAACCTTACATATTTTATTGTCCCAGAAAGATACCGCAGCTCTCTACCAAAATCTCCGGTGCGTAGTAGTAGATGAATGGCATGAACTGGTGGGAAACAAACGAGGGGTACAAATCCAATTGGCTCTTTCCTACTTACAAGCCAAATGCAGCCATCATTTTATGCGTTGGGCGATATCTGCCACGCTTGGCAACTTGCAGGAAGCGGCCAGCACCTTGCTGGGCCATGAGCTCCCCTTACATATCATCAAAGCAAATCTTCAAAAAGAGATTCGACTTCAGTCTATATTCCCAGAAGAAATAGAAAAATACCCCTGGTCTGGGCATTTAGGGCTTCGATTAGTGGATCAGGTCATCGAGACCATTGAAGGGGGCAGATCCGTTTTACTTTTTACCAATACCCGCTCACAAACAGAGATGTGGTACCAGAAAATTCTTGAAATCAGACCTGATTGGGCAGGATGGATGGCCATGCACCACGGCTCCTTGGATAGCAGCATCCGAAACTGGGTAGAAAATGCGCTACACGAGGGGATTCTAAAGGTGGTGGTCTGTACCTCTAGTTTGGATCTAGGAGTTGATTTTCGGCCAGTAGACCGAGTCATTCAGATCGGAAGCCCAAAGGGAGTTTCTCGATTTGTACAGCGAGCCGGAAGAGCCGGCCACCAACCTGGCCTTCCTTCTGTGGTGTTTTTTGTACCTACGAATGCCTTGGAACTCATTGAAGCAGCCGCCTTGCGAAATGCCATCGAAGCAGAAGATTTGGAATCTCAATATCCACCAGCCCTTCCCTATGATGTATTGATTCAATTTTTAGTGACGCTGGCGGTAGGTGAGGGATTTGAAGCCCAACCTCTTTTTCAAATCGTCCAGAAAACAAAGTCCTTCGAGCAATTAAGCCCTGAAGAGTACCATTGGATCCTTGAATTCATCACCAAAGGCGGAAGTTCTCTAGGAAGCTACGATGAATTCTTAAAAGTAGTGGTAGAGGAAGATGGGTTCTACCGAGTAAAAAACAAGAAAATTGCCATGAAGCACCGCCTCAGCATGGGCACCATCGTGAGCGATGTGTCTATGAAGGTGAAATTCAAAAATGGGGCCTACTTGGGCACCGTAGAGGAATACTTTATTGCCAAGCTAAAGGTTGGAGACCGCTTTTATTTTGCAGGCAGAAATCTAGAGCTGCTCTATGTCAAAGGATTGGATGCCGTAGTTCAGCTGACTACTAAAAAAGCCAACCAAGTGGTGAGCTGGATGGGTGCGCGCATGTCTCTATCCTCTAAATTGGCACATCAGGTACGCGAAATCTTCAAGTCCTACAATCAGGGCATCATTAATTCCGAAGAAGTGAGGCGTGTTTTGCCCATTTTAGACCTACAGCAGCAACTTTCCTTGGTTCCCGATAACCACACCTTCTTGATTGAGTCCTTGCAAACTCGGGAAGGATACCACCTTTTTTTCTACCCTTTTGAAGGTAGAATGGTGCATGAACTGCTCAGCGCCTTGCTTGCTTATCGAATTGCGCAGCGATTTCCAATATCCTTCAGCATGGCCATGAATGACTATGGTTTTGAATTATTTTCAGATGTACGCGTGGATATCGAGGAATTGCTGGAAGAGGACTTATTCAGCCTAGATCACTTGGAAGAGGATATACTCCACTGCATCAATGAAAGCGAACTCTCCAAGCGCAAGTTTCGGGAAATCGCCAGTATTGCAGGACTAGTATTTCAAGGATATCCTGGCAAGCCCACTAGTTTCAAACACATTCAAGCCAATTCAGGACTTCTCTTTCAGGTGTTTGAAGAATATGATCCAGAAAATCTCCTTCTCAAGCAAGCACGTGCCGAAGCCTTAAACCAGCAGATGGAACAAGAAATGTTTGTGGAAGCCGTACGGAAAATCAACGGACAATCCATACAAGTTCGCTACCCGAGCCAATTTACCCCCTTCTCCTTCCCCATCTTAGTAGATCGATTGAGCCGAACCAGCCTATCCTCAGAATCGGTAGAAGATAAAATCGCCAAAATACTGGCACAAATGGATTTGGATTCTTGACTGGCGCTTAAAAATCTACTCCCAAGGATTACTCCTCCAAATACCGACTACTCTCCCCTTCTGGCAATTCCTGCATCTCTTTGAGTTTGCGTTGGATGATTCGCGTACGTACCCCGACTAACTTATCCAATTCAGAATTAGCCTCGCTAATTTTCTTTTGGGTGCGTTCCAACAGGACTCCAAACTTCCCAAATTCAGTTTTGATGGCTCCCAAAACCTGCCAGACCTCTGAACTTCTTTTCTGGATAGCCAGGGTACGAAAGCCCATCTGCAGGGAATTCAGGATAGCAGAAAGGGTCGTTGGGCCTGTCACAATCACTTTGTACTCCTGCTGCAGGTATTGCGCAAGTCCCGGTTCCCGAAGAACCTCCGCATAGAGACTTTCCATGGGAAGAAATAACACCGCAAAGTCAGTGGTCTGTGGTGGGTGGATGTATTTAGTAGAAATATCTGCAGCAGATTTTTTCACCGCCTTGATCAATTCCAGGCGGTATTGGTCTGCCAAGGCCTTATCCGCGATTTCTTGTGCATCGACTAATCGTAAATAGGCTTCTTGAGGAAATTTTGAGTCAATGGGCAAGTAAATTTCTTCGCTTTGACCGGGCATCTTGATGGCAAACTCTACCCGTTCCCTGGTTCCTGTAACCGCCGCATTGACCACATACTGCTCAGGGCTGAGTACATTCTCTAGGATGGCTTGCAATTGATATTCACCGAGTATCCCCCTACTTTTGACATTCGTCAGCACCCGCTTGAGGTCTCCCACTCCGCTTGCGAGGCTTTGCATTTCGCCTAGGCCTTTTTGAACCGCCTGCAGCTGGGTGCTCACCAAGTCAAAAGACTGCCCCAATCGAGTTTCTAAGGTCTTTTGAAGCTTCTCATCGACAGTTTCCCTGATTTTCTCCAAGCGCTGCTCGGTATTTTTCAATAGCTCATCTTGCCGCCGACTCAGTTCGGTAAGCTTCTCCCGTTGGACAGCACTCAAGTCACTCAAGGCCTGCCGCACCCGATCGCCAAACTGCTGTAAGGCTTCATTTTGCTCCTTTCCTGCAAGACGCTGATGATCAAATACTAACTGAAACTGCCTATGGAGGTTTTCTGAAGCTTCTTTTCGTGCATCCGCCAAATTCTGACCTAAAGTTCTACTTAAAGCTCGAAGCTCCTCACGCAGGGCTGCATCAACCGCTTGTTTTCTCCTTCCAAAAAGTAAGACACCCAATGCACCCATTGAGGCCGCTAATAGTAGGTAAACTAAATTTTCAATTGGCATAGGCTACTTGTTTCGACGGCTGAAGGTAGGTCTTTCGAACCTCCACACCGAGAAAACTAAGGTATTCTGCGACAGTCTCCGTCGGTATTTCTTCCATCGGCACATGTCCTGCCGCATCAAAAACAACCAAGTTTGCTCCCGGAATCAATTGCTGCAGCCGCTGCCCTTGGGACAATGGATTCCAGGTGTCCTTGGCTCCCCAGAGAATGAGTGTTGGCATAGTCAGCCGATCAAACCGTATGGAATTGCTTCTTGGAACGCTCAAACGATCTAAGGTAGCTTTCCGATTGCCTTCGCGCAACATCAATTCGTAGTATCGGGTAGTAACTTCGGCCGTCACTTTTGCTTCATCTCCATATACCTGTTTCATGTTGAGTTCAAAAAGAAATTTTGGGGTACAGTAAAGCAGTAATTTTGAAAATATGGGATGCCTTGCGAACTGAACAATCCATGCACCTCCAGAACTTGTTTTCTTTTGAGCACTGGAATCTGCCGATTTCCGTTCAGGTGCAGTTGCGCCCACTGCATCTATCAGATTGAGCGAAAGTACCTGTTCCGGATGATCTGAAGCCAACTGCAAAGCGACTCCTCCACCCATGGAATTGCCTGCCAAGTGGTATTTGGGTAGATTTAATTTTTGAGCCAATCCATAAACTAACTGACTGTAATCTTTTGTGGAGTAACGCTTTAAAGAATCTGGACCCGTAAGTCCATGTCCTGGAAAATCTAAAGAAATGGTTTGGTAGTAAGGACTCAATTCCTGCTGCCATGGCTCCCAGGTATGTAAGGAGGCAAAGCTACCGTGGAGTAAAAAAATAGGCTCCCCTTCACCCTTAATTCTCACATGAACACGAATACCGCCTACTTCTATAAATTGAGATTCTGGGGTAAGGTATTTTGCATTGACTAGGTCAGGGGAAATATCACTACGATACAAGGAAGCAAGAAATAGCACCATTAAGAGTAGTAAAACCCCTAAAACCTTTCCAATTCTTTTGATCCAATTCATTTGATTTTTTGAAAGTATAATTCAAAACCTACAAAAATTCTTTTCAATTACCTATTTTCCGAAAAATTCCCAAGGTGAACCTAAAAAAACTCATTTCATCCATCGGCCCAGGCCCCTTGATCACAGCAGCCTTCATTGGTCCAGGAACGGTCACGGTTTGCACCCTAGCAGGCATCCAATTTGACTATACCCTACTTTGGGCATTGGCTTTAAGCATCGTCGCGACGATTTTTCTTCAAGAGCTCTCAGGAAAAATTGGAATCGTTACCCGTATGGATCTCAGCCAGTTACTACGGAGACCATCCAATAACCCGATCTGGAGATTTCTACTCATGGGGCTCATTTTGATAGCGATAGGCTTAGGCAATGCAGCGTACCAAAGTGGCAATATTACGGGTGCTTATCTTGGTTTGGAGATCTTTTTGGAGCTACCCACCTGGAGCTTAGGCCCTTTTCAAGTGCAATCGGGAAATTTACTGATAGGGCTTTTAGCAACACTTCTTTTATGGACTGGAAATTACAAACGTCTAGAAATGGTCTTGGTGGGTTTGGTGCTCCTCATGTCCATCGCTTTTCTGGTTGCTGCAGCATTGACAAAGCCTGCCATCACTCCAATGCTCCAAGGGTTTGTTCCTCAATTTTCTACCGATAGACTTCCTACCATCGTAGCGCTTATCGGTACTACAGTCGTTCCGTACAACTTATTTCTTTACGCCAGCTTGGTCCAAAAGCAATGGACAACTGAAAAGGACCTGCCTGTAATGAAGCGGGACATTTGGATTTCAATTCTTTTGGGAGGCTTGGTATCCATGGCCATCTTGGTTGCAGGTGTGGCAAATCCAGCAAGTAACTTGGAAACGGCTCAGGATATTGCCAAAGGCCTTACGGGAGTTTTTGGAATTTTTGGCACCTACCTGATGGGCTTTGGCTTATTGGCGGCAGGCATGACTTCTGCACTGACGGCTCCACTTGCAGGTGGATTGGTGATTTGCGGAATATTGGGATGGAACCAACAGATGCAATCCCTACCTATGCGTTTCAGTATGGGAATAATTCTTCTACTCGGAATTATTTTCTCTTCCTTGGGAATAAAACCTGTAACCTTAATCACCTTAGCGCAGCTTGCCAATGGCGTGCTTTTACCCCTTATCAGCGGTTGGCTAGTATGGATTTGTACCAAAAAAGAGATTTTGGGGGTACATGCGCTAGGTACTAAAGGGGTGATTTTTGGTGGTCTTATTTGGTTGATAACTCTCCTTCTTGGGATCAAAAGCCTGGGAGCTGTTTTTGGATGGTTTTAAAGAGAATACGATTACAAAAAAATAGCTTTGAATTGACTCAAAATTCCCGAACTTATTCATTCAATTAACACCCAACCCATCACAAACCTGAAATACTGATGAAAGTCCAGTTTCAATCTATCCTAGTGCTACTCCTGGTAATACTTACCTGTGCCAGTAGTTTTGGCCAGCAAAAATCATACTTAGGAACTCCCCCTCCTGCAGGAGCCAAGCTCTATTTGGATGGAAGCAATGCCTCTTTACAACAAAATTGGACCTATTGGAATGGCCCACGATTGGCGGCAACTCCACCTATCAAATGGCCAGAAATGACGGATCCAGTAGAAGGAAAAAAGACGATTTCTAGCAACGACCCCGCAGGTGCTGGGGGCAAATACGGTGCGGCTGATATTGTAACCAAGGATGAATTCCGAGATTTTGAGGCCCATGTGGAGTTTCTCATTCTGAAAGAAGGCGGCAATAGCGGCGTCTACTTACAAAATCGCTATGAAATGCAAGTTTTAGATGGAGATTATAGTCTTCATGGTATGGCCGCCGTTATCAACGAAACGCTCCCCACCAAGCAAGCCTACACAGGCATTGGTACTTGGAATGCCTACGACATACATTTTACAGCAGCAAGATTTAGTGCCGGTAAATTGGTGGAAAAAGCAAAAGTAACCCTGTATTTCAATGGAGTTAAAGTTCACGATCAGGTCTCCATACAACAAGTTTGGGGTGGCCCAAATTCTGGTATCGACGGAGGAAATGACGGAGGAAAGGGCATCACTGATCGTCCGGGAGGCCTAAAATTACAGGCTGAAGGGCATGATGTGCTTTACAGAAACATTTGGATTAAGCCTTTGAACTAGGCCAAATCAACCCTTTTTAAAATCCTTGGCGTATTAAGGTGGCGGTATCTGCTAGCTCCTGTTGGGTCAACTTCAATTTTGGGCGGGTGAAATTGATGTCATCCACTGTTCGGAGGGGAACTAGGTGAATGTGCACGTGGGGAACTTCCAAGCCAATCACTGCCATACCAATACGTGAACAAGTCAAGGTCTTGTCCATGGCTTTGGCTACTTTCTGTGCAAACAGATGAAGGGCCGACAATTCACCCGGCTCGAGATCAAAAATATAGGATACCTCGCGCTTGGGAACTACCAGCACATGTCCCTTTACCAAGGGCATGATGTCCAAAAAAGCAATGAAGTGCTCGTCTTCAGCTAAAATTTCAGCTGGAAGTTCTCGGGCAATGATTCTTGAAAATAAACTAGCCATAGATAGGAATAAAGAAAAAGCGAACCTTAAATCGGGACCCGTATTAAAAAGAAATATCCAAGATTTCAAATTGCAGCGTCCCTGCAGGAGCATTGATTTCAGCGATGTCACCGACTGCTTTACCCGCCAAGCCCTTGCCAAAAGGAGATGCTAGGGATATTTTCCCAGCCTTGAGATCCGCCTCTTCCTCAGATACGAGGGTGTAGGTAACTGTCATGCCATTCTTGACATTCTTAATTTTTACGGTACATAGGATTCCAACTTTGGAAGTGTCCATTTTGCTATTGTCAAATACACGCGCATTGCCAACTACTTCTTCCAACTTCGCGATTTTGAGTTCCAAAAGTCCTTGTGCGTCTTTTGCAGCATCGTATTCCGCATTTTCGCTCAAATCCCCCTTGTCTCGGGCTTCAGCAATCTGATGGGCAATATCTATTCTCCCTTTTGTCTTCAACGCGTGAAGCTCATCTTTCAATTTCTTAAGTCCCTCTTCGGTGTAATACTGTACTTTTGACATAGCTTATAAATTTTCAAAAGGCTCAAAAAACAAAGTAACGGTCACCTTTTGGTGACCGTTACTTCCTGTTGCCTTTATATACCTCACAAAGATAGAAAAGCATTTTCACAAAGCAAGTGCCTTCCCTTCTTCCTTAATTGATGAAATTATTGAGTTGCTTGCCGAAAGTTTGAAGAATCTGTTTTACAAGAACTTCATTTATTTTTTGATAGGATTCTACTGTCCAGCCGGCTACATGAGGCGTAAATAGTACATTTTCTCGTTTGGCAAGCAAATCAAATTGAAGCTTTTGATCAGGACTGAAGCGCTCAAATTTTTCATTCTCCAATACATCCAAGACCAGTCCTTTCAGAATGCCCAAATCTAGGGCTTGATTGAGGGTTTCCATTCGGATGACCTCTCCCCTAGCTGTATTGATCAACCAGAAGGGTTTAGCAAAACTTTTCAGCTCTTCAATCGTAAAAAAATCTCGGGTTTCAGGAGTTAAGGGGACATGGATAGTCAGTACATCTGCCTCTTTTTTTAGTGTATCCCAAGTCACTTCCTGAACCCCCTTTTTTCCAAAATCTTTTTTGTATTTATCGTAGGCTAAGACCTTTACTCCAAACCCTTTCAATCGCTTGGAAAATGCTTTGCCCATATTTCCAAACCCGAAAATACCGACTGTTTTCCCTTTCAATTCAACTCCGCGATTCCCTTCTCTATCCCAAATTCCTTTTTTTACCTGAGTATCTGCTTGGTTTAAGTGATTGAATAGCGCCAATAATCCTCCAATTGCATGTTCAGCTACCGCATCTCGATTGCCTTTGGCCGCATGAAAAAGTGCAACTCCCCGCTCTTCTAAATAATCGAGATCCAACTGGTCTAAACCCGCTCCTGCCCTTCCGATAAATTGAAGTCGAGTAGCCCGCTCGAGTAGCTCACGATCCAGTGGTGTTTTTGATCGAATAATAATTCCTTCATAGGAACTGATTTGTTCAAAAATCTCTTCTCGAGTAATCTTTGGTGCATAGGTTACCTCAAATCCATACTTTCCCAAAAGCCCAAGGATACTCTCATGCATTAGGTCCACAATCAGCACCTTCATGCTTAGAGATTTAACAACAACATGGCTACACCAAAATACACAGCCAAACCAAGTAAGTCATTGGTTGTGGTGATAAATGGACCAGATGCAATGGCTGGATTGATGCCGAAATGATGCAAAACCAAAGGGGTAACCGTGCCCATAAAAGAAGACAAAAGCACCACGCAAAATAGAGCCACCCCTACTGTAATACCAAATAAAGGTTCGAAACCATATAAATATGCGACGACAAGGAAGACAAAAACTCCGAGCACAAAACCATTGAGTAAGGCTACCAAAAAACCTTTGAAAAATCGTTGCCATGGTGTGTCGTCAAAGGCAGATTTCGAAGCGAGGGACTGCACAATCAGAGAGGATGCTTGAATCCCTACATTGCCACCCGTTGCAGCGACCAAAGGAATGAAAGATGCCAATGCCAAGTATTTCGAAAGTCCTCCTTCAAAAAAGCCAATCAGTTTGGCTCCCATCAACCCTCCTATAACGCCAATCAACAGCCAGGGTAATCGAGCTTTTGAAATGGTGAATACCGAATCCGATTCTTCAATATCAGCCGAAACACCGGCCATGGCTTGCATATCTTCCTCTGCTTCTTCTTGAACTACGTCCAAAATATCATCTACTGTGATTCGGCCTACCAACTTGTTTTTGGCATTGACTACGGGCACAGATTCCAAGTCATACTTTCGCATCAGGGACGCTACTTCCTCTTGGTCCATATACACAGGAACCGAGATCACCTCATCCTCCATGATGCTTTCAATGGTGGTTTCTGAAGCAGAAAGAATGATTTTTTTGAGCGAAACCCGACCCAACAGCTGCTGTTTGTTATTGACTACATAAATGGAGTAGAATTTCTCCACATTTTCTGCCTGTCTCCGGATTTCATTGATGGTCTGTACTACGTTCCAATTTTTGTTGGCCCGTATAAATTCTTTTGCCATAATTCCCCCAGCCGTATCTTCTTCATAGCGAAGCAATTCCAATATTTGCTCCAGCTTGATTCGATCGTCTATTTCAGAAATTATTTCTTCCCGTTCCTTATCAGAAAAGAAACTGATAATATCAGCTCCATCATCAGAGTCCATCAGCTGGATCCAAGATGCAATTTCTTTTATTTCTACCTCTTGAAGCACTTTTTCAAGGGTATTATCGTAAAGTTCAATCAAAATATCCGCTGCCAATTGACCTTCCACAAGTCGCAGCACATAGATGGATTCAGCAGTGTCCAGTTCATCCAAAATAGCGGCAATATCCGCCACATTGACCCCCGCTAAAGAATCGAGAATGTAGGTCGTTTCCTCGGCAGCAATCCCCGATTGGAGACGCTCCAAGTATTCTTTCGAAAGCTCAAATTTTTTAATTTGCTCCACGCCCTTTTTCGATTTGTTGTGTCAAAAATACAAAATCAGCCACATCCAATTGCTCTGCTCGCTTATCTAAAATCGGATTAGCCTTAAACTCTTCTGTAAGTTGGAATGATTTTAGAGAATTTCGAAGGGTTTTCCGTCGATTTCCAAATCCACCCTTTACCACCTGAAAGAAAAGTTTCTCATTGCAGTCCAGGTGCTGCACTTGATTTCTTTTGAGGCGAATGACTCCAGAATTTACCTTCGGAGGTGGATTAAAGACCCCTGGAGGAACCGAAAATAGGTATTCAATGTCGTACCAAGCCTGAAGTAAAACCGAAAGAATGCCATATTCCTTACTTCCTTTTGGAGAGGCAATTCGTCTCGCGACTTCTTTTTGGAGCATGCATACTACCTCTGTCACTTGGTTTTTGTTTTCTAAAACTTTAAAGAAGATTTGAGAAGAAATATTGTATGGAAAATTGCCTGCTACCGCTATCGGAACTTGAAAAGCACTTGACAAGTCAAACTTTAAAAAATCGCCTTCAATAATTCGATTTTGTAAGTCCGGATACTTCTGATTTAAGTAGGCAATACTCTCCCGATCAATCTCAATCAGATGCACGTCTAAGCTGCCCTTTACCAAAAAATCAGTCAAAACCCCCATCCCCGGACCTATTTCGAGCACTTGCTTTACACCCATGTGGCCATCTACCGCCTCAGCAATTCGTGCTGCGATGCTCAGATCAATCAAAAAATGCTGACCGAGATGCTTTTTAGGTTTGACCTTTTCCATCGTAACCCTCTGGTTTTTTTTTGTAAATTGCCAACTCAAAATTAAGGGATTATTCCCAGATGGCACGAAAATTTGTTTTGCGCCTCTGTACTACTTAACGCCATGCAACTAAAGAAACATAAACCCATCCTTGGAATTAGTATCGGAGATATCAATGGGATTGGACCAGAGGTAATCCTGAAATCACTAGCTGATTCACGCGTTTTCAGCAACTTTACTCCGCTGATCTATGGGCATGGCAAAGCCTTGTCTCACTATAAAAAATTATTGAACCTCGAAGAATTTTACTTTACTCAGGTTCGAAACCATGAGGAAATCCAACACCGCAAAGTGAATCTAATCAACTGCCTAGAGGAATGTCCTGAAGTCATTCCAGGGGTAGAATCGCAGGAGGCAGGAAAACTAGCGCTTGCGTCATTTGCAGCAGCAGTGGAGGATTTGAAGTCTGGAAAAATTCAGGGATTAGTTACGGCACCCCTGTCAAAAAGTAATATCAACTCAGCCGCAGTCCCTTTTGTGGGGCATACCGAATATTTAATTGAGGCCACTGGAAGTTCTTCTGGACTAATGATGCTAGTGGGTGAAGACCTACGAGTAGGCTTAGTTACAGGCCATATCCCCTTGTCGCAAGTTGCTGCTGCTGTAACCAAAGAAAAAGTAATCGAGAAAACTAAGATTTTCATCAAGAGCCTAGAGCAGGATTTTGGCATCAATAAACCAAAAATTGCCATCCTAGGCTTAAATCCACATGCTGGTGAAGATGGGCTATTGGGCACAGAGGAAGAAACAATTCTCAAGCCAGCCATTCAAGAATTGAAAGACGCCAAACATTACGTTTTCGGCCCCTACCCCGCAGATGGCTTTTTTGGCATGATGCACCAGCAGAAGTTTGACGGGGTGCTCGCCCTTTACCACGATCAAGGACTTATCCCTTTCAAATCCATTGCATTTAGTAGCGGAGTCAACTTTACTGCAGGACTTTCAGTGGTGCGGACTTCTCCAGATCATGGCACAGCTTATGCTATTGCAGGAAAAAATATTGCGGATTGCTCCTCCATGAGAGCCGCACTATTCCTTGCATCTGATATTGTCGAACGGCGTTCACCAAGCACAGAATAGCGCTAAAAAGTAAAAAAGATCGATGAAGCCGAATTATATTTCAATTTCTGTTTCACTGATGATAAATTATTACCTAAATTTGCGGACTTAATTCGAAAGGAAGTAACGTGAAGTTTTGGAAAACCTTTGATATTGAAGTCATTAAATTTAAGGAAGGGCTACACGAAGTAGACTTCCCTATTGGAGATGCTTTCTTTCAGCAGGTAGCCGGAAACGACCTTTTGGAAAAAGGCAACTTAACCGTACGGGTTAAGGTAGACAAAGGCGCAAATTTGATCGAACTTACCTTCCACATTGATGGAAAGGTGACGCTGGTTTGCGACAGAAGTCTAGAAACATTTGAACATCCCTTGGATTTCACTGAAAAGATGATTTACAAGTTTGGTTCAGAAGTAAAGGAAATAGATGAGAGCGTCATGATGATTACAAGGGACACCCCTTCCATCAATGTAGCGCAACTCATCTACGAATTTATTTTACTTGCCTTGCCTATAAAAAAAATTCATCCCGATTACAAAAATGAATTAGATGAAGAGGACAATGAATTGGAAGGTGGTTTCGTGTACGTAGACGAAGCCTTAACTGATGGTTCATTAGAAGAAACAGAAGAAGAGTCAACTACACCTGTTGATCCCCGTTGGGAGAAACTTGAAAAATTAAAAAATAAAGAATAACCATAAATCACGCATAAAATGGCACATCCTAAACGCAAAATTTCGAAAACCAGAAGAGATAAAAGAAGAACGCATTACAAGCTGGAGGCTCCTGGATTAGCAAAATGTCCTACTACTGGCGAAATGCACCTACCTCACAGAGCATTCTGGTTGGATGGCAAATTGTACTACAAGGGACAAGTAATCATCGAAAAAGAGATGAAAGCTTAATTTCCTTCAATCGACTGCTGATTCCACTCCCAAAAGGAGTGGAATTTTCATTTTTATAAAACGCAAGTGCGCTGATTAACAGGGTCTTAATTCTACAAAAATAGAAGTCTTTGGCGTTAAGAAGTCATTGTGTTATTTTTGAATCTTACTTCAACTCCCGTTGACTATTTCAATGGGTTGAATAGAAAGCAAAAAGAACTGAATCCGATACAATGGATAAACTAAGAGCAATGGTAACCGGCATTCACGGATATGTTCCTGAATACCGGCTTACCAACAAAGAATTGGAATCACTTGTGGATACCAATGACGAGTGGATCATGTCCAGAACGGGCATCAAAGAGCGAAGAATTCTAAAAGGCGAAAACCAAGGAACATCAGTACTTGGCATTGAAGCAGTCAAAGGTTTGCTTGAAAAAACAGGAACCGATCCGCTAGATATTGAGCTCATCATCTGCGCTACCGTGACTCCGGACATGCCCTTCCCTGCCACTGCCAACATTATTGCGGATAAAGTAGGAGCAAAAAATTCCTTTTCCTTCGATATTGGAGCCGCCTGTTCAGGCTTTTTGTATGCGCTACAGCTCGGTGCTCAATTTATCCAAGCAGGAACCCACAAAAAAATAGTGGTGGTTGGCGCTGATAAAATGTCCTCAATTGTGGACTACCAAGACCGTACCACTTGCATTCTATTTGGCGATGGAGCGGGCGCTGTTCTCCTTGAGCCTACCACCGAAAACCTAGGAATTATTGACGCCATTTTGAAAGCGGATGGGTCTGGAGAAAACTTCCTTCACATGAAAGCTGGGGGTAGCCGTAGGCCAGCAACCATGGAGACCGTTGCAAACCGAGAGCATTTCGCGTACCAAGAGGGTACTAGTGTTTTCAAGTTTGCCGTGACCAACATGGCAGATGTAAGTGCAGAAGTGATGGAACGAAATGGGCTAACAGGTGATGATATTGCTTGGCTAGTACCCCATCAAGCCAACAAACGCATCATCGATGCTACCGCCAATAGAATGGGTGTAGGCCCTGAAAAAGTAATGATGAACATTGAACGCTATGGCAATACTACCGCAGCGACCATTCCACTTTGCCTCTGGGAATACGAGAGCCAATTGAAAAAAGGAGACAACCTTATTCTTGCTGCCTTTGGTGGCGGATTTACCTGGGGATCGATCTTTCTGAAATGGGCCTTGGATCCAAAATAATTAAATTGACTAAAAGAATATGGCAAGTACTGCAGATTTTAAAAACGGGCTTTGTCTCGAAATGAACAACGACATCTACACGATTGTCGAGTTTCAACATGTGAAGCCAGGAAAAGGAGCCGCCTTTGTTCGCACGAAAATGAAAAGCTTGCGAAGTGGAAAGACCCTTGAAAAAACGTTCAATGCAGGAGAAAAAGTGACTACTGCACGCGTTGAAAAAAGAGGCCATCAGTTTCTTTACAAAGATGATCTAGGTTACAACTTCATGGACACGAGCAATTATGAGCAAATCTCCTTGGAAGAGCGCTTAATTGAACGCTACAACCTGCTGAAAGATGGTCAACTTGTGGATATTCTAGTACATGCCGAGCATGAAATTCCGCTTTCTGTAGAGCTTCCTCCTTTCGTAGAATTGATGATTACCTATACTGAACCTGGGATAAAAGGAGATACCGCTACCAATGCCCTCAAGCAGGCAATAGTGGAAACAGGTGCAACTATCATGGTGCCACTTTTTGTGGAACAGGACATCCTAATCAAGGTAGACACCCGAGATGGATCTTACTCAGAAAGAGTTAAATAAGTAGTTTAAATCTCTCGATTTATAGTAAATTACCTTCCCTTTTTGAATTAGTTGAACCCCTAAATGCTCCAGCTCACGGAACAAAAAAAGAACACTATGAAACCTAAAGAAATCCAAGATTTAATTGACTATATCTCAAGTACCGGCCTTGCAGAAGTAAAAATCAAGACTGAAGAGTTTGAGCTTTCCGTAAAAAAATATGCAGATGGCTCGACTTCAGCACCTGCACCTCAATACATCGCAGCACCGGCACCTGCCTCAGCAGCACCTACTCCTGCTTCGCCTAGTCCAGCACCTAGTTCAAATTTAGTAGAGATAAAGTCTCCAATGATTGGCACTTTTTACCTAACTGCAAATCCTGATTCGGCTCCTTTTGTTACAGAAGGAGGATCGATCAGTGCTGGAAAAACCGTATGCATCATTGAAGCAATGAAGCTATTCAATGAAATTGAGGCGGAAATCTCTGGAAAGATTGTCAAAATTCTTGTGGCCAACGCGAGCCCAGTGGAATACGACCAGCCTCTTTTCCTTGTAGACCCAGCAGGTTGATTTTTGCACTAAATAAAATAACACGTGTTTAAAAAAATATTAATTGCCAACCGCGGGGAAATTGCCCTACGGGTGATTCGTACCTGTAAGGAGATGGGGATCAAAACTGTAGCCGTCTATTCCACAGCGGATAAAGACAGTCTTCACGTGCGATTTGCAGATGAAGCAGTTTGCATTGGGCCCGCCCCAAGCCGAGAATCCTATTTGAATATCCCGCGTATCATTGCTGCTGCTGAAATCACCAATGCAGACGCCATCCATCCTGGCTATGGCTTCCTATCCGAAAACGCAGAGTTCTCAAAAGTTTGCGAGGAATATGGCATCAAGTTTATCGGGGCCTCCCCAGACATGATTGCTAAAATGGGGGATAAAGCAACTGCAAAGGCCACTATGAGAGCGGCAGGAGTCCCTATCATTCCAGGTTCTGAAGGCTTGCTTGACTCCATCGAACAGGGTTTAGTCATTGCCAATGAGATGGGCTACCCCGTCATACTAAAAGCTACAGCAGGTGGAGGAGGTAAAGGAATGCGCATCGTACGAGAAGACAGCGAATTCAAGAAAGGTTGGGATGATGCCAAAATGGAATCTGGTGCTGCTTTTGGAAACGACGGGCTGTATTTGGAAAAGTTTGTCGAAGAACCTCGACACATTGAAATTCAAATTGTTGGCGATAGAACAGGTAAAGCCTGTCACCTATCTGAGCGCGACTGCTCTATCCAACGAAGACACCAAAAGCTTGTAGAAGAAACTCCCTCACCATTTATTACGGATGAACTTCGGGATGCAATGGGCAAAGCTGCCATCAAAGGAGCTGAAGCCATTGGTTATGAAGGAGCAGGTACCATCGAGTTTTTGGTCGACAAAAACCGCAATTTCTATTTTATGGAGATGAATACCCGAATTCAGGTAGAGCATCCCATCACCGAAGAAGTAACCGACTTTGACCTCATCAAAGAACAAATAAAAGTAGCCGCGGGCGAGACTATTTCTGGTAGAAATTACTACCCGAAGCTATTCGCAATGGAATGCCGCATCAATGCGGAGGATCCATCCAATGGATTCCGACCTAGCCCAGGCAAAATTCTGAATTTGCATATCCCAGGAGGCCGTGGTGTACGGGTAGATTCGCATGTTTACGCGGGCTATGTCATCCCTCCCAATTATGATTCCATGATCGCCAAGCTGATCGTGAGCGGGCAAACAAGAGAAGAAGTAATTGTTCGGATGAAGCGGGCATTAGAGGAGTTTGTGATCGATGGCATCAAAACCACCATTCCATTCCATATCGCCTTGCTAGATAACGAAGAGTTTAAGGCAGGTAACTTCACCACCAAGTTCTTGGAAACCTTCGATTTTTCGATGATCAAGAAATAAAATCTGATTATCCGCAATCATGCTGGCAGTTCAGCATGTCTATTTAAAACTGCGGATAATCGTTGACAGACCGCAGTCAACGGTCCACAGCCCACCTAATTGAACCTCAAACCTTTATCTCTAGGATTGGTGTAACATAAACGGATAATCAAAAAATAAGAAATCCAGGTCCTGGAATTCATGCATAAAAAAAGGAGAAACTTTGTTTCTCCTTTTTTATGCTACAAGTAAAATGCCTGCAGGGATTATCCTACCACATGCAGTTTCAACATGTTTGTTTTTCCTTTTTCGTTGAGTGGCATGCTCCCAGTATTCACAATCACATCTCCCTCGTGCACATGCCCATCTTGCTTCAAAATGGCCTCAATATCCGCAAACACCCCATCTGTAGAGGCCTGTCCTTCGTAATAATAAACCCGAACTCCCCAAACTAGGGACAATTGGGTCAAGAGTTTCTGATTTCTCGTAAATACAAAAATATTGGATAGCGGACGGTGAGAAGCCAATCGAAATCCTGTAAACCCTGAAGAAGTAAGGCCTACAATAGCTTTTGCCTTCACATTTCTAGAAAGCCTCGCTGCCATGAGAATCAGGTTATTGCTCAAAAAGGTAGCATCTTCCTCCGGTATTTTGTAAAGGTTGTGGTACACCTCCGCATTTTCTTCCAAATAGGTAATGATGCTGGTCATCGCCTTCACTGCGTGGATAGGATACTTTCCAGAGGCCGTTTCTGCTGAAAGCATCACTGCATCAGCCCCATCCAATACCGCGTTCGCTACATCATTGGTCTCCGCACGAGTAGGGCGAGGATTTTGAATCATGCTTTCCATCATCTGTGTAGCAATGATGACTGGCTTGCAGGCCAGCTTGCATTTTTCCACCATCTTCTTTTGCCAAAGTGGTACAATTTCCATGGGAACTTCTACTCCTAGATCTCCGCGGGCAACCATGATTGCATCGGTAGCTTCAATGATGGCGTCAATATTTTCGAGCGCTTCCGGCTTTTCAATTTTGGCGACAATTTTACAATCCTTTCCTGCTTTTTTAATTCGCTCACGCAAATCTGTGATATCCTCAGCGGAACGCACAAAAGACAAAGCAATCCAATCGACATCATTTGCCAATCCAAACTCTAGATCTTCCAGGTCTTTTTCAGTCAGAGAAGGTGCAGAAACTTTCGTATTCGGTAGATTGATTCCCTTTCTAGATTTCAAAATACCGCCATGGATTACCGTGCAATTCACATCTTTTCCATTGGTACTATTGACCACCAATTCCAGATTTCCATCGTCAATCAAGATGTGCTCCCCTTCTTGAACATCCTGAGGAAGGTTCTTGTAGACGGTGCTCACCAACGAGGCTGTGCCGATCACTGGATCAGAGGTAATGGTGATTTTGTCTCCTGGATTAATTTCAACTCCATTATTTTCAACTTCACCCACTCGTATTTTTGGACCTTGCAGATCTTGAAGAATGCCTAAATGGCAATTCAACTCTTGATTTACTTTTCGGATGGTCTCAAGTACTTCTTTGTGCACCTCATGGGTGCCATGGGAAAAATTAAGGCGAAAAACATTCGCTCCAGCAAAAGCCAAACTTTTGATCATTTCGTACGAATTCGAAGCCGGACCAATGGTGGCTAAAATTTTTGTCTTTTTAAAAGGTAAATGAGACATAGTGTATTAATAGGTTAATAGGTTTTCTTTTGATTTTAGCTTGGAAATATCTATCCGTACAATGCTTTGAACCAACGAATTTCTCGAAAGCTTTTCCATAAAATTACTTAAATCCAATTGCTCGGTTTCATCTTGAACTAAAAGGAAATAGTCTAAATTTTTTAACTCAGGGATCAAATAAGCGAGTTGCTGCGTGGAATTAATCGCCTTGTTTTTTAAAAGCTGAATAAATCCATGGGGCAAAGAAAGAAAATACTGAGCGATTTCTAACTTCTCAGCATTTAGAAACTCCAACTCCAAGTCATCAGCTTTTACCAAATTGAGTTCCAATTCCTGGTTGACTAACCAAGCCATCCGATATTCCCGTATTGGAGACACTATTCCGAGCAATTCAAAGTCAAAAGTAGGTTCAATTTGTAGCTTGGCCTTCTTCATTGGGGAAGATCAGTAGGAAACACAAAAATAGAAATTAAAACGAAGCAAGGGCCATATTCGCACGATGCAAAATTTACTTCCTCCATTTCTTTGTCAATTAGGCATTAAATATATTTCTTTGCGGAGAGTTATTAACTAAACTGATCACAAAATGTCTGAAATTGCACAAAAAGTAAAGGCCATCATTGTTGACAAACTTGGCGTAGAAGAATCTGAAGTAACTATGGAAGCAAGCTTCACCAATGATCTTGGCGCTGATTCTTTGGATACTGTAGAATTGATTATGGAATTCGAAAAAGAATTCAACATTTCTATTCCAGACGACCAAGCAGAACAAATCGGTACCGTAGGCGCTGCTGTAGCGTACCTTGAGGCTAACGTAAAATAAAAATCACTCAAATTCATTCTATGAATTTAAAAAGAGTTGTAGTAACGGGCATAGGTGCACTCACTCCGATCGGTAATACCAAAGACGAGTTCTGGAAAGGATTAGCTTCTGGTGTGAGTGGCGCCGCGCCCATTACTCATTTTGATGCCTCCCTTTTTAAAACCCAGTTTGCCTGCGAAGTTAAAAACTTTGATATCGAGCAATTTGTCGAGCGCAAAGAAGCACGCAAAATGGACCCCTTCACCCAATATGCAATGGTAGCCGCTGAGGAAGCCATGAGCGATTCAGGACTCAACCTTGAAACCCTTGACCTTTCCCGTGCGGGAGTGATTTGGGGCTCGGGAATCGGAGGAATCAAAACCTTCCAAGACGAAGTAACCGCCTTCAATCAAGGTGACGGAACTCCTCGATTCAATCCCTTCTTTATTCCTAAAATGATTGCAGACATTGCTGCGGGTTTTATCTCCATAAAATATGGATTTAGAGGCCCTAACTTTGTCACTGTTTCCGCCTGTGCTTCTGCAACCAATGCTTTAATCGATGCATTTAATTACATCCGATTGGGCAAAGCAGATGTATTTATTAGTGGTGGATCCGAGGCTGCCGTTACCGAATCAGGTATCGGTGGATTCAATGCGATGAAAGCCCTTTCCCAGCGAAATGATTCTCCTCAAACTGCCTCTAGACCATTTGACAATGACCGCGATGGTTTTGTCTTAGGTGAAGGAGCGGGTGCTTTGATCCTAGAGGAACTAGAGCATGCCAAAGCCAGGGGAGCGAAAATATACGCCGAATTGGTCGGCGGCGGAATGACCGCAGATGCCAACCACATCACTGCTCCTCATCCTGAAGGATTGGGTGCTAGCAGTGTGATGAAAATTACACTTGAAGACGCAGGGCTTCAGCCTGAACAAATTGATTACATCAATGTGCATGGCACCTCTACCCCACTTGGCGATGTAAGCGAAACTAAGGCCATACAGCAAGTATTTGGAGAGCACGCGTACCAAATGAACATCAGCAGCACAAAGTCCATGACAGGGCATCTTTTAGGAGCTGCAGGGGCCATTGAAGCAATCGCTTGTATCCTTGCTATTCAGCATAGCCTTGTTCCTCCTACGATTAACCATTTTACGGACGACGAAGCATTTGACCCTAGGCTCAACCTGACTTTCCATAAGGCTCAGGAGAGAGAAATTAACTACGCGCTAAGTAATACCTTCGGATTTGGCGGTCATAATTGCTCTGTCATTTTCAAAAAATACAACTGATCCGCGTGAAGCTCTTTCAGCGATTAGGAATCTCCTCCCTCTTTTTTAGTGCTAAAGACAAAAGGCTTGCCACCTCGATTCAATTGATTCTAGGAAGCAAGCCTTTTAACTTAGCCCTCTACCGACTTGCACTTACACCTGCAGGATTAGGTGAAGAAATCAATAAAGGATTTCGGAAGTCCAATGAACGACTGGAATTCTTAGGTGACGCAATTCTTGGCGCTGTTATTGCCGAATATTTATTTAAAAAATATCCGTATAGAGATGAGGGATTTCTCACAGAGACAAGGTCCAAACTGGTCAATAGAGAAACCCTGAACGAGGTTGGAATAAAAATAGGTTTAAAAAAAACCTTGCAGCAGGTAATCGATAATCGTCAATTTGTCGCAAATAAATCCCTTTATGGAGATATCCTTGAAGCATTTTTAGGCGCTATCTATTTGGATCGAGGGTATGCATTTACTAAAAAATTGATTCTCCAACGGATTCTAATTCACCTAGATTTGGAAGGAATGGTCACCACCGTTTCCAACCATAAAAGCAAGCTAATTGAATGGTCTCAGCGGGAAGGAAACCAGGTTGAATTTCAAGTTGTCCATGTTAGCAGCAACCAAAGGTACAAGGAGTTTGTTGTAGCTGTGGTAGTCAACGGAGAAGAGGTAGCTCAAGGAAAAGGAGAAACCAAGAAAAAGGCAGAGCAAGAAGCTTCAAAAAATGCCTGTGAGAAACTTCAGATAGCTCGTTGATCCGTTAAATTCACTGAGGAAAGCATGAATGCATTAAAGATTGCCGGCGCAACACTGAATCAAACTCCTCTCGATTGGAAGGGTAATTTTGAGCGCATTGTCCTCGCAATTCAAAAAGCACGCGCAGCGCAAGTGGAGCTACTTTGCTTTCCTGAGCTCAGCATTACTGGCTATGGTGCGGAAGACCTTTTTCTAAGCCCCTGGTTTGCCGACAAAGCCAAGCTACAACTCGAGCAGCTTCTACCCCATTCTAAAGACATTACCCTAGCTGTTGGACTGCCCATCCGATTGGAAAACAAGGTTTACAACACCATGGCTATCCTTGAAAATGGTGCGGTAAAAGGCATTGTAGCCAAGCAGTTTATGGCCATCGATGGCGTTCACTATGAATTCCGTTGGTTTACCCCCTGGCCTGCATCGCAACAAACCACTGTTGAAATCAACGGCATACAAGTCCCCTTTGGAGATCTTACTTTTCACTTGAAAGGCATACACTACGGATTTGAGATCTGTGAAGATGCCTGGAGAGGAGAAGCTCGGCCTGGATACCGGCTTTTTGAAAGACAGGTGGATTTAATTTTAAATCCCAGCGCCTCTCATTTTGCAATGAACAAGACCCTGGAGCGGAAAGCACTAGTTTCCAAGAGCTCAGCAATGTTCAACTGCTACTATTTTTATGTCAACCTACTTGGCAATGAGGCGGGTAGAATGATTTTTGATGGGGAGATATTACTCGCCAAGGATGGTGAGGTACTCGGCAGAAACCAGTTACTCTCGTTTGAATCGGTTCAGTTATGCACCTTTTCCCTCGAAAATAAGCAGCAACACCTCGCTCCAATTCAGTCCAAAGAATGGGAGTTTGTACAGGCCGCTAGCTTGGCACTTTTTGATTACCTCCGCAAGAGTAAAGCCAAAGGGTTTGTCCTTTCCCTTTCTGGCGGAGCAGACTCTTCGACCATCGCCGTGCTCGTTGCTGAAATGGTACGAAGAGGCATCCAAGAACTTGGCGTAGACGGCTTTATATCCAAACTTGGGCTACCGCTCAGAGCAAGCAAGGAAGACCCAGAGAAAAGCTTGGTGAATCAGCTCCTAACCACCGCCTACCAAGGCACGGAAAACTCTTCAGACCCCACATTTAACTCAGCCAAAGGCTTGGCTGAAAGTCTTGGAGCAACCTTTATGAGTTGGACCATCGACGACGAAGTCCAGGGCTACAGCCAAAAAATCGAAGCCGCTTTGGGAAGGGCACTTACTTGGGAGCAAGACGATATCAGTTTACAGAATATCCAAGCACGCACACGCTCACCCATCATCTGGCTAGTGGCCAACCTAAAAAACGCCTTGCTCCTATCCACTTCCAATCGAAGTGAGGGGGATGTGGGCTATACGACCATGGATGGAGACACGAGTGGAAGTATTTCACCCATCGCGGGAGTAGACAAGGATTTTGTAATCCACTGGTTGCAGTGGGCTGAAAAAAACCTAGACCGTCCAGGCCTTCGTGAAGTGAATGCGCTTACCCCTACAGCCGAACTTCGGCCTCAAGAGCGAAGCCAAACGGATGAAAAAGACCTCATGCCCTATTCCCTTTTGGTTGAGATCGAACGCTTGGCAATCCGAGACCGTCGTTCACCCCTAGAGGTATTTGTAGCGCTTCGGAAAAAAAATGAGTTTGAAGAGGCCGAATTGAAGGAATATATTAAAAAATTCTTCCTACTTTGGTCTCGAAATCAATGGAAAAGGGAACGATTAGCGCCCTCCTTCCACTTGGATGATTTCAATGTAGACCCCAAAACCTGGTGTCGATTCCCCATCCTCTCTGGAGGATTTGAAGAAGAATTAAATCAATTAGATCAGAACTAAGCATGCTTTCATTTCTTTTTAGCTTTATTGTTTGGGATCCTAGCCCCACGATTTTCGAGAGCTTTGATCGCTTCAGATGGTACGGTTTACTTTTTGCTTTAGGATTTATCATCTCCCAGCAAATCATGGTTTACTTTTTTAAGCAAGAAGGAAAAAACCCTGCATTGGTAGATCAACTCACGATTTACATGGTTTTGGCCACCATCATAGGCGCACGTTTGGGACATGTGTTGTTTTATGAGCCTGAAAAATACATGGGCAACCCATTGAATATCCTTAAAATTTGGGAAGGAGGACTAGCTTCCCATGGTGCTGCGATTTCCATTCCTATTGCCCTATGGCTCTACACAAAGCGCAACCAAGGGATGCGCTACCTTTGGGTAGTGGATCGGATTGTGATCGTTGTAGCACTGACTGGAGTGCTGATTCGGACGGGTAATTTGATGAACTCAGAGATTGGCGGGAAAGACACCAACTCGGACACTGGAATCGTCTATGCTCGAGATACAGAAGAAATTTTGAATACGCTACGTGTACCTATCGAATCTATAGAAGCCTATCAGCCAACAGATCGAGACACTGAGCTGAAGGGTACAGGGATTGTTCCAGTAAATTTCGATGTGGTGATTACCAAAGGGAATTATACAAAAGAGAGTTTGGAATCTATCCTTTCCCAAGACATCAAGTATGCGCTCACGCAGTTTAATTCTTCCAAAGAGTTTTTGGCGGAGCCTCTGAACACACCCCTCCAGCTAGAAGTCAAAGAACAGGCGACCAATTATTTGGTAACAGTTAAAACCCTTGGACGAGTAAAATACCCCACTCAGATCTTCGAAGCAGCGTCCTATTTCTTAATTTTTCTTTTGCTGCTAAGCTTGTGGATTAAGTACAAATCCAAACTCCCTGACGGGCTACTTTTCGGCCTATTTTTCATTCTGGTGTTCGGAGCACGCTTTGGATGGGAATTCTTCAAAGAAGTTCAGGTGGACTTTGAACAATCCATGCAGTTGAATATGGGGCAACTCTTGAGTATTCCTCTCATTACTATAGGATTGATCATGGTGATTCGAGCCTTAAAAAAGGGAAGTCCAAAAATCGACTAAGGTACTGGGTCGTGACCATGGCCTCCCCAAGGATGGCATCTAACGATCCGTTTGAGCCCCAACAATCCTCCTTTGAATACACCATGCTTGAGAATGGCTTCTTTCATGTATTGACTGCAGGTAGGGCTGTATCGGCAGCTTGCTGGAAAAATTGGTGAAATCACATATTGGTAGACCAGTACAGGAAATATGGCTATCTTTCGGAGGTAGGTCTTGAACATAGTGCTTACCATTTTGGTCAAACATGCAACGATTGGAGCAAATTTATCGGTATAAATTTTCTTTTAGCCAGTTTTTATTTTTCCTACGCACTTTCTTTATATGGGCTGGGTTAAATCTTTTTTTATTTCCCCTACAAGCCCAAGATAGCCTTCCGATTCAAGATACGCCCAAACAAATAAAGGTTAACTCCATCTACATCATCGGGAACGAAAAAACTGAGAAGGAGATTATTTTACGGGAATTAGACTTTGTTACGAATTACCTCTACGATTGGGAAACCTTCCTAGGCATCCTCAAAGCGGATCAACAGAAAATTTTTAACCTCCGCCTATTCAATGAAGTAGAGATTACTCCACTACGCACTGGCCCAGAAGAAATCGAAGTATTGATTGCCGTCAAAGAACGCTGGTACCTTCTCCCATCGGTGATTTTTCAACTTGCCGACCGAAACTTTGCTGAGTGGTGGACCAATCAGGGGCGGGATTGGTCACGCGTGAATTATGGCTTAAAAATCAACCACGCCAACGTGGGAGGAAGAAATGAAAAATTTAGATTTTCCGGTCAACTAGGGTTTACGAAAGGGCTTGAACTCATTTATTCCAAGCCTTATATAGATCGGCAACAAAAGCATGGCCTCTCTTTTCAGCTCAGCTACCGAGATCAGAAAACTGTTCCAATCGCCTCAAAAAACAATCGTCAACTATTTTATACTTCGCCCCTCGAAGAAGTATTACGGAAAAATTTCGCCACAGCGCTTCGCTACACTTTCCGACGCACCTTTTACAACTTTCATCTATTGACACTGGGCCATAGCACCACTTGGGTATCTCCAAAGGTCTTGGAGCAAAACCCAAACTACTTTTTACAGCCAGGCAATCGACTCTCTTTTTCCTTTTTACAATATTCCTTTCTCCACGACAAGCGAGATAACATTGCCTATGCCACTAAAGGGGAATTGCTGCAGCTGACCGCTACAAAATATGGGCTCATTTCACGCAAGGAATTAGATGAATTGGAAATAAATGTAACCGCCAATAAATATATTTCGCTTGGCAAAGGGTTTCATTTTGCATCAGGATTGAGTGCAGGATGGTTTACAAGTCCCAACCAACCCTACACCTTGATAAGAGGCATTGGCTATGCTCCCAATTTCATCCGAGGCTACGAACTCAACGTCATCGAAGGCCAGCAACTTGTTGTTCATAAGAATAGCTTGCGTTTTCAACTGATAAACACCAGTTTTGACCTTTCTCGAACCATCTACAACGATCAATTCAATACGCTTCCGCTCAGTATTTACCTCAGTGGCAACTTTGATCAGGGGGCTGTGCGAGATCGAAATCGGATTCCAGAAAACTTAGCCCTTACCAACCAGTACCTTTTCGGCTATGGAGCAGGTATCGACCTAGTAACAGGCTATGACGCCGTGTTCCGATTGGAATATTCCATCAACAAGCAGGGCCTAGGCAACTTATTCTTCAATTTCAAGGCTCCTTTTTAACGCTGCTATATGCGGACTTTTTTGAGTGGAAAAGAGAAAAGCAGGATTGCTTAAAATTTTTCGTCCATTAAAAATTTAATCCAAGGAGGAAGTGTAATACACGCTTAGGTTGAGCTACTGGCATGATTGCAGCTAATCCTTTTTTTTAATCTCCTGTTTTGATTTCCCTAGTTGAAAGTTCGATCTGAAATTTGACATTTGCCTTTAATGCCGCAAACACTCGCAGCAGGGTATCCATGGTCATATTGCTGACATTGTTTTCTAGTCGCGAAATTTGGGCTTTTTGAACCCCTATAAGCTTGCCTAGATCCTCTTGCGTCAAGTTTCGTTGTTGACGGGTTTGCTTTATCGCTTTTCCGATAAATTCTAGTTGAAGCTCGTATTCAAAAACGTCCCGTTCGGGTGTCCCTCGCTCACCAATGAGCTTGTCTTGAACTTGATCTAAGGTGTATGTTTTCATTTCTTTTGGTTTTTAGTCAGATAAGCATCCCTACTTAACCTCGCTTTTTGAATTTCGTTGGTGGGCACTTTGCTTCTTTTTTTGATGAATCCATGGGTTGCTACGACTAACGTATTTACCGATGCACTCTTGTCCCAAAAAGCAAGTAATCGATAGTGCAACCCTTGATAAACTGTTCTAAATTCCCAAATATCATCTGTCAGTTTTTTGAAAAGGTTAGGGTCTAACTCAACTTGTGATTTTCGGATGTTGTATAAAATTTTTTCATAGTGTTTTCTTTCTAAACCAGTTAAAAAATCAAAAGCCTCCTCCAAAAACAGGATTTCAAAATAGTTCTTCATAAGCTAAAAAAGTTAGAATAATGAAGTTATAAAAGGTTTCGTTATAAAGAAACTTTTTTAGCCTTCTTTTCTTATGGTAATGAAATTAAATCCACCTAAACAAACAGTCAAGAAAGACGTCAATTTATCCTCTGATAACGAAGTTAGAGCGAATGATGCGTGTTACCGTTCCTTTGGAACACCTGAAAAGCAATTAAAAAAATCAGAATTTCTCCTCTACTCCTAGTCCAAATAGGGCAAAATCGTACTTCACAGGATCTAGCGGATCGAAGGAACGAAGGACTTGAGTGAGTTCCAGGGCGGTGCCCCAGTCGGTTTGCTTCCGGGTAATCAATCCTAATTTTCTCCCTACCCGATCCACATGCAAGTCACAGGGACAAATGAGTTGGGCAGGACTAATTTGCTTCCAAATCCCAAAATCTACCCCCTGCTCATCCTGGCGGACCATCCAGCGCAGGTACATGTTGATCCGCTTGCATGCCGACCGCGTAGCGGGAGAGGAAATATGCTTCTTGGTTCGGGATGGGGCATCCTCCAAGCTAAAAAAATGGCGTTGAAACTGAATCAGCATGGACTCCATGCTATCTACTGCGCCGGTTTGACCGATAAGAAAGGCTTTTTCCAAACTATCCTGATGCCGATAAAACCAGGATAAAAAGTGGATAAAATAAAGTGCATCAACTTCGTTGAAAGTGCGGTGCTTGAAACCTAAAAACGATTTCAGATCTCCTTCAGAATGATTGACTAGAAAATCGTGGGGCGCATCATCCATGCGTGCGAGGAGCTCACTGCATTTATTGAGGATGGTTTTCCGCTGTCCCCAAGCCAGGATCGCTGCAAAAAAACCCGCAATTTCAATATCCTGTTTTTTATCGAAGCGATGCGGAATGGAGATTGGATCTAACTCGATAAAATTAGGCCTGTTGTAAAGTGCTACTTTTTGATCTAAAAAATCTTTGATTCGCTGGTTCATATTTGTACTTCCCGTTCCCCTCCTTGGGTACCATCAAACCATTTGAATACCAATTCATTGTCTTTTTCTTCGGCAAGGTGCCAGTCGAAACAACTGATTTGAGTTAGAAAACGAATGCTATCCATTTCTGGATCATAAAGGCAAATGTCAAAATCTGGAAGTGCCGTTGATTCTAAGGTATTCCATTTCTCCAAAATATAACCCTTCTCAATCAGGCGTACTTTTTTTCCAAAAACATGTTCACTCAAGACGGTTGGGACACCATCTTTTCGTCTCAGTCTTACTCCTACCGGTCCAAAAAGAATTTGTTTTTCCACTTTTGACTCCAACAAGTCATTGGAATTTGGGAGCGTCTCCCAAGCAGTCTCTACCAATACCCCACTTTTACTATCCGGCTTCAAGCGAGTCAATAGCTGAGACAACTTCGAAAACAAAAAGGTGAGCCCAATGAAAAGCAAACCAAAACTTGCCAAGATGGGATAGGAAAGAATAAAAATACCATTCCAAATAAATCGGAACACATGATGAAAGAACAGCTGGATTTTTGACATGCAAAATCAGGGAGAAAGCCTACTTGAATTGGAACAGGCCTACTGAAAACAGCCCAAAAACTACTGGAGCAAATCCTGTATTTTTAATACAAGATCTCAACAGGGAATCGTGTATTCACTCCTTTTAATTGTTCAAATGCTGCTTGCGAAAGTTTGATCAGCACTTTAGAGTTGTCCCCAGTCTCGGGCAAAACTCCTACCACACGAGCAAAGATGGTCAGGTCATTTTCCTCATTTTTTATTCGGATCACACTGCCAATGGGCGCATTCCGGTGTAGTACCAGGTACTTTTTATTTGCTTCGGTACCAGGAATAACCTCGGCCAAGCCAGACTCTTTCGTATTGGTAAATCCTCCTGAAGTATTTGGCGCCGTAGACTCCTGCTTTGGTTCAGCAGCAGGAACAGTTACGGTTGGCTCACTTTTTACTTCTTCGGCCACATCCTCAGAAGCAGTAGTGTTAGTAGATGCAGCAGTTGTGGTAGCAGCTCGGCCGACTTGAAGCGTTTGACCTACTTTTATATTATTGGAAGTCAGACCGTTCCATTGTACCAATTCCTCTATGGAAGATCCATACATCTTGGCAAGTGAAAATAAAGATTCGCCAGGCTTGACGGTATGAGAAATTCCATCCCCCGTCGCATTTGTGGTTGCCGTTGGGGACTTTGTGGAAACAAAGACTACCTCCTTAGTTTCATTGGGGTTCTCGGTTTTTCTATCAGCAACTTTGGGTTCTTCCTTTTTAACTTCTTCCTTCATGGCTGCATCGGCCACCAAGGGTTCAGCTTGGGTCTGAGTACCGTTTTGCTTCACAGGTACCGCTTTTTTAGTGATTACTTTCAAGGCCTTACCTATTGAAAGCTTATCACTTGACAACGAATTCCAAGACTTTAGCTCTGCTACCGAAACCTTATATTTTTTGGCAATGGTAGATAAGGACTCACCGCTTTTTACCTTGTGCGTGATTTTAACTTTTTGAATGGTGAACGTAGCTGCTGTTTTGGATGGATTAGTTACAGGCGATTCTACAGTTGGAGCTGCTGTTGTTTTATCGTTTTTGGTGGGAATTGATGAAGCAGGTGATGGAGTGGCCACTGAAGTCAAGGAACCTGGATCAGCAGCATTTTCAGTGCTTGTATTCCGATTGAGCGTGCTGGCTGAAGTCTCGGATGAGACAGCTGCATCAGAAGAATTTGGCATTGAGGAATCCAAACTGCTGTTTGTTTGGCCATAGGGAACAAGCAGCATTTGACCTTCCTTCAGGCCCTGTTTCAAGATTCTATTGGATTGTTGAATCTCGGACATTTGAACCTTGTATCTCCTTGAAATGGAAAACAAGGTTTCCTGATAGGCGACCTTATGAATGATAAATACCCTGCCTTCTATTCGCTGAATTCCTACAGAATCCAATCCTTCCGAAGTTGCTGCATGGGCAGCAAACTGGAAGCTGAGGAATAAAAAAACGCTACAGAAGAAAAGTTTGAATCTACCAGACATAAGGGGCTGACAAAAAGGATCTGAGATGAGGCGAATAAGTACGCCAACAAAATTAACCTTCATCCCTCATTAATCAAGTTGAAAACGGTAATTTTCCTTAATTTAGAGCATTACTTTTAACAAAGAATCAATTTCACTTTAGGTTTTGCACCAAGTTATCCCATAGCTTTCAACAGGGAAAAAGATCTTTACATGACTCGAATACTACTTATTATTCTATTGACGATTTCAGCAGGCGTATTGTCTGCCCAGCAAACGCGAAAAAAGGTATTCACCTTTGCGATTGATCAAGATATTGATCCAATAATGAATCGTCGGGTAAAGTTGGCAATGGATCAGGCAGAAAAAATCAAAGTAGACGTGATTCTTATCCAAATGGATACCTATGGCG
The DNA here is from genome assembly GCA_945868725.1 of Spirosoma fluviale. GTDB lineage: Bacteria > Bacteroidota > Bacteroidia > Cytophagales > Cyclobacteriaceae > Algoriphagus. The sequence goes on from CAMBMU010000007.1 coordinate 45,568, forward strand.
GAGCAGTAACGGATGCAGACGAGATTCGAACTCGAATTTTAGAATCCAAAATCCCAGTTTATGTATTTATCAACAAGGATGCTGCCTCTGCTGGTGCATTGATTTCCATTGCCTGCGATAGCATTTACATGGCTCCAGGTGCAAGTATTGGTGCGGCTACAGTGGTCAATGGAACCGATGGAACTGTCGCACCAGACAAATACCAATCCTACATGCGCTCCATGATGCGCAGCACCGCTGAGGCTACTGGACGCAACCCGCAAATTGCAGAAGCGATGGTTGATGAAAAGTTGGTAGTGCCTGGAATTTCCGATTCTAGCTCGGTCATTACTTTTTCAGTGACCGAAGCCATTAAAAATGGCTTTTGTGAAGGACAATATGCTTCCACTAAAGAAATTTTAGCCGCCCAAAATTTGCAGTCTGCCGAAATCATTGCCTACGAAGAGAAAACAGTAGACACCATCATTTCATTCTTTTTAAGTCCAGCGGTAAGCGGTATTTTGATCCTTTTGATCATTGGAGGAATCTACTTTGAGTTGCAAAGTCCTGGAATAGGTTTCCCGCTAGCCCTAGCTGTAAGTGCAGCACTTTTATATTTTATTCCCTATTACCTGAATGGCTTAGCAGAAAATTGGGAAATCCTAGCTTTTGTAATTGGCCTCATCCTGCTTGCCGTCGAATTGTTAATTATTCCTGGCTTCGGGGTGTTTGGGGTTGCGGGAATTGTGCTGACCCTAGGTGGGCTGGTGCTGGGTATGCTTCCAAACCAGGCTTTTGATTTTGACTTGGTACCCGCTTCACAACTTTTTGAGGCTTTGCTTACCGTGATTTTGGCTGCTTTGGCTGGAGTTGGCTTGGTATTTTGGCTCACCCCAAAAGTAAACGAATGGGGCGCATTTAAGCATTTGACCTTAGCCAGCACCCAAGAAAGTGCCCAAGGATATACCGTGAGAGTCTACGATGAAGGTTTGGTCGGAAAAATTGGCACCGTGCACTCCAGACTTCGACCGAGTGGCAAGGTGGAGATCGCCGGAGAAATTTACGATGCCTATTCCCGAGGTGAGTTTTTGGAACAAGGAGAATCGATCGAAGTCATTTCTACCGAAGGAACTTCCCTAAGAGTGAAAAAATGGGAAGCCTAAAATTCAAAATTGGCTAATTTTAACGCATGAACTCCTTAGGCTTACTTTACCCACGCATCGGTGAAGCTTCACTCCAAGAATTAGCTAAAAATTTCTACGAGGAAGTTGGCAAAATCCCTGAACTAAGAAGTTTGTATCCAGAAGATCTAGAAGCTGCCGAAAGACGCATCTACTTGTTTCTTGTTCAGGTCCTTGGAGGTCCTCAAACCTATTCCGAAGAACGAGGTCACCCCAGACTTCGCATGCGCCACATGCAATGGAAAATTGACTCAAAAATGAGAGCTCATTGGATGAATGCCATGCTCCAAGCAGTGGATAAAGTACCCCTGGAACAAGAAATCCGTGAGGAATTGTTGGGTTATTTCACACAAGTCGCTAATGCAATGATCAACCAAGACCATGTGGAGTAAACGAATCTACACCTATTACGTCGCAGTTGCTGCTTTGCTGACTTTTGCGATCTTATACCCTTTTTTCCTTTGCTGCATCTGGGTTCCAGCTTGGAATAAGTATGGTAGAAAAATCAATCAATATTGGGCCAAAACGCTCTTTTCAATCATCTTCCTACCGGTGAAAGTTGAAGTTGAAGGAACCCTTGAAAAAGGAAAACCCTATATTTTCTTGGCCAATCATTTCAGTTACCTAGATGTGCCAATGATGGGATTTATTCCTGGAGATGCTGTTTTTGTTGGCAAGGCATCCATTCGAAAGGCTCCTTTTTTTGGGTACTATTTCAAAAATCTACACATCGCAGTGGACCGGGATCGTGTCAAAAGCCGAGCAGAAACCATGCGGAGAGCAGGCTTGGCACTAGATCGTGGGAGCAGCTTGGTGTTGTTTCCTGAAGGAGGCATCTACACCCAAAATCCGCCACATTTAATTCCATTTAAAAACGGAGCGTTTCGATTAGCCATGGAGAAACAAATCTCCATCATTCCTGTAACCTTATCCTACAATCATGTAATTTTAACAGATCAAAAAGATTTGATTTTAAAGCGAATGCCAGCCAAAATGGTCCTGCATCAAGCGCTCCATCCAGCAGATTTTGAATCGGATGAAGCGCTCAAGCAATGCTGTTTTGAAGTAATTCAGGGGCAATTGCTAAAAGATAATCCCTAAATCCAAAGGCCTGATTTGAATTTGATTTCAAGCCACAATTTATCTATTCGCATGAAAATTGAACAGGAAACGCTACAGAAAATTGCTCATTTGGCTCGCCTAAATTTTGATGCCCAAGAAGCAGAAAAGATGAGTGCCGACCTTTCACAGGTACTGAATTGGGTGGAGCAGCTTCAAGAGGTAGATACAGATGGCGTGGCACCACTCACAAATATGTCTTCTGAAGTCAATGTACTCCGAACAGATGAAATTGGGGTACAACTCACTCAGGAAGAGGCCTTAAAAAATTCACCTCAACAGGAGAATGGCTTTTTTTCTGTTCCCAAAGTCTTGGAATAAGATGTCTATTCCCTCCAACACCTATTCTTTGGGTAAAATCCTAGCAATCCTTTTCTTGGGAGTTGGTGCCATTCTAGCAGCATATTCCTTGATTAGTCCCAGTTTTACCCATCCCAATCTCCAAACGGGTGCTTTTTTGGATAGGTTGCCCGTACCCTTTTCGAAAGTAAATGTAGGGGAAGTCGAAATTCCAATTCAAGTGGATCACTTTCTTGTTTTCCAAAACTACCAAGTAACACGCTACCCTTTTACACCGAATGAAAATTACCTCTTCGGTATTTTTATTTTACTTGCTTCCGTCACTGTTTTAGCAAATCTAAGTAGGTTTAAAAAAATACCCTTTATCGGAGCTGGTGCCGGATGGATTCTACTCCTTACCCTTTCCAACTTCAATGGACTAAATATTGGAGGCCCAAGTTCAAGTCTTTCGCTCCTGTTACTTTTAGGCGCCACCTTGATTCCTACCATTTACTTCCATATCTGGGGAACCCAATTTCCCTTCTGGATCCGTTGGCTAGTCATTGCAGGTGCCACAGGAGGCACCCTAATTACTGTCATCTGGATAAGCCCGATCATTAATCCCAGCCTTTACTTAGCTGAGCAAAGTTTAATTATTGGAATTGGGTTTAGCATTGCTTGGATTTTTTGGCAAGGCCATGGGATGCTATCGGGACTATTAATTCTTATTTCAAAAGCCAATGCAGGCCTAAATACCAAAACCAGCATTCAATTCGCTGCAGTCGCCCTACTCTATCTTGGATTACTTTTTGTTTTACTTCTCCATGTTAAAGGAGATGTCACTTGGCCGATCGCCGATTTCTTACCCCTTTATCTCATCCTTCCATTAGGGCTATTGGGATGGCATTCCACACGAGAAAAATTAGCCCAAAGTGATAATTTAGCCAGTTCAACTCAAATCCTCCAAAACTTATATTTTTTGGGTTTTGCATGTACCTTATGGACAATTTGGAAGTTGACATTATCCCATAATCAAGCAGGAGAAGAGCTGATTAAGCATTTGGTGATTTACTCCCAACTAGGATTTTCGCTATTCTTCTTTATTTACCTAGCAATCAACTTTTTTCCACTAATGCACCGAGGAAAGGCTGTTCATCCGGTGCTGTACAAACCCTTTGTCCTACCGTATTACCACCTCCGAATCGGAGGAACGATTGCCTTCATGGTTATTACAACCTTTTTGGAAGCCATTATTGCATCCCAAGTAAGTGCTTTAACTAGCAATATTGTGGCGGATTACTACTATCAAACCAATCAAAAGCTTGAAGCAAGTATCCTCTATGAAAATAGTTGGGACCAGTATCGATACAACCCAAAGGCAAAAAATCTAACTGCACAACTCCTTTTTGAATTAGACCAACCAAGTTTGGCTAAGGAGCACTTGGAAGAAAGCTTTGATCTAGCTCCGCAGGTAGACAATATTCTACTCCTATCGGAGCGGCTTCAAAAAGAGAATAAACCATTTGAGGCAGTTTTTTACCTTAAAAATGGCTTACAATTCTTTCCAAATAACCCGTATCTCAGTCAAAACCTAGCCTTGCTTTATACCCTGGTCAAAAAAGACGAGGAAGCGCAAGCCCTCTTTGCTGACCTCTCCAAAAACAATTTGGTAGCAGCTGCAAATTGGCTTGCTATTTCTGCTAAACTAGGGAAAAAAGTGGAAATCCCTGAAGCAGAAGAAGACCTTATTTTTCTGATCAATCAGGTGGCCACAGAACGAAAAAACGGAACGCTAGTTGATGCACAAATTTTGAATCTCTTGAAGGAAAAGCTAGCAAAAGAAAGTTCTCCACTTCTACTTCAAGCGGGGTACCGGAATTTGCTGGCTACCCAAAATCTAGAAGACCCAACCAAAGATCTCGCCTTTTTGGATTCCTTGGCAAAAAGGGAAGAGGTACTAGAATATACCATGCAGGTTCAGGAAACTGCGATTTTGAGAAGTTTGGGAGCAGGAAGAATCAACGAGGGAGTCAAAAATTTGAATGGCCTCGCTTTTCGAAATCCAGGTGATGCCGCCTACTACCTCAATTTGTCCGGGCTTGTATTGGCGCAGCAACTCGATTTTGAAAAAGCTGCCAAGGATTTTGCTTTTTCGGCAGAAAAAGGATTTCAAGCTCCGCTTCCCATCCATGAAGCAATCCGAAATTGGCAAGGTACAAGCAATGATGAACCCGAGCAGAGTAACCTGGTTCAAGCTGAGTTCGCCTTCTTGGGAACATTCAACCAGTCTCATCCTCAAAAATTATTCAACGAATGGAAGAACATCCCTTCGGCAAAATTCAAGTTGGAGGTTGCATTGAAACTACTGAGCCATAAAGCACATGGCCTTACGACGCCGCAGCTGCAGGAGATTGGTGCCTTTTTGAAAGGAAAAACAGACCGAATAGCAGATTTAGATGCATTTCTTCAAGCACCAGATTGGACCAATGCGAATTCGTTGCGCTCATTTACCAAGTTTATAAGTTCCTCAGAGGAACTCACCGCCAATCCCTATTTCGGCCCCTTAATTTGGACTGCCTATTTGCAAAACAAAGATAAACTACAAGCCTACGAGCTGCTTCAATCTGCCAGTGAATTTACTAAGGATCCGCTACTTTGGGCAAAGAAAGTACAGGCAGCTCAAGATCTTGGGCTGGATCAATATGCCGCAGCAGCTCGAGAAGAAATGAAGACCTGGATGAGAGAAGAAGAAATTGAAGCCCTTTTGGGGGAGATGAATTGAGAGATTTCATGTATTTTTAAAGCAAATGAGTACCTTTCCATATTGCTAAACCAACAAGTAAACAAATATCACCATGAGCAAAGTCATTGAAACGCACGAGATCAATAAAACCTATAAAATGGGTTCTGAAATTATTCAGGCTTTGAAATCGGTTAGCATCAGCGTAAACAAAGGAGAATACGTCGCTTTCATGGGGCCTTCTGGATCAGGAAAATCCACCTTGATGAACATCATTGGTTGCTTAGACTCTCCTACCTCTGGCAGCTATGTGCTCGCAGGAAAAGATGTCAGCGACATGAGTGAAAACGAGTTGGCCGACATTCGAAACAAGGAAATTGGCTTCGTCTTCCAAACTTTCAACTTGCTACCAAGAGCTACTTGCTTAGACAACGTGGCACTGCCACTGGTTTATGCAGGCTATTCTAAATCAGAGCGCCAAGAAATTGCATTCACAGCACTAGACAATGTGGGTCTAGGCGACCGAACAACACACCGTCCGAACGAACTTTCAGGTGGCCAGCGACAGCGTGTGGCTATTGCCAGAGCATTGGTCAACAGCCCTAGTATCATTTTGGCGGATGAGCCAACAGGTAACCTTGATTCCAAAACCTCTTACGGTATCATGGAACTTTTTCATGAGCTACATGCCAAAGGAAATACGATTATCATGGTGACCCACGAGGATGATATTGCCCATTATGCTCACCGAATCGTGCGTCTCCGAGATGGCTTGGTTGAATCAGATAAGGTCAATTCAAATCCTAACCGAGCGCTAGTGACATCTGCCTAATTCTAGATATGAAAATTTATACTAAAACAGGGGATCAAGGGATCACCTCCTTATTGGGCGGAGTACGGGTACCCAAATCAGATTTACGTATAGATGCCTATGGTACCTTGGATGAATTAAATGCCTACATTGGCCTACTTCGAGATCAAGAAGTGAATAAAAAAAGAACGGAATTACTCCAAACTATCCAAGACCGATTATTCACTATTGGGGCAGATTTGGCAACAGTTCCTGGCAAAGACAAGGTGAAAAAACCTGATCTACTTCCAGAGGATGTGGAAATTTTGGAAAGAGAAATGGATGCCATGGATGCTGAACTCCCCATGCTTACCGCCTTTATTCTCCCAGGTGGGCATACTGCAGTTTCGTTCTGTCATCTGGCCAGAACAGTTTGCAGGCGCTCCGAACGAATTGTAGTTGAGCTAGCTTCCGAAGAGCATGTATCGGAACTCGTCATCCAATACCTCAACCGACTTTCTGATTTCCTTTTTGTCTTGGGTCGGAAAATGGCTCAAGAATTGGAAGTTGAAGAAGTAACCTGGAAACCGCGTTGGTAGCCTTCGGCTGACGCAAGAAAAATATCCTTTGCAAAAATAAATGCACCCTTCCTTATGAGCACCATTTCAATTCCCGTTACCAAAACTACCCATTCCAAACTTTCGGAAACAGACTTCTCTTCCCTAGTTTTTGGAAAGTCCATTTCTGACCACATGTTTGTGGCGGACTACCAAAATGGAGCTTGGGGAGATTTTAGAATTGTGCCTTATGGTCCCATGGAAATTTACCCTGGAAATGCTACCCTTCACTATGGGCAAGCCATTTTCGAGGGCATGAAGGCGTATAAAAATGAAAAGGGACAAGTAATTGTCTTTAGGGCTGAGTCCAATGCCAGAAGGCTAAATGAATCAGCCAAGCGAATGTGCATGCCTACCGTACCTGAAAATATCTTCATTGAAGCGCTAAGACAATTGCTCTCTTTGGATAAAGGTTGGGTTCCTCAAGAAAAAGGATCAAGCCTGTATATTCGGCCATTTATGTTTGCGATGGACAATTACTTGGGTGTAAAGCCTTCCGAGAGCTATAGATTCATGATTTTTACCAGTCCAGTGGGCGCCTACTACACCAAACCGGTCTCTGTTAAGGTAGAAACGAACTACACCCGTGCCTGTGAAGGAGGTACTGGAGAAGCAAAAGCTGCGGGCAACTATGCTGCATCGCTCTATCCAGCGCTTCAAGCACAAAAAGAGGGCTATGACCAGCTGCTTTGGACTGATGGCAAGACCCACAGCCAAATCGAAGAAAGTGGAACCATGAATGTCATGTTCAAAATCAAGGGGACTCTCATCACGGCACCGACTGGAAATGGGACTATCTTAAAAGGAATCACCCGAGACTCGGTTATCCAACTTGCAAAAGATTGGAGCCAGGAGCTTGTGGAGCGCTTCCTTACGGTAGCTGAACTTCAAGAGGCCTTGGAAAACGGGACCATGGAGGAGGCTTTTGGCGTAGGTACTGCAGCAACAATTGCTTTCATCAATAAAATCAATGTGAACGGGAAAGATTATTTTCTTCCAGAACCAAAGCCGGATGCCTTTTCCAAGCGTGTTCTAAGCACCTTGGATGGCATCAAATATGGAGAAATCCAGGATCCACACCAGTGGATGCTCAGCATTTGAAAACTAAATGAAAAAAGCGCGCTCTAAATTACTAGTAATCGGAACGGCAGTATTGACAATCCTCTTGATTGGTCATTTTTCCCTATCGATTCAAGCCCAAGAGCAGCCTAGAAAATTTTTACTCCTCAAAAGAGGATTCAATCAAAAATCTCAGATCCGCTTTTACCCAGGAGAAACCATCACCTACAAAAGTAAAAAAATCGGGTTTTTTGTCACCGATATACTCGTAAACTTAGATACGGAATACCTCTACCTGAGCGAAAACGTCTTGAAACCTTCGGATATTTTGGCCATTGATGTTCAAAGAAAAGATCCAAGAAATCGAACCTTGAAAAATTTAACTGCGCTTTCATTAGGAGCTGGAAGCATGATTATTGGTTTGGAAGGCATCAACAATCTAACCCAAAAAGGACAGCTGAAAATCAGTGCTGGTGTAGCCAAAGCATCTGCCCTGCTGTTAGGTACTGGACTGGCCCTGCTGCCTCTTCGCTACAAAATTTTTACGCTCTCCGACAAAAATAAGGTGCAGCTCGTACTCCTTGAAATTGAATGAGGGCATTGGCTGGTAAAACCGAGATTTTTTCCGATTTTTGCAACACATTTTTAACTTAGACAGATGACTTCAGACCAACTGAAAGACTTGAAAGCCCGCACATCGGCTTTGAGGAGGTATCTTTGACTACGATCGTAAGAAAGTAGAAATTCAAGACCTAGAGGCCGTATCGGCCCAAGCCGATTTCTGGAATAATCCAGATGAAGCTGAAAAAACCATGAAACAAATCCAAGCCAGAAAAGGCTGGACTTCCGCTTTTGAAAGCGTGGACCAGCGAATTGAGGATTTGGAGGTGCTGTATGAATTTTTTACCGCAGGAGAAGTAACTGAAGAGGAGCTTAAAAAAGACTTCCTGCTGAGCAAAGATGCAGTCGAAGAGCTTGAACTCAAGAAAATGCTCTCTGCCGAAGAAGATCAACTCAATGCAGTTCTTGAAATCAACCCAGGTGCTGGCGGAACAGAAAGTAACGATTGGGCATCCATCCTGATGCGTATGTACATCATGTGGGGAGAAAAAAATGGCTATAAGGTACGTGAAATGGATTTGCAGCCCGGAGAAGTTGCTGGCATCAAGTCCGCTACACTCCTCTTTGAAGGGCCATTGGCATACGGATTTCTAAAATCAGAAACAGGTGTACACCGCCTCGTACGGATCTCTCCTTTTGATTCAGGAGGAAGAAGGCATACTTCCTTTGCATCTGTATATGCCTATCCAGAAGTAGATGATTCGATCGAAATCGACATCAATCCTGGAGACGTGGAACTACATACTTCTAGATCTGGAGGTGCGGGTGGACAGAACGTAAACAAGGTGGAAACCAAAGTGCAGCTTACGCACAAGCCTACAGGCATTGTTGTCGTGTGCCAAGTGGAGCGCTCTCAACTTGCCAACAGAGAATTGGCCATGCAAATGTTGAAATCTCGATTGTACCAATTGGAGCTGGAAAAAAGAAATGCGGAAATCGCTAAAATCGAATCCTCCAAACTACGCGTGGACTTTGGTTCCCAAATCCGAAACTATGTGCTACATCCCTACAAGCTGGTCAAGGACAATCGCACAAGTCATGAAACCTCTGATGCCCAAGCTGTGCTTGATGGTGGCCTGAATGAATTTATGAAAGCATTCCTTCTTGCACAAAGCGAGGAAAGCGCAAACAAAGAATAAGTTACCAGGCCGAGGAAATCATCTTCGGCCTTTTCATTGCTCCTACCTACCATGAGGTTACTCCCCTCCTTTTTTACGCTCGATTTTTTTCTGCTCTGCTTGAGTAGCTTTTTATTTTTTTCAAGCTTCAACATGATCATTTCCGAATTACCTGCTTACTTAACTTCCATGGGAGGAGAATCCTATAAAGGATGGATTATCGCCCTCTTTACCCTGTCCGCAGGACTTTCAAGGCCCTTTAGCGGAAAGCTTGCAGATAAAATTGGTCGAATTCCTGTCATGATTTTTGGAGCCAGTGTCTGCTTTGTGGTTGGCTTAAGTTACCCGCTCCTTCACTT
>CAMBMU010000008.1 GCA_945868725.1 Spirosoma fluviale
ATCGAAGGGGCCTTCGAACAAGGGTAATTTGATTTCGAAACTCACGGGATATTTAATTATTTGGATTAATTTTGGGTACTCTTAGCCAAAGATATTCAATTCAGCGAAATCTTGAGGCTAGAAATTGGAAAGACTCATTTTGAATGCGATGTATTTTTCAAACAAACAGACCAGTTAAAAGTTAATCTTTCTTGACAATAACACCCTGCCGATGCAAATTCAACCCGGTCCTTTATTAGCTCAAATCAATAGCCCTGATGATTTGAAGAATTTTTCCAAAGATTCTTTAGTTCAAGTTTGTCAGGAGTTACGCCAATTTATCATCGACAATGTATCGGTGTATGGTGGGCATTTTGGAGCAAGTTTGGGGGTGGTTGAGCTTACGGTAGCACTACATTACGTGCTCAATACTCCAAAAGACCAGCTGGTTTGGGATGTAGGACATCAGGCTTACGGGCACAAAATTCTGACGGGCAGAAGGGATGATTTCCATACCAATCGCGTGTATGGCGGCCTTTCTGGATTTCCAAAGCGAACAGAAAGCGAGTACGATACCTTTGGTGTGGGACATTCCAGCACTTCCATCTCCGCTGCCTTGGGCATGGCGATGGCATCCAAATATACAGGAGCTCCCTTGCAGCATGTAGCGGTCATCGGCGATGGATCGCTGACTGGTGGAATGGCTTTTGAAGCCTTAAATCATGCAGGGGTGAGCGGAACCAATTTGCTAATTATCCTGAACGACAATTGCATGTCCATCGACCCCAATGTAGGGGCCTTGAAGGATTACTTGACCGATATCACTACCTCACACACCTACAACAAGGTGAAAGATGAAGTATGGAATGTGCTGGGCAAACTCAGCAAATTTGGCAGTAGTGCACAAGAAATCATATCCAAAGTAGAAGGAGCAATCAAATCTGCAGTACTCAAGCAGAGCAACCTCTTTGAATCCCTCAACCTCCGCTATTTTGGTCCTGTAGATGGGCATGACGTGGACCACTTGGTCGAAATCCTCAGAGACCTCAAAGATATTCCAGGACCCAAAATCCTCCATTGCATCACCGTAAAAGGGAAGGGCTATGGTCCAGCAGAAAGTGGCAACAAAACCACCTGGCATGCCCCTGGAACTTTTGATAAGTTGACGGGTGAGATTTACAAAAAAACGCCAACTACACCGCAAGCGCCCAAATACCAAGATGTATTTGGACATACAATGATCGAGCTTGCTGAAAAAGATTCGCGCATCATGGGTGTGACTCCAGCAATGCCTTCGGGTTCGTCCATGAATTTGATGATGGCAGCCATGCCTGATCGGGCATTTGATGTGGGCATCGCTGAGCAGCATGCCGTAACCTTCTCTGCGGGGATGGCTACCCAAGGATTGGTACCATTCTGCAATATCTATTCTACTTTTATGCAGCGTGCTTACGACCAAGTAGTGCACGATGTATGCCTTCAAAATCTGCCTGTAGTATTCTGTCTGGACCGAGCTGGATTTGCTGGTGCCGATGGTCCTACACACCATGGCGCTTACGATATTGCATACTTCCGTTGTGTCCCCAACTTGGTAGTTTCGGCTCCCATGAATGAGGAGGAACTTAGAAATCTGATGTACACAGGATCTCTGCATGGGGGACCTTTCTCCATTCGCTATCCGAGAGGAAATGGAGTGATGCCCAACTGGAAAACTCCTTTTCAACGGATTCCAGTAGGTCAAGGAAGATGCATCAAAACAGGGGAAGGGGTGGCAATCTTGACCCTAGGACATATTGGCAACTATGCTGTGGAGGCTTGCGGATCCTTGGAGAAAGAAGGCCTAAATCCTGCACATTACGACATGCGATTTGTGAAGCCTCTGGATGAAAAACTTTTGCATGAAATTTTTGCCAACTTCAAGAAAGTAATCACGGTAGAAGATGGCTGCTTGATGGGAGGATTTGGCTCTGCAGTCCTAGAATGGATGGTAGATCAGGGCTACCAAGCTCAGGTAAAGCGTCTCGGAATTCCAGATGGCATAATCGAGCATGGAGAGCAACTGGAACTGCACCGCGACTGTGGCTTTGACCCGGAAGGGATCGCCAAGGCAGTAAAGGCCTTCGCTGAGCAGGAACAAACTGCTTAAATTCAGCCCAATCATGTTGCATTTTTTTGAAAAAGGACAAGGCCCAGTGCTCCTGTTCCTTCATGGTTTTTGCGAATCCGGAGAGATGTGGCGACACTTTGCCGACTCCTTGTCTACTCAGTACCGTGTACTCTGTCCGGACTTACCTGGATTTGGGTCTTCCCAAATTACCAAACCAATCACTTGCCTCGAAGATATCGCCGAGCAGGTGGAGGAATGGATGGATGCCCTTCAGATTCAAAACCCCATCGTAATGGGACATTCTTTAGGCGGATATGTGGCCTTGGCCTTACTCGAGCGCATGGGCAACCGCATTCAAGCCATTGGACTGCTTCATTCCACCGCCTATGCAGATGACTTGGAAAAAAAGCAGATGCGTAACCGTACCCTTACCTTTTTGAAAAAACACGGGCCTGCCAAATTTGTCACCTCCTTTGTTCCTCAATTATTTCTTGAGCATCGCCGGATCGAGCTGGCTGAAGAGTTGGCACGCGCCATTGAAGATGGAAAGCGCTCTAGCTTGGAAGGCTTACTTGCCTACACCATTGCCATGCGGGATCGTGTAGACCGATTGGCAGTACTCCAACAGTTTGCAGGCCCGAAGCTGCTCCTAGCGGGTACCCTAGATACGGCAGTCAAAATTGAATCGAGCCGTGCTCAGCAAAGTGCCTTTACACACTACATCGAACTCGAAGGTGTAGGACACCTGGGAATGGTGGAGGAAAAAGAAAAGGCCTTGGAAGTAGTCCAGAACTTTGTTCGCGAAGTGATTAAGTAGTCCTGGTTTTTTCGAGCATGCCCACCAAGGCCTCCAAGTAGCGCTGGTCTACGTCATCAAAATCATCCAACCGATCACTATCCACATCCAAGACAAGGAAAACCTCACCGTCCTGGAATGCTGGCACGACAATCTCTGATTTGGAAGCGGAGCTGCAGGCAATGTGTCCAGGAAAAGTCTCCACATCGGGCACCAACTGCGTTTTCTTTTCTTTCCAAGCTGTCCCACAGACGCCCCGCCCGTAGGCAATACGCGTGCAGGCAATGGGGCCTTGAAAGGGGCCGAGCACCAACTCCTGTCCTTGAACCACATAAAATCCCACCCAAAAAAAGCCAAAGGCTTCCCGAAGGGCAGCAGCGATATTGGCCAGGTTGGCTACCAAATCTTGCTCACCAGAGATCAATGCCTCCACTTGAGGGAGGAGTGCCTGGTAAATTTCTTCTTTGCTTCCCGCTTGAGGAAGGAATAAGGTTTCAGCCATGGTAATAGAGGTCTAGTTGATCTTCGCCTACCGCATAGGACTCGGCAGGGACTTGAGTGAATGTGGGCGCAGCAATTCCATGCTCAAAAGTAATGGGGGAAGTAAATACACGGGCTTCGTCCCATAGTCCTGCTGCTAAAAACTGCTGTAAAACATGGCCGCCTCCTTCAATCAGTACGCTTTGAATGTTTCGGGCCTGCAAGTCGGCCAGTAGGGCTTCAAGGAAATTTTCTTCTGATAGTTTGATCCTTTCCAAGTTGGGAAGGGTTTCGTTTTTTACGGTATTGTAACAAAGCGTGGGGATCTGCTGGTCAAATAGGTTCAGGTCAGCAGGAAGTTCCAACCGAGAATCCAGCACCACCCGAATCGGGTCGCTTCCGCTCCAGTCACGCACATTGAGGCGAGGGTTGTCATGGAGAGCGGTATTTTTTCCAACGAGAATTGCCTGCTCCTCTGCCCGCCATTGGTGCACCAATTGCCTGCTTTGGGTACCGCTGATCCATTTGGAGTCAAAATTCTCTCGCGCCAAAAAGCCATCCTGAGTTTGAGCCCACTTGAGGATGAGGTAGGGTCGGTGTTTTTCCTGCTGACAAAAAAAACGCCTGTTTTGCCATCTTGCTTCTTGCTCTAGCAGGCCGACGGTAACCTCGATCCCAGCATCTTGCAAGAGTTGTACGCCCTTTCCAGCCACGAGCGGGTTGGGATCTAAGGTGGCTACCTGAACCGACTTTATTCCTTTTTCAATTAATAAATTGGCACAGGGGGGAGTTTTTCCCCAATGGGAACAAGGCTCCAAGCTGATATAGGCCGTCGCATCTGGGAGTAACTTGGGGTCTGTGACAGAGGCGATTGCATTGACTTCTGCATGTGGCCCTCCATACTGTTGATGGTATCCTTCCCCAATGATTTTTCCATCATGCACGAGTACACATCCGACCAAGGGATTGGGACCTACGGTTCCTTTTCCTCGTTCGGCGAGCTCCAATGCACGTTGCATGAAAATTCTGGGATTCATGGTTCCAAATTTAGATCAATTCTTGTCATTCCTCGCAATTACCGGTTCAGCTTGCCCAATTAGGAAAGTAAAACCAAAATATTCTGATTATCCGCTTTTTCACCACTAACCAAAGAAAATTAGGTTTGAAGTTCAATTCAATGAGCTGTGGATTGAGGTCTATCGTGCGTTGGCCTTTTTCTCACGCAGATCTAACCAGAAAAAACCCGCTGATTTTTTTCAGATTGAATAGGTTGGTGATCTAACAAGTAGATGTTTGAAGTTCAATTCAATAAGCCGTGGACCGTGGTCTGTTGACAGTCGACCGTCTACGGTCCACAGCCCATTGAATCGAACTTCAAGCCTTATTATCTTTAGTTAGCACTAAAGCAATTTTATTCAGTAACCACCCACTTTATCCCTAAAACCAACTGGCTGTCGACCGTGGACTGTTAGCCGTTGACAAATTTAAATAGGCATGTTGAGCCACTGGCATCATTGCGGATAATCAAATAAAATATTCTGATTATCTGCTTTTTCACCACTAACGGGAGAAAAAAAGGTTTGAGGTTCAATAAGATGAGCTGTCGACCGTGGACTGTTAGCCGTTGACAAATTTAAATAGGCATGTTGAGCCACTGGCATCATTGCGGATAATCAAATAAAATATTTACGCCTTGCTGGAGGATTCTTTGTGGCAAGGGCATGAAATTTCTAACGCTAACTGTACTTTTGTGTATGATGAATTGGGAGAACTTACTCGCCTTTGGGCGTTTTGGAGAACAAGGGAAAACGACTGGATCTGACTCGGCACGATCTGAGTTTGAAGTGGACTACGACCGGATTATTTTTTCAGCTCCCTTTCGAAATTTACAGGATAAAACCCAGGTTTTTCCCCTTCCAGAACAAGCTTTTGTACATACTCGATTGACACATAGTCTGGAAGTGTCTTCTGTGGGCCGCTCCTTAGGCAAGGCAGCAGGAGAAATTTTACTTGAGAAATACCCCAAACTTGCTTCCAAAGGAGTCACAGCGGCAGGGATTGGATCTATTGTGGCAGCGGCGGCGCTGACGCATGATATTGGGAATCCACCTTTTGGGCATGCGGGCGAGGAGGCAATCTCTGATTTCTTCAGACTGCACCCTGCCGGAAAGGCTTGGATGCAGCATGTACGCGGGGATCAGTGGGCGGACCTTACCAATTTTGAAGGCAACGCACAAGGGTTCCGCATGCTGGTATCGAAGCAATACGGGTTAAAGTTGACCTATGCCACCTTGGCTGCATTCACGAAATATCCTCGTCCTAGCCTCATTGCACAGCGGGATATCGCCCGAAAGAGTCAAAAAAAGTATGGCTTTTTTATCAACCAGCTCCAAGATTTTGAGCAGATGGCTCAGGAATTGGGGCTTGAAAAAGTGGGAGCTGATTGCTGGGCTCGTCATCCCCTTGCCTTCTTGGTGGAGGCAGCAGATGACATCTGTTACAGCATCATTGACCTGGAGGACGGCTGTACGCTTGGTCTAATTTCTTTTGAGGATACTTTAGCCCTCCTAAAGCCCATTTTGGGAACTATATTTGATCGAGAAAAACTAAAAAATCGGACCCAAACTCAAAATCTTGGAGCGCTCCGAGCCTTGGTCATTGGTCAGCTGATTCGAGAAAGTGTGGAGGCCTTTGCTACCTACGAAGAAGGCATGCGCAAAGGAAATTTTGATAAAGCATTGACGGATATGATTCCCTCTGCCAAGGCATTGGCAGAAATTTCCCAGCGCTCGGTTCGTCAAATCTACCGTTCCCAGGTGGTGTTAGAAAAAGAGGCAATCGGCTTTCAGGTGTTGGATGGCTTGTTATCGGCATTTAGCCAAGCGCTTTACCACCATTGCTATGCAGCCGAACTTTCCTCAGGGCAGGACAAAAGTTTGCTTCGTCTCCTTCCAGAGGACTTTCCGCTAAAAGGCTTTGGGACCGAATCGAACGCGTATCCATTGCTTCGCGCGCTGGTAGATTTTATCTCAGGTATGACGGACAAGTATGCGCTCAACCTCTACCGAAGGGTAAAGGGGATTTCATTTCCAGGAACCTGATTGGGTTTATCCGAAAAGTAAATTACTGCCCTTCTTCCCAGGAATCACCCCAATCCACCACCTGATCCTCCAAGTAATGGGGATACAATTTGCGGTGTTGTTTTTTCACTTCCTGAACGAGTGTTTCACGAAATCCTTCCACATTATCTCCCAAGGAGGCAGACATAAATACGGGAGTAATTCCATTTTTCTTTTCGAAGGCTTCTGAGAGTGCCTTGAAATCTAGGTAACGGTTTTCTTGAAGCTCGTGCTCACTGACCTGCAAGATCTCCTCTTCGGAAGGCATCTGCTGCACTAGATCTACCTTATTGAATACGAGTAAGATTGGCTTATCTCCTGCTTTAATTTCTTGGAGGGTATGTGTGACTACCTCGATATGATCCTCAAAGGCATGGTGAGATAGATCCACCACATGCACCAAGAGGTCTGCTTCTCGGATTTCATCGAGGGTAGATTTGAAAGATTCGATGAGGTGAGTGGGTAGTTTACGGATAAAGCCTACGGTATCGGACAGCAGGAAGGGGATGTTTTCTAGGACCACCTTCCGTACTGTAGCATCTACCGTTGCAAAAAGTTTGTTTTCGGCAAGGATATCTGTTTTGGTGATCAGGTTCATCAAGGTGGACTTACCCACATTCGTGTAGCCGACCAAGGTTACGCGCACAATTCCTTTTCTGCTTTTGCGTTGGGTAAGGCCTTGTTTTTCTATTTCTTCCAACTTATCCTTAAGCAAGGATATTTTAGTGCGAATGTCCCGTTTGTCGGTTTCAATTTCCTTTTCCCCTGATCCCCCACGTGTACCAGTAGCCCCTCGTTGCCGTTCCAAGTGGGTCCACATGCGGGTCAATCGGGGCAAGAGGTATTGGAATCGGGCCAGCTCCACCTGCGTTTTGGCTTGTGCAGACTGAGCCCGCTGCAGGAAGATGTCTAGAATAAGTAAGGAGCGGTCGTAGATTTTGACTTTTATTTCGTCCTCCAAATTGCGCATTTGGGAGGGGCTCAAGTCATCGTCAAAGATGACCATGTCCACTCCAAAGTGCTCTACATAAGTTTGGATTTCCTCCAGCTTCCCTTTCCCCACAAAGGTGCGGATGTCCGGCTTTTCCATTTTTTGTTTGAAGCGGTACACGGCCTTGGCTCCAAGGGTCTCGGTCAAGAAGGCCAGTTCATCCAAATGCTCCTCTACCTCTAGGTCGGGTTGGTGTTGCCGCACCAAAGAAACCAGCACGGCAGTTTCCTGACGGGGAGCAGTATCGTGTAGTTTTTGGAGTTTGCGTGAAAATTTACTCATGGACTAGAAATCAGCTAAAAGATGGGAGGGGGCTTTGCCTAAAGGAACAAGCTTTAAAAGCTTGCTTGAGGGATTACCTCCCCAAATTTGAGCATAATTCCTTAGATTAGATTAGGATACTCTCTTGTGGAGTGGTTATTTTGCTGTTGAAAGCAAAAATTAACCGCCCCAATGGCAGAAATAAAGCAAACTTCCCTACCGGGTGTACTCGAGATTTTTCCACGCGTTTTCCCAGATAGTAGGGGTTATTTTTTTGAATCCTTTCGCCAAGATTGGTTGGACAAAATGGGCGTTCATGAATCCTGGGTTCAAGACAACCAGTCTTTTTCTCAAAAAGGGACTGTCAGAGGGATCCATTTCCAGCGTGGTGCACATGCGCAGGGCAAGTTGGTGCGGGTCATTGCTGGAAAAGTGCTGGACGTAGCTGTGGATTTGAGAAAGGGATCGCCCACTTTTGGACAGGTCTATTCGACAATTTTGGATACCGAGAAAAACAATCTCCTCTATATTCCTGCAGGTTTTGGGCATGGATTTTCGGTCTTGGAAGATGCTGTATTTGTGTACAAGTGCTCCAATTATTACCACAAGGATTCCGAAGGAGGAGTACTTTGGTCTGATCCTACCCTGGGCATTGATTGGCAGGTGTCCGAACCAATTGTATCCGAAAAAGACCAGATCCTACCTCCACTGGCAGCATTTGTTGAAGCGTTTCAAGGAGGGTTATAAATTCGTAAGACTTAACTAGGTCTAGAGAAACTGACAATGAACATTCTGATCACGGGAGTAACTGGGCTATTTGGCAGTGAGTTGGCACGAGAATTCAGCGCGCTGGGAAGTATTCATGGCTTGAGGCGTGCGAGCTCTGATCTCGGAGCGGTGGATCTTGAAGGACTGGATATCCACTGGCATGAAGGGGACGTATTGGATTTTAATGCGGTATTGGAAGCCGTGGAGGAGATGGATGTGGTGATTCATGCTGCAGGAAAAGTTTCCTTTTTGCCCAAAGACGAGCGGGCACTTTTTCAAGTAAATCATCAAGGTACGATCAATGTGGTGAATGCGCTCCTAGCAGCAGGTGTTCCCAAGTTGGTATACATCAGTTCAGTAGCCGCCTTGGGGCAGGTTCCTGACCAAGAAGACTACGATGAAAAATCTGTATGGGTAGATGCCCCAGGCCATACTCCCTACGCCTTGTCTAAATACATGGCAGAGTTGGAAGTTTGGCGCGGAGAGCAAGAGGGCTTGGAGGTTTTGGTCCTCAACCCCTCCGTGATTTTGGGCAAGGTTGCCTACGAGCGAAGTAGTGGGGGCTTGTATCAGGTGGTAGTGAAAGGAGCTGCTTTCTTCCCTGCTGGCAATCTCAATTACATTGATGTACGGGATGCTGCGGAGATTACGCGTGCCTTGGTTGAAAAAAATGCTTGGGGAGAACGATTTGTGTTGTCCAAGGAGAGTATGTCCTATGAAGTGTTTTTTCAGCAGGCCGCCCAGATTCTGGGAGGAACTCCACCAAAAAATAGGCTACCCGACTGGGTTATTTCTTGGGGATTCCCAATGCTGAAGGGGATGTCTTGGCTGCTTGGGAAGAAGCTGCCTCTGACGGCTCAAGTGGCTAAAAATGCGCAGCGCAAAACCCAGTTCAGCAATCAAAAGGTGCAGCGCTACCTTAACTTTCACTACCGCGAATTGCAGGATACCTTGGAATGGGCAAAAACAGGCCGATAAAACTTATACTGATAATCCACTTTTTCAACACTAACCAGAGAAAAAAAGGTTTGAGGTTCAATAAGGTGAGCTGTGGACCGTTGACTGTCGTCTGTCAACGATTATCCGCAGTTTTAAATAGGCGAGCTGAGCTACTGGCATGATTGCGGATAATCATAAAACTTATTTTCTATCTCCAGCGTTGAGGAGCATAAGGGTTTAAAAAAAATTCATCTACAGATGATTTTAAAATCACAAAAAAATCACATTTGAATTTTCAAAAAACCAAAAATTTGGTAACTTAAATGAATCTTAGCACTACCGAATGACCGGAGATCACGACCACGACTGGGAAGAAGACAAAAAGCTCGTTGAGCGATTTGAAGATTCACTGAAGTCCAACATGGACCTGTATTTCGAAGAAGAGGAATTGGAGGATATCATCCGATTTTACTTTGATCAACAAAAATTCTTAAAGGCGCTTCGTGCCTCCGAATACGCTTTGGAGAAATTCCCATTCTCTGTAGAAATCCGTCTTCAGAAAGCGCAATGCCTTATTTTTAACGATGAACTGGATGAGGGCTTGGATATTTTGGAGCAGCTCAACAATCTTTCTCCAAACAACGAGGATATCGTTTTGGCCTTGGCCAATGCTCAGATTCTGGCAGGCAACTTTCAAGAAGGCATAGACTTACTGGAAAATTACTTGCCCATGGCAGAGGATAAGGCAGAGGTGTTTTACTCTTTGGGCAATCTTTTTCGAGCTAAAGGAGACAACACCAAAGCAAGTTTTTACTTCAAGGAGGCCGTCAAAAAACGAATAAATCACGAGGATGCCCTTTTTCAGCTAGCAATGATCACCGAAGAGGAGGGGTCCTTTGATGAGATTTTGGACTTTTACCAAGAATTTATCGATCAAGACCCCTATTCTGCTGGTGCTTGGTACAATCTGGGGGTAGTTTACAATCGCTTGGGGAGATTTGAGGACGCAATTAAGGCTTATGAATATGCCTTATTGATAGACGATGCCTTTGCTTCGGCACATTTCAATATGGGAAATTCGATGATGAATACCCTCAATTTTGAAGGGGCTTTGGAGGCTTACCAAAATACCATCAATTGTGAAGGGGCCAATGCGGAGAATTGCTGCTACATGGGAGCCGCTTACGAAAAGTTGGGCAAGATTGATGATGCATTTACCTACTTTAAAAAGTCGACCAAGCTGGATGAAGAATACGACGATGCCTGGTTTGGGCTCGGAATGTGCATGCTGAAAAAGGAAAAATTCTTCGAGGCCATCCACTATTTCAAGAAAGCCATCCATCTCAACAAAGACAATGCAAACTATTGGGTAGGATTGGCAGATGCGGAGTTCAATTTGGGCAACATGCAGGCTAGTTCTGACGCCTACGAGGAGGCCATCAACTTGGAGCCTGGAATCATGGAAGCCTATGTCAACTTATCCATTATTTATTTTGAGCAAAATAGATTTGAGGAGTCCATCGATGTGGTCCGTGAAGGAATTGAAGAATTGCCAGAGGAGGCCGAGCTTTACTACCGTCTGGTAGTCTACCTCATCAAAACTGGGAAATACAAGGAAGCTTTCACTTATTTAGAAAATGCATTAACTTTGGACTTTGATAGGCATGCTTTACTGTATGAGTTGATGCCAGAATTGAAAAAGCAAAAGGCTGTCTTCAAAATCATTGCCCAGTTTCGGGACCAAAATCCCCGCTCAACACCTTAAAACCTAGCAAATGAATTACGTGCTGAAGAATCTCCCTGTACGGACTGAAAAGCCTCGTAACACGGGATTTACCATGGCTATGGACAAGGGCCTTAGCTTACGCGAAACAGAAGATTTTGTAGACAGCTGTGCGGATTATGTAGACATTGTAAAGTTTGGATGGGCTACCTCCTATGTCACCAAGCATTTAAAAGAAAAAATTGCGGTGTATCAGTCCGCAGGAATCCCCGTGTACTTTGGAGGCACCCTCTTTGAAGCCTTTATCGTTCGGGGTCAGTTTGACGATTACCGTAAAGTACTCGACACCTTTGGCCTCCGTTATGCGGAAGTGTCCGACGGTTCCATCTCCCTCAATCACGACAAAAAGTGTGAATACATCCAGACTCTTTCCAAACAGGTAACGGTGCTTTCTGAAGTGGGATCCAAGGATGCTGCTAAGATCATTCCTCCCTACAAGTGGATCGAGCAAATGCAAACAGAACTAAGTGCAGGAGCATGGAAAGTAATTGGCGAAGCGCGTGAAGGAGGAAATGTGGGCCTCTTCCGAGATTCTGGAGAAGTACGTCAAGGTCTCGTGGAAGAAATTTTAACCCAGGTTCCTGAAGAAAAAATCATCTGGGAAGCCCCTCAAAAGTCCCAACAAGTATGGTTTATCAAGTTGCTCGGAGCCAATGTGAACTTGGGCAATATCAGCCCTGCTGAAATAATTCCATTGGAAACCATTCGATTGGGCCTTCGTGGAGACACTTTTGATCATTTTCTCGGAGAAATCAAATTATAATTAATTTGGCTGAAAGAGGTTTCTTTCAGCCTTTCTTTTTCAATATGGATACAGTTAAAAAATACGGCTTAACCTATCTCAAAGGATTGGCTATGGGAGCTGCAGATATCGTTCCTGGCGTTTCTGGAGGATCAATTGCACTTATTGCGGGTATCTATCAGGAGCTTTTGGATAGCATCAATGCCTTTAATTTCAACAACTTGGTACTGTTGAAATCCTTCCGAATCAAGGAATTCTATTTCCGTGTCAATGGCAACTTTCTGCTGAGCCTTTTGACAGGGATCATGACCAGTATCTTTACACTTTCCGGCCTGATTACCTACTTGATGGAGGAGCACCCCATTCCACTGTGGTCCTTTTTCTCTGGCTTAATATTGATCTCTGCCTTTCTGATTTTAAAAGAGATAAAGAAATGGAATTTAGGTGTTGTTTTGGCAATTTCAGCTGGGACAGCTTTTGCTTGGTGGGTGACCAATTTGCCACCAACCACCACCCCTGACGACTATTGGTTTACTTTTGTGGCAGGAGCGATTGCCATTTGTGCCATGATTTTGCCCGGGATCAGTGGGAGCTTTATCCTGTTGATTTTAGGACAATACGAGCGGATTCTTCAGGCGGTATTGGATCGGGATTTTTTGACACTTGCCCTTTTTGCCTCAGGATGTCTCGTCGGCATTCTCTCGTTCAGCAGAGTAGTGTCCTACTTGCTTCGAAAATTCCATACGGCCACCATCGGCCTACTCTCTGGTTTTATGCTGGGTTCTGTCAACGAACTATGGCCTTGGAAGCTGGTGACTTCTTGGCGAACTTCCTCAAGCGGCAAAGAAGTCCCTTTTCTTTCAGAAAATATTCTTCCTAGTACCTTTGCGGAGCAAGTGGGGGAGTTGCCTCAAGTAGAATGGGCAATCGGGGCATTCCTTTTTGGGATTGGCCTCGTTATTTTTATCGAATGGCTCGCAAGTAAATTGCAGCAAGGATGAGAAAATTTGGCTTGATCGGTTTTCCTTTAGGGCACTCCTTTTCCAAGAAGTATTTTACGGAAAAGTTTAGTCGCGAAGGAATTCAGGGATGCCAATTTGAGCTTTATCCGATAGCGCTTATTCAAGAATTTCCCCAGCTCTTTGATCGAGAGTCCGGCTTGGAAGGACTTGCGGTAACGATACCTTACAAGGAACAAGTAATTCCCTACCTAGATGGCTTAGACCCCGCTTGTGCCCAAATTGGTGCAGTCAATTGCATCCGTATCCGCAATGGAAAAAAGATCGGCTTTAACACGGATTACTTGGGATTTAAACAATCCCTGAAATCTTGGCTTGGCAACGAGATTCCCAATGCCCTTGTTTTGGGGACTGGCGGAGCCTCCAAGGCAGTGCAGCAAGCCCTTCGAGACTTAGGTGTCCCCTTTCGGATTGTCTCTAGAAGTCAACAGGAGGGGCAGCTAACCTATGCGGAACTCAAGGAACAGCCTCAGTGGCTTGCCTCCCATCCCTTGATCATCAACACTAGCCCAGTAGGTACTTATCCTCAGGTGGAGGACATGCCAAGCATCCCCCTTGAGCAGCTCCATGTGGGACATCGGATCTTTGATTTGGTGTACAATCCTCCAATCACCCGGCTGATGCAAGAATGTATCGCTAGAGGGGGAGCATCCAAAAATGGCCAAGACATGCTTGAGCTGCAGGCTGAAGCGGCTTGGAGCATCTGGAATAGTCCATCTTAACTTCCTTTTTTTTTACGAGCACTTAAATAAGGAATCGAGTACCGGTTCAACTTGCTTGTTCTGTCTAAATTATAGAGGTTTGGTCCATGGATGTTTTGCAAAAATCACGTTGCCCCTGGTGCTTGGGCTTTCCGGAATACATTGTGTATCACGATCAGGAGTGGGGAGTACCGGTCTATGAGGATCGAACACACTTTGAATTTTTGGTATTGGAAAGCGCGCAAGCAGGCTTGAGCTGGGCGACTATTCTCAAAAAACGGGAAGGATATCGAAAAGCCTTTGCTGACTTTGACTACCTGCAGGTAGCCCAATTCCCAGAATCTTATGTAGAAGAGTTACTTCAAGAGAAAGGCATCGTACGGAATGCCTTGAAGATTCGCGCTGCGATCAACAATGCGCAACGCTTTCAGGAGATTCAAGCGGAGTTTGGCACCTTCACTGCCTACATCTTGGGCTTTGTTGGAGGGAAGCCGATTCAAAATAAGATTTCTCCAGGGGACCCCTATCCGGCGACTTCTCCCGAGTCGGATCACCTAGCCAAAGACATGAAGCGACGGGGATTCAAATTTTTGGGAAGTACCATTCTTTACGCACACCTACAGGCCACGGGATTAGTGAATGACCACTTGGTTACTTGTTTTCGCCACCAAGAAGTAGCGGTAGGGTAAAAAAAATAGGGAGGCCAACCTCCCTATTTTGAATGAATTGTCCGCGAACCTTACAGCTGAGACATCAGCAAGTAGACGCCAGCTCCAGCGAAGTAACCCAGTGCTGCAAGGAAAGAGATACGCTTCAAGTACCAGCCAAATTCGATTTTTTCCATACCCATGGCAGCTACACCTGCAGCAGAGCCAATGATCAAGATACTTCCTCCTGTACCGGCACAATAGGCAAGGTAAATCCAAATGAAGTCATCCATTGGATAGGCTTCCAAGCTGTACATACCCATGCTGGCAGCCACCAAAGGCACGTTATCTACGACAGCAGACAAGAGACCGATGAGGGTGATGATGATTCGATTGTCGCCAAAGGTCGTATTGAGGTATCCGGCAAAGTTGGCCAAGGTACCCATAGACTGAAGTGCGCCCACCGCAAGCAAAATGCCTAAGAAGAACAGGACGCTTGGCATGTCGATTTTAGCAAGGGCATGACTTGCAGTATAATTCTTTCGTTCCGCCTCATCCAAGTCTGGATTGATCAATTCGGAGATCACCCATAGGACACCTAGTCCTAGTAGCATACCCATGTATGGAGGCAGGTGGGTTACGGTCTTAAAGATGGGTACAGAAATTAATGCGGCTATACCAAGAGCCAACATTAAGTTGCCGCTTGTAATGCTAGAAGCAGTTGCGTTGGTATCTTCCTTGAATTCCCCTAAAGTCCCTTTCATTGTAAATGTTAGGAACAACAAAGGAACTACCGCACAGACAATACTTGGAATAAAAAGGCTTTGCATGATTGAGCCCGCTGAGATCTGTCCGCCAATCCAAAGCATGGTCGTCGTCACGTCACCAATTGGAGACCAGGCTCCACCTGCATTGGCAGCAATCACGATCATTCCTGCAAAGAAAAGACGCATTTCCTTATCTGGAATCAATTTCCGGATCAAGGAGACCATCACAATGGTGGTGGTCAAGTTGTCTAAAACGGAAGAGAGGAAAAAGGCCACAAAACAAACTACCCATAGTAAAACGATTGGATTTTTGGTTTTGATGCGGTCCGTGATGAATTTGAATCCGTGGTGCGCATCTACCAATTCCACAATTGTCATGGCTCCCATCAAGAAGAAGAGGATCTGCGCAATCTCGTTGAGGTGGTGACCCAATTGCTCTACCACAAATTCCAAGTGAAGTTCGCCAGCACTTAGTAAAGCTGCTTTTTCACCCAGTTCATGGATAAAATCCAAATATTTTTGGCTGCTTAATTGCGTTTCAGTAGCACCTGAAACTGTAAAAATCGTCCAACAAATTACTGCAGTCAGTAAGGCGGATGCTGTTTTGTTGATCTTGATGGGGTGCTCTAGCGCGATGGCAAAGTAGCCGACCACAAAGATGATAATGATTAATAACTCCATTTTTCTGGGTTTTCTGGTGACGAATTGGTTTAATCTTTGGTTTGATTCATTCTAATAAGCGATTCTAGTCCCTTTATCCTAAAATTCCTAACCTGAGGAGAAGAAATTGACTCAAAAATCTTTATAACATCAATTTTTTGAGCGGATGGGTGGGCTTCAAATCGTCGCTAGAATTGAACTTGAGCTAAACTATTCCTTCCGATTGCTAGTCCACCTATTTTTTACATGAGCTGCGCTAAAGCTATTTCATAGGAAGTTTGGGATAGTTTTGTTCTCCCTTGATTTTGGGCATGCGACCGCTGAAGAGCTTTCAAGATGGTATGACTCACGTCCGTAAAAATCGCTTGGTCGGTGACTTCAGCTCCATCACTCATTAAGTAAGCAAATACGCGAGCCATGCCACAATTGGCGATGAAGTCAGGAATAAGCGCCACATGCTCATCTGCCCACAGGCCTGTAGGACCGACAAAAATTTCTGGATCTGCAAAAGGAACATTTGCGCCGCAAGAGATGACCTCCAGGCCAGCCGCTACCATGCGCTCCACCTGATCTTGGGTAAGGAGGCGTGAGGCCGCTGCTGGGATGAAAATTTCACTTTTCAAATCCCAAATTTTCCCATTAACTTCTTCAAAGGGAAGCAAGTTGGCTGCAATCAGTTGGTTTCCCTCGCGCTTCAAAAAGAGCTCGCGAATTTCATCTAGGCTAAATCCTTCCTCCCGAATAAGTCCTCCTGCTCGATCAATGATGCCGACGATACGCACGCCTTCCACTGCCAAAAAGCAAGCTGCAGCGGCGCCTACATTTCCCCAGCCTTGAATCACCGCTCGCTTTCCTTTTAGGGCACCTCCCCATAAGGAGTAGTAGTGCTTCACCGCCTCTGCGACACCATAGCCTGTAATCATGTCGGCTACTGTATATTTTTTGGACCCATTTGGAGTAAAGTTTGGGTCTTCCAATACCTTGGAAACACCCTGCCTCAATTGGCCAATTTTCCTGATTTTTTGTGGCTCATTCGCTTGAAAATGGCCATTCACAATTCCTTCTTGGGGATGCCATAGGCCATAAGATTCGGTAATGGGGATCACTTCGTGAATTTCATCCACATTCAGATCCCCTCCAGTTCCATAGTAGTTTTTGAGAAGTGGCATGACTGCCTTGTACCAGCGTTCGAGCACCCCTTCTTTGCGAGGATCTGCTGGATCAAAATTGATTCCCGATTTGGCGCCTCCAATGGCAGGGCCAGAGACGGTAAACTTCACTTCCATCGTTTTGGCTAGGGACTCCACTTCGCGTTTGTCCAAGCCTTTGCGCATGCGGGTTCCCCCTCCAGCAGCTCCCCCACGTAGGGAGTTGATCACTACCCATCCCTCAGCCTCTGTTTCAGAATCTCTCCATTCAAAAACGATTTCAGGGGATTTATTCTCAAATTTTTTGAGTAAGTCAAGCATTGTTCTTTGGGTTTATAATTCAGTCCAAAAATAGAAAAATATTTCCCAGTCTCTCTTGACTTTTATGGCCTAGATTTAATTTCTATCCATAAATGATGCCTCCAGAAGAATCACGGCTTGCTCCGGTCACCGAAGCCAGCGCATTCGTCTCTCCGCGTAGTTTCAGCACCCCAAGAAATGCAAAAATCAGGGCCTCCTTAAATTCAATCAGTTCTGTAGTGGCTTCTACTTGAATCCATTGTTGATTCAACTGATGGTCCAATCGTTCCACAAAGTAGCGGTTGTAGGCTCCGCCTCCGGTAAGTAACACGCTTGGGGTAGCCTTTGTGGCATGGGTTTGGATCAATGCAGCGATTTGGATTGCAAAATGCTCCACCAAGGTGCATAAAAGATCTTTGGGCGATAGCTCGATTTGATCCAACAGGGGAATAAACACCTGATCGATCGATTCACGGCCTAGCGATTTTGCCCCCGATACCGCATAAAAAGGGAGGGCATTTAATTGTGCGAGGAGGGCCTGGTTTAGATTTCCGGCTCTTGCCCAGACTCCATCTTGGTCAAACGAGCTCCCAAGCTTCACTGCCTCTCGATTGAGCAAAAGGTTAAAAGGACTGCAATCAAAGGCAATTCGCTGCCCATTTTTTTCGAGGGAAAGGTTGGAGATTCCGCCCAAGTTGATGCAAAAATCAATCTGTGGGAAAAGAAGCTGGTCTCCAATGGGCACTAGGGGAGCGCCCTGACCTCCTAGCTGCACGTCAAGCATCCGAAAGTCAGCAATTACCTTTTCGCCCGAAGCCTGATGCAAAGCCCAGCCATTCCCAATCTGTAGGCTCAGCCCTTTTTCAGGTTGGTGGAAAACGGTATGTCCATGGGAGGCCACCGCCATGGGCTTGACCTGCTGTTCGAGACAGAAATTTTTCACTTGCTCTCCCATCCATCTCCCAAAGTTCACATCTAGTAAGGCCAGGTCTAAACCTGAAAGGAGGTGACTAGTAGCCAGTTCTTGGCCCAGTTCCACCGGAAAAGGACGAGTTTCTGCTTGGATAATTTCATAGTTCCACATCCCCTTATGGTACTCAAAATGGCAATGGGCCAGGTCCAATCCGTCTCCGGAGGTGCCCGACATGAGTCCAATCAAGGTATAGCGTTCTGCGTACATGGATTAAAGTAGGTTAGATCTGAATCGAATCGAGAAATTTGATGAGCACCCTAAATGTCGGGTTTTTATTCATTCCTTATTTACCTCCTAAATGAAAAATCCAATCTTGGGTTTGACGGTTCGGCAAGTCTTCCAGATTGCCAATTTCAGCCAACCCTCAGCCCTTCAACGGATACTTGCCTGATTGCTCTGGCCAGGAGTAAACTTTGTTTGGCGGGATAATTTGATGCCTACCGCGTTAATTTTCCTGAAATATCTAGTTATCTATGTGGTGGAGACGCAGATTCTTTTGAAACATTGGTAAAAGGCCACATATTTGTAGTCCAAAATTTAGTTCTTATTGAGCTAAGTTGTATTCTAAACCATCCATGTTGCGTAAACTAGCGTTGGGTGTGCTCTGCACCCTTTTACTAATTTCAGAAGGCTTCGGTCAAAATAGTTCCTCTGCCTATAGTGCTTTGGGGATTGGAGAATTTAACTATGGAGGTCAGGTTCAAAACCAAGGCATGGGAGGCCTCGGCATCAGTTTTGGTACAGGCTGGGGTGCCAATGCTGTCAACCCTGCTCTTTCTACGCGAAATACCATTTTTAATTTTCAAGCTTCCCTCAACTACAAACGAATAGCGGTATCCAATGCTACCGAAAAATCATTGGTGGATGGGGGAGGGCTTTCCTATATCGCAATCTCCCTTCCTGTAAAGACTGGAAAACTCACTGCTGGAATGGGACTTGGACAAATTTCCAGTATCAATTACCGATTGAAAGTGGATAGCCCAGTGAATAATTCGGATTTAAAAGCGAACAATAACTTGGAAGGTGACGGGGGTATTTCTGAAGCCTATGTGAATTTTGGCTACTTGCTTGCCAAAAACCTGAGTATAGGGGTGCATGGATCCTATCTTTTTGGATCCTCTATCCGTTCCAACCAACTTATAATTTTTGATAAAAGCGATGTGGAAGTGGGGAGAGCTTCAGAATACTACGAACGAATTTCGGTCTCCGATGTAGCCTTAAAGTTGGGAGCCCACTACTTTTTTAAGACTTCTGAAAAAAGTAACCTCCATCTAGGAGCCATTTATCAGACATTTGGGGACGTTAATGGAACAGCGTTTGCAAAATTGGCTCCGATTGGCCAAGCTAGCAGTCCGAAGGCAGATGGTGATCTGATTGCCAACAATGAGAGGGGAGCTATTTACCTTCCAAGTCGCTATGGGTTTGGACTGAGCTTTGAAAAAAATAATAAATTTGTGATTGGCTTAGAGGGGCAGTACCAAGATTTTTCGAAGTATAGAAACTTTTTTGGTGAACCATTAAGCCTGCAAGCGGCCCAAAAAGTGGGGCTTGGATTTCAGATAGTGCCCGATTTCACGGATTTTGACAAGCTATTGAATCGCGCTACCTACCGAATGGGTTTGGAATTGATGCGCACACCTTATTTAATCAATGAAACCACTATCAATGATTTTGGCATCAACTTTGGTACTTCTATTCCTGTAAACAACCTTTCATTGGTCAACATGGCGATGAAAGTTGGAAGAAGAGGGACATCAGACAATGGATTGATTCGTGAAGCCTATTTTAATTTCACCCTAGGCCTTTCACTCAATGACAATAGCTGGTTCTACAAACGAGTTTTCGAATAATTAAATTTTAAACAATTAGCCCTGAAAAGGGATTCACCTGAAGTCAACAACTGATTAATTCTGGACGATTATGAAAATTAAATCAACCTTTCTTGTCCTCGGAGCCATGCTCCTTGCTGGAATATCCCACGCGCAAGATGGCTGGAAATGGCCTGCAGATCCTGCTCAGGAAGCAAAGGCTAGAGAGTTCAATGCCGCCTATTTTGACTACATGAAGGCAGAGCAATTTGTGGAGGCTACCAAGCCTTTGAGCTGGCTTTTGGTGAATGCTCCAAATTTGAATGAGTCCATCTATATCCAAGGGGTGACCGTTTACAAAGGTGCAGCAGATAAAACTACCGATGCAGCACAAAAGCGGGTTTATCAGGATAGTGTGATGGCTCTCTACGATAAGAGAGGGGAATTGTACAACAATCCTGCGAAGTGGATCGAGACCAAAGCCTACTATGGCTACTTGTTTTTCAAATCTGACAAAGCTAAAATTCCAGCAGTAGTTGCAGATTTTGAGAAAGCAGTAGCCTTGAAAGGAACCATCAATTTCCAGTTTGTACCCATGTATTTTGACTTGGTGGAGAAAAATTACACGCTGAATCAGGCATACGCTCCGGAGCAAGTATTGTCCATTTTCGATAAGTCAAACAAGATATTGGATGCCGCGGCTGCAACAGGTAAGGATGTCACCGATTCCAAATCAACGCTTGAGACTCTTTTGGTAAAAATGAAGTTGATCGATTGTGAATTTATCGAAACCAAATTGGGACCAAAGCTCGCTGCTGATCCAACTAACGAAGAATTAGCTGAGCAGATTTTCTCCTATTCCTTGCAATACAAATGTATTTCTACCAAAGCCTTCTTGGCAGCCCTAGAATTTAAAGATTCTAAGGCGCCAACTTTCAAGACTTCACAGGTAAGAGGAATGTTATACATGTCGACTGGTGACTTTGATAAGGCAGGTACTGTTTTTGAGAAGGCCTTGACTTTGGCTTCAACCAACAAAGAAAAAGGCGAAACTCAAATGGAATTGGCCAAAATCTATGCAAGAGCAGGCAAAAAAGCTGCAGCAAGAACAGCAGCTCGTGATGCAGCAGGCCTTGATTCAGAATTGTCTTCTTCTGCCTATGGCTTGATTGGAGATCTATACATGTCAGCATACAACGATTGTAGAGCTGGTGAAAGTAGAGTTAAAGATTACGCGATATTCATTGCTGCTTACAATGCTTTTCAAAGAGCAGGAGACTCCAAAGGAATGGGTAGTGCTAGAGCACGCTTCCCATCCAAGGAAGAACTCTTCACTGAAGGCTTTCAAATGGGTTCCTCTGTAAGTACAGGATGCTGGGTTGGGGAAACTGTTGCCCTTTCTACTAGAGACTAATTTTTCTTAAATAGCTTATAAATAAAGGCAGCCCTGGGGCTGCCTTTATTCTTTTTATTCCCTCCAACTTTCCTACTATCTTTGTAGGCAATGAACCGAGGTCTTTCCTATTATTTTTCTTTTTTAGCCCTGATCGTACTGCTTTCTTGTCGTGAGGAGGCAGACCCCAACGCCTTATCGGCTTACGATGGCCCAGTAAACTCAGCCCAAAACATTCATATTTTCCACAGTGACTCCGCAGTACTTCGGTCTGAGATTATGGCACCAAAGCAGCTGGAGTTTGCCAATGGAAATTTAGAATTCCCAGAAGGCATCACGATTCAGTTTTTTAATTTGCAGGGACAGCTAGAGACCACCATGCGTGCGGACAAAGGATACTTCCTCAGAGACCAAAATCTCTACAAGGGTCAGGGCAATGTGCAAGTAAAAAATCTACCAAAAGATCAGCGGTTACAGACAGAAGAATTGTTCTGGAATCAAGCAGAACGGAAAATATACACTGAAAAATTTGTGACCATACAAGAGCGGCAGACCTTATTCAATGGAACGGGTATGGAAGCAGACGATGGTTTTTCGACCTACAGATTAAAGCAAGTACGAGACAGTAGAACACTTTTACCAGGAGAAGGGCTATGAAGTTACTGGACGCAATTATCTTTTCCGTTGCTCTTGCGCTCATCGTAGTGGGCATCCACCAAACGATGGTCAATGGCATTGGATTTTCCTACTCCCTATTCATGTTCGCTGTGGGCCTTTTGTTTTGGTTTCAACTGCGTCGAAACCAGGCGCGGGAAATCAGCGAATCCCAGGCAAAAAAGCCAGTGAAAAGCAATAAACCCAACCGAAAACGGTAATCATGGACAACTACGTCGTATATGTCGTGATTTGCTTGATTTTTTCTGCATTTTTTTCAGGAATTGAAATCGCCTACATCTCAGCCAATAAGCTTCAGATAGAGCTTCAAAAAAAGCAAGGGATGTGGAGCGGGAAGGTTCTCAGTAAATTTCTGGCTAGGCCAGGCCAATTCATCGGGACTACGCTGATTGGAAATACAATTATGCTGGTGTTGTATGGTACCTTTATGGCCTATTTGTTGGATGATCCGCTGCGAAATTTGTTTCCCGAATCCTTCAACAACGAAGCGGTAATTTTGATTTCTCAAACCATCTTGTCCACCCTTTTGGTATTGATTACTGGGGAGTTTTTGCCAAAAAGTCTGTTCATGTTGGATCCCAACCGCATGCTTAACTTTTTTGCGCTGCCCATCTTGATCATTTATTCGGTGATGTATCCCATCGTTTGGCTGATTGTATCCTTATCCAAGGGATTTATTACCCAAGTGCTTCGATTGGAATACAATGAGGAAAAGCCTGTTTTCACCATTACAGACCTTAATTCTTTTATCAAGGATCAAATGGGACAAAGAAGGACCGCTGGCAATGTAGAGGTAGATTCCAAGATTTTTGATAATGCGATTGAATTTAAAACAGTACGGATACGAGAGTGCATGATCCCCAGAACAGATATTGTGGCAGTAGAAGTATCCGACTCGATTGAGGAGCTAAAAAAGGTATTCCAAGAAAGTGGACACTCCAAAGTAGTGATCTACCGAGAATCAATAGATGAGGTGATTGGCTATTGCCATCAGCTGGAGCTGTTTAAAAAGCCAAAAACAATTGAGGACATTCTCACGCCTATCATCATTGCACCCGAATCAGCACTCGCGAACGAACTGCTTATCCAATTTATCCAAGAGCGGAAAAGCCTTGCCTTGGTGGTCGATGAATTTGGGGGTACTAGTGGAATTGTCTCCATGGAAGACATCATTGAAGAGATTTTTGGAGAGATCGACGATGAGTATGATAACGAAGCACTTACTGAACAATTGATCGGGGAGCTGGAATTTTTGCTAAGCGCCCGACTAGAAATAGATTATCTCAAGGAGAAATATGGATGGGAATTGCCGGATGGAGATTTTGAAACGCTCTCTGGATTCATCCTTTCACGAACCGAAAATCTACCCAATATAGGCGAAACAATCACCTATGGAAGGTTTACCTTTACCATCGTATCTAAGCAAGCACATCGAATTGAAACTGTTCGGCTGAAAATCAGCGACTCAGATATTTTCTAAGGCTAGACATTGTTGGGGCTGAAATTTTGAATTTCGCCCTGAAACATCTTATTTTGCGACACTTTAAAATAAGCGAAGTCACAACCATGGCGTTAATTAAGCAAATTAGACAACGAACAGGTCTCGCAATCGGCGTAATTGCTGGCGGGTTAATATTATTTCTTTTGGGGGGTGATTTGTTAAGCCCAAATTCTTCCCTATTCAATGCTAACCAAAATATCATTGGGGAGATTGCAGGTGAAGAAATTACCTTAGAAGAATTTTCACTCAAGGTGGAAGAATACAAGGCTTCCTTCCAACAGCGAACAGGCAGAATCCCCGCAGAAGCGGAGCTGGTTTCTGTTCGTGAACAAGCCTGGCAGGCTTTGATTGTAGAGCGCGTATTCGAAGAGGAATATGACAAGCTGGGCTTGACGATATCTAGCCAAGAACTGATTGACATGGTTCAAGGAAAAAACATTGTTCCTGAACTTCGGGCACAGTTGGTCAATCCACAGACAGGGCAATTTGACAAGACCCAGTTGATTACCTTTTTGCAATCCCTAGAAACTGCAGATCCAGCACAGCAAGCGGCTTGGGCCCAGCAAGAAAAATTATTTGCGCAGGCTAGAAGTCGTGTGAAGTACGACAACTTGCTAGCAACTACCGAGTATGCGACTACTGCAGAAGCCAAGTTGGAGCACAATTCTTCCAACACCATAGCGGATGCTTCCGTTTTATTTTTGCCGTACTATGTGATTCCTGATGGCGACATTAAGATCCAAGATGCTGAACTTGCAGACTACCTTTCCAAAAACCAAGAAAAGTTTAAAGTAGGCAATGCTGCCAACCTAGAATATGTTTCCTTCAGCATTCAGCCTAGTGGGGAAGACTCTGCTGAGGTGATTTCTAAAATCACAGCCTTGACCGGGGAATTGAAAGCAACTGCTGAAGATTCCGCTTTTGTAAGCAAGAATTCAGAAGTGCAGCAGCCCTTTCAGGTGTATGCTCCTGGGGATCAGTTACCAGTAGCCCTGACCACCAATGTGGCTCAATTTGTCAAAGGAGAAACTTACGGTCCTTTTATCACGGCAAACTCTTCGTATGTATCCTACAAGGTTACAGACCAGTACGAGGGCACTCCGAAAATGCGTGCTTCCCACATCCTCTTCGGAACGGAAGGTATGGATGAGGTTGGTAAGGCAGCAGTGAAAACTCAGGCTGAGACTGTTCTTGCAGAAGTCAAAACTACCGGCAATTTTGTGGATGCCGCAAAACAATATGGTCAGGATGGTTCTGCTCAAAATGGTGGAGACCTAGGCTGGTTTGCAAAGGCTGACTTCGTAGAGGCATTTGCCAATGCAACCTATGCAGTTAATTCCAAGGGCTTACTTCAAAACTTGGTAGAAACAGAATATGGATTTCACATCATTGAGGTGACTGAAATGCCCACTACGTCTTACACTAAATTGGCTGTATTGGAGTTGGAACTTGTTGCATCTGACCTAACACGAAATGAAGCCTTCAGAAATGCGGATGCTTTTGTGTCAGAGAGCGGAAACCGTGATGAGTTTACTGAAAATGCTACCGAAAAAGGGTTTAGAATTATCCAAGCAAATAATGTGGATGCTACCTCTAGAAATCTCAACAACATCACTGACGCAAGACAGGTGGTAATCTGGGCCTTCAGTGAGGCATCTGAAGGAGAAGTTTCTACGGTGTTTGAACTAAACAATTCCTACCTGGTGGCTTCGTTAGTAAGCAAGAAGGAAGAGGGTGAAGCGAAATTGGAAGATGTGAAGGACCAAGTAAAGCAGTTGGTAATGAACGACAAGAAGTCAGCCCTAATCCAAGAGAAACTAAAAGGTAAAACTACCTTGGAGCAGATGAAGTCTGTCTTCCCTGAGGCTTCGATCAATGAGGTTCCAGGATTGCGATTGAGTGATTCGGTACTTCCTGGTATTGGATTCGCTCCAAAAGCGATCGGTACCATCTTTGGAACAAAAACAAAAGGGCAGTTGACTAAGCCTGTACAGGAAGATATTGGATTGCTTGTAGCCAAAGTAAATAACTTGACCCCAGCAGCTGCAATTGGAGATTATACCTCCTACCAAGCGCAATTGGCACAAGGGGCTTCGCAGCGAATGACCTATCAAATCATGATGGCCCTTCAGGAGCTTGCGAAAGTGAAGGATTACCGATACAAATACTTCTAAACGAGAAGAAAGCTAAAAAAACCCATGTCTTCAAACATGGGTTTTTTTGTGTCGCAATCTTCCTAGAAAGGTTTAATTTTGAGAATGAAATCGACCTTTGATACCATCGCCTTCAAAGAAAAGTTGGAATCGTTCGGCACTTTTCCCATGCCCTACCTATTTAAATTTATTGTTCCTTTTGGAAAGGAATCCGAAATAGCAGCTATTTTTCCAGAGGAGGAGGTGATCCTCAAACCCAGCAGTGGAGGCAAGTACATCAGTACCACGATCCACAAACAGGTGGATAGTGCGGATCAGGTCATTGCGTTGTATGAAATGGCAGCACAAATAGATGGAGTTATTTCTTTTTAACGAGCTAATACTATGTGGATAGAAGAATCAAACCAATTGAAAAAGAGCTTTACTTTTTCTGATTTTACAGAAGCCTTCGCCTTCATGACGCGTGTGGCGTTCTTGGCGGAATCCCATCAGCATCATCCGAATTGGTTCAATGTCTACAATCGAGTAGACATCGCACTTACCACGCATGATGCGGGAAATGTGGTGACCGAAAAAGATCAGAAATTGGCGAAGGCCATAGATAAGCTGCTAGCATGAGTCAGGCTGTGGTTTCCTTGTATTTGGTACCAACGCCGATTGGCAATCTTCGAGACATCACTTTGCGGGCCATTGACACGCTTCAAGCCGTAGATGTGATCCTTGCAGAGGATACGAGGACGAGTGGCATCTTGCTGAAGCATTTGCAGATCTCTAAAAACCTGCAGAGCTACCATAGCTTTAACGAGCACAAGGCAGTGGAAAAGTTGGTGGAGCGGATGAAAAAGGGGGAAACTTTTGCCCTTATCAGTGATGCAGGTACCCCTGCGATTTCAGATCCAGGATTTTTGCTAGTTCGAGCAGTACTTGCTGCAGGGCTGGAAGTACAGTGTCTGCCTGGTCCGACGGCCTTTGTGCCGGCCTTGGTATCCAGTGGCTTACCCAATGATCGATTTGTATTTGAGGGTTTTTTGCCCCATAAAAAGGGAAGAAAAACGCGGATCGATGCATTGGTAAATGAAACGCGAACATTGATTTTTTACGAATCACCCCATCGCTTGCTCAAAACCTTGGAGCAACTCGCAGAAGCATTTGGTGCAGATCGACAGGCAGCTGTAGCGCGTGAGCTAAGCAAGCTGCATGAGGAAACCGCCCGCGGTACCCTGGTCGAACTAATCGACTACTACCAAGTCAATCCCCTCAAAGGAGAAATAGTGCTCGTAGTGGCTGGCTGTGCCGAACAGCGGGAGAGCCGTGCCGAAAAGCAGGAAAAGAAGCAGGCGGAATGGAAAAAAGAAAAGAAATCCCGCAAGGAAATAGACTAAACGTAACCCTATGCTGACCTCAGCCCAACTCTCCCAACTCCTGGTCCAAACTCGAAAAATTGCCGAGGAGGTGGGAACCTTTATTGAACAGGAGCGACTTCATTTTTCCATGGATCGAGTGGAGCACAAGGGCTTTAATGACCTAGTTTCCTATGTGGACAAAGAAGCGGAGCAGCAGTGCGTGTCCCGATTGCAGGAGATTTTTCCGGAAGCAGGATTCATTACCGAAGAGGGAACCAATACCACTCGGGGGGAAACCTACAACTGGGTGATTGATCCCTTGGACGGAACCACCAACTTTATTCATGGCTTGCCGGTCTTTGCGGTCAGCATTGGCTTTATGGAGGGGGATGAGGTAGTGCTGGGCGTGGTGTATGAAGTCAACCGGAAAGAGAGTTTCTATGCCTACAAAGGAGGAGGCGCATTTTGCAATGGAGTAGCGCTTCAGGTAAGCAAAGCTCCGAATCTTGCGGCTTCTTTGATTTCTACAGGATTCCCCTACTACCAGTTTGACTTAATCGATCGGTACATGGATATCATGAAATCCTTGATGCAAAAGACCCATGGATTGAGGCGACTCGGCTCGGCGGCAGTGGACCTTTGCTATGTGGCTGCGGGCAGGTCAGAGGGGTATTTTGAATACAACCTCAACTCATACGATGTAGCAGCCGGCATAATTTTGGTGCAAGAGGCAGGGGGAAAGGTAACCGATTTTGAAGGGGGCAGCGATTACATTTTTGGAAGGCATGTGGTAGCCACCAACCGTTCCATACACGAGGAGCTTATGGGGGTAATTGCAGCGCACTGGAGCTAATTAGCCCAATAAAAACTGCCAAAGAAGTAAGCTAATCCCACATAACGGAATGCCCAGTCCAGCTAGCAATGTGGCTAGGCGAGGTTGAAGCCCGAATTCCATCGCGAGGAGCGCCCCCGAAATCATGGGAGCCATTCCGCTTTCTAAAACGAATACCTTAAGTGTAAGGCTGTCTGATGGCAGGAAAAGTCCATAGAGTAACCAAACGCATGCAGGGGCAAGCAGTAGGCGATACCCCAAGCCATACCAGAGGTACTTGTTTTGGGTCCATTTGCGATCCAAAGATAGGGTCAATCCAATGACTGCCATGGCCACTGGGGCCATGCTCGTTCCAATGCCTTGAAGCCAGGGTAGGAACATACTTGGTAAAGCAAGTCGGAAATAGCTCATCACCAAGGTTGCTAGTAACAAGAGGAACGGAGGGAATAAAATCATTTTTTTAAAGACTTGGAGGACAGAGCGGCCTCCATCCCCATACCTGGATCCGATGTAGACTCCTAGCGTGCTGACTAATAAAAATGAGCCACCTTGGTCAATCAAGAAGGCAGTGGGCAAGGCTTCCTTCCCATAAAGTAGCTCCAAAATTGGAAATCCCAGAAAGGATGTATTTCCAAGCCCAGCAACCAAGATCAAGCAGCCTGTGGTCCGCTTATCCCATCCCAATTTAGTGCCAAGAAAAGCAAAAAAGACCCAAGAAAGCAGGAAGGTAAACCAGGCTGAAGAGGGAGCCAGAAGCAAATCCCATTTAAGCTGTAGTGGGGGGATGTGCAACAGGGCAAGTGCAGGAATCGCGAGGTAGATTAGGTAGTTCTTCCCTAAAAGCGCCACTTTTTCCTTAGGAAATCCAGGAAAAAATTGAAGTACTACACCACAAAAAAGGCTGAAAATAGCGATCCAAAGGCCCATAGGAACGGGGTAATGAAGAAGTAATTTTTGAGTAACCGAAAGATAATGTAAACTACTTGTAACCAACTTATTGTTGGGGTAGTTTTAAGAAAACACCGAGGCAATCATGACAAACCACCTCCCAATTTACATTGAAGGCGAAAAATGGATTCCACTCACCTATTTTTCCGATCAAGAAAAAAAGTCATTTAAAGAATGGCTTCCAAGCTACCGACTCAAAAAAGTAAAATTACCTGGTCTGGTACTTACCGAATGTTTGGATTTTAAAACCTATGCCTGCTGGTTGCGATTAAAGGAGCTAAGCTATACCAAGGTTCCCATTTTTGATTTTTAATCTAAGCCTACTTGCTTTCGCTTGGCTTCAAAGTAACTTTTTAGCTGAGGGTACCAGTCGCTTTCGGTCTCTGGAAAGCCATCCAGCACCAATTCCATATTGCCTTCTATCCCATCTTGGTTGAGCTGCATCCCTTCAATCAGGTAGATTACTTCCTCCAAGCTTAAGGGCTCTTCGCTTGAATTCGGGTACAGGAGGTAGTCGTTGCCATAAAAGTCCACCGCTTCGTACTGAATTTTTTGATCTATCGCATGCCCATAGATGCTGATCTGCTCCCCCCAAGTACTTTCAGGGTAATGCAATCGTAGTAGGAGCACAGAAGTGATGCCTTCAGAAAAATAAGTGGGCGGTCTAAATAAAAAATCCATAACTCCTTGAATTGGCCTTTAAAGTACTGCATTTCTCTTCAAGAATGGAAAAGGGGATTAGTTTTTTAGTTACCAAAGAGAAATTTCAATTTAAGTAAGTTACAAGTGGACCATTGGATTGGATAATCAGGACTTTAAGGCTATTTTTGAATTTCCAAATTCACGCGCGGTTTTACATTTCCCGACTGATTTTATTTCGTTTAGCTATCCTCGTTTATGAAAAGAGATTCACTAGTTTTTGACCTAATTTCCAAAGAAGAAGACAGACAAAAGAGAGGCATCGAACTGATTGCTTCAGAGAACTTTACTTCCAAGCAAGTGATGGAAGCAGCGGGCAGCGTACTGACCAACAAGTATGCAGAAGGCCTTCCGGGCAAGCGTTATTATGGCGGTTGTGAAGTGGTGGATGAGATTGAGCAGCTGGCGATTGATCGAGCCAAGAAATTATTTGGGGCTGGTTGGGCCAACGTACAGCCACACTCTGGTGCACAGGCAAATGCTGCAGTAATGCTGGCTTGCTTGAATCCTGGAGATGCAATTTTGGGTTTTGACCTTGCCCATGGAGGCCACCTAACGCATGGTTCTCCTGTTAATTTCTCAGGGAAGCTGTATCAGGCAAATTTTTACGGAGTGGAAGAAGCTACAGGCGTAATCGATTACGATAAAGTGGCTGAGAAGGCAATTGCTGTGCAGCCAAAAATGATTATTTGTGGAGCTTCTGCGTATTCGAGGGACTGGGATTATGCCCGCCTTCGTGAGATTGCTGACGAGGTGGATGCCTTATTGCTTGCAGATATTTCCCACCCATCAGGCTTGATTGCAAGAGGACTTCTCAACGATCCTTTGGAGCATTGCCATATTGTGACTACTACTACGCACAAGACGCTTCGTGGCCCTAGAGGTGGCTTGATCATGATGCGGGAAGATTTTGATAATCCTTGGGGATTGACTACGCCTAAGGGGGAAATCAGAAAAATGTCCGCTCTTTTGGATATGGGGGTTTTTCCAGGCACACAAGGAGGACCTTTGGAACACATCATTGCTGCCAAGGCTATAGCCTTTGAGGAGGCCCTTTCGGATGAGTACATGCAGTATGTAATTCAGGTCAAATTGAATGCATCTGTGATGGCTGAAGAATTTGTTTCTCGTGGATACAAGCTTATTTCAGGAGGAACAGACAACCACTTGATGCTAATTGACCTCAGAAACAAGGACTTAACTGGAAAGCTTGCTGAGGAAACGCTCGGAAAAGTGGACATCACCATCAATAAAAATATGGTACCTTTCGATACCAAGTCTCCATTTGTGACCTCTGGGATGCGCGTAGGAACTGCTGCAGTGACTACCCGCGGACTGAAGGAAGCAGATATGAGAAAAATCGTAGACCTCATTGATAGGACCCTGCAGCATCATGCTGACGAAGCCGCGCTTGCACAAATCAAGACGGAAGTCAATGCATGGATGTTTAAATTTCCGTTATACTAATTTTCCCCAACCCACGTGGCATTAGACCAATATAAAGACGAAGAAGAAGAGGGTGGAATGTCCTTTTTGGACCATCTAGAAGCCTTACGCTGGCATTTACTGCGCGCAGTCTCTGCGGTACTAATTTTTTCAGTAGTGGCATTTATTGCAAAGGATTTCGTTTTTGGAGTCTTGATTTTAGGTCCTTCTAAAGTTGATTTTTGGACCTATCGAGTGCTTTGTGACCTTGGAAATTTTCTAGGCATTGAAGCATTGTGTATTGATCAATTGCCTTTTACGATTCAAAGCCGTCAGATGACTGGACAGTTTTCCATGCACATGACTTCTAGTATCGTTGTGGGATTGATTGCAGCCTTTCCCTATTTGTTTTGGGAGGTTTGGCGCTTTATTAGTCCTGGATTATACGACAAAGAGAAGGGTGCAGCGCGAGGGGCAGTGGCCTTTGTTAGCTTTCTTTTTCTTTCTGGAGCAGTATTCGGGTACTATGTGCTTACCCCAATGTCGATCAACTTCCTCGCCAACTACCAGCTGGACCCCAGCATTGCAAACGAGTTTGACATTACCTCCTATGTCTCAACGCTGACCATGTTGGTTTTGGCCTCCGCCCTCATGTTCCAGTTGCCTGTGGTGGTTTACTTTTTGTCCATGTCT
Source organism: Spirosoma fluviale (assembly GCA_945868725.1). Taxonomy (GTDB): domain Bacteria; phylum Bacteroidota; class Bacteroidia; order Cytophagales; family Cyclobacteriaceae; genus Algoriphagus. The sequence continues at coordinate 31,651 of CAMBMU010000008.1, forward strand.
GGCTTGGTGACCTCCAAGATGTTGAAATCCTACAGAAGACATTCTATCGTGGTGATTTTGATTGTATCGGCGATCATTACTCCTCCTGATGTGGTCAGCCAGTTGTTGATTGCCATGCCGATACTGGTATTGTACGAGGTAGGGATACTCATCGCCAAGCGTTTGGAGAAAAAAAGAGCGCTTAAAGAAGCTGAATTTGAACGAAATAAAGACGCTTAATACGTAGATGGCAAAGCGAATTGCAATCGGAGGCGACCATGCAGGTGTAGGGTATAAGGAGCAGCTAAAGCAGCACTTGGCAACACTTGGTTATACTGTGCAAGACTTTGGACCTTTTTCTACTGCTTCTGTGGATTATCCAGATTACGTACATCCGCTTTCACTAGGCATAGAAGCTGGAGAGTTTGATTTTGGAATTGTGATTTGTGGAAGTGGAAATGGAGTAGCCATCACTGCCAATAAGCACCAAGGCATCCGTGCGGCACTTTGCTGGAATGAGGAGTTGGCCGCCTTGTCACGACAGCATAACGATGCGAATGTGCTAGCCATCCCTGCTCGATTTATTTCCTATGAGTTGGCAGAAAAGATGGCTGAAATTTTTTTAACAACCCCATTTGAAGGGGGTAGGCACCAAAGCCGTGTCACAAAAATTGCCTGTTCCTAGGATACCAAAAAGGGTCTTGATTTTTACAATCAAGACCCTTTTTTTCTAGGGCAGCCTTTGGGCACTTATTTTTTGTGATTATTCGCGTTAGCACCAATAATAACCAAAGAAAAAAAGATTTGAAGTTCAAGAAAATGAGCTGTGGACGGTGGTCCGTAAGCCGTGGACGATTTGACCATGCGGATAATCCTTACTTTTTACCTGCTATTTGGTCTGCAAGGAGCAGGGCGGTGTAGAGATTGGCAATTTTCCCAGAAGTACATAGGTCTTCCATTGCGCGTTCCTGATCTCCTATCCGAACTTGGAGGGGGATGCTGAGACCGGAATCTAATATCACGCGCTTCACTTGCACAGCGGTCAATTGAGGATAGAGTGACCGTAACACTGCTGCCATGCCTGCCACTGCAGGAGCTGCCATGGAGGTGCCGCCTTCTACGCCGTAATTCGAATTGGGAACTGAGGAATAAATCTCATCTCCAGGAGCAAAAATATCCACACGCTCTTTCCCATAATTGGAAAATGAAGCAACCATGTTAGGGCCATAGTTTGGCGTCAAAGCGCCCACGGTCACGTAATTGTCATTCATCCGTGAGGGCATCAAGCTGTACTGATCGTTCGGATAATTGCTGTTCTCTGGAGCATCCAAGTCTACCCCATCGTTGCCTGCAGCATGGACGAATAGTACATCCTTCGAAGCCGCATACTGCAATGCTTCTTGCACCCAAGAGGCATTGGGAGAGAATTTTTTTCCAAAGCTTGCATTGATCACTTTGGCACCCTGGTCTACTGCATAGCGGATGGCAAGGGCAATGTCCTTGTCGTATTCGTCGCCATCGGGAACGGCACGCAATGCCATCAATTTCACATTTTCAGCTAGCCCATTTACCCCTTTTTTATTAGTGCGATTGGCAGCGAGGATCCCTGCCACGTGGGTACCGTGACTCTCCTCTGCGAGCTGATTGCCTGGATTCCCGTTGCCATACCCAAGGTCCTTGAGGTCGTACGGATTGTCTCCCACAGGTTTCCTTCCATCAAATTCTAAATTAAGGTTGTATTCCATCTGGGATTGGTAATAGCTAATTCCTTCCTGTAAATCGGCCAAGGCAGAAGGAATATCCTGTCCCATTTCCATTACCTGATTCAGCAGTCCGAGTACTTGTTCTTCCTCTTCGCTTTGGGGCTCGTAGTTTTCAAGATCCTCTTTCGTATAGTTTTTCTTCCGCAGTTTTTTTTGAATGTTCTGGTGAGCGGTACTGACGAGTTGCTCGATTTGCTGGAACTGTAGTACTGAAGTCCTAGCCTCTTCCATCAGAGGTTCTAAGTGGGCGCTGGCCTTTTTCTGAAGTTCGGTATTCCCCAATTTTTTGGACACAATCCGCACAAACTCCATCTGTTCGAAGTAAGATGATCCAAGAAAGTTGTACCCATGCACATCATCTACATAGCCATTTTGATCGTTGTCGATGCCATCGCCAGCAATCTCCTTAGGGTTTTTCCAAAGTACCTCTTTGAGATCTTCATGGGCAAGGTCGATGCCAGAGTCAATAATGGCTACTAGCACGGGTTGTCCTTTTCTCTTTTTGATTAGTTCTGCATAAGCACGATCTATACTCATCCCAGGTACAGTATCTTGGAAAGGATCCAAATGCGCCCAACGCAGGGCTTCCTTCTCAGTCAATGGCCTAGTTCTAGAAACGGAACTCAAGGAAGCCGAATTTGGTAGCTGCGCCATTGCAGCGCCACTAATTCCCATTAGACTAAGGATTCCAATCAAGAGGAAGAGTATCTGGTATTTTTTCATAACGAGTGAAAAGAGGTGAGGATTGCTAGGGTAGGATCACTTTCGTGGTTCGTATTTTAGGGAATAGATTCCCGGATTAGCTTCTGAATAAAACTCCTTTAGTGCGGGCAATTCTTCTAGCAAATCCTTAAAATGACCTTCCTTATCTAGAACCTGTTTGGGCAGTTGGCGTCGAATCATTTGGAAGACCTGTGCTTTTTGGGGTAAGGTTTTTTCTTGCTGGAGGTAGCTTACGGACATGTGGTAATTCAAAAACGGCCCTTCTAAAGAATGAGTAAGGTATGGAGAAGGGTCGTCTTCCAAAACCATCAGGCCTGTTTTTTTGGGAAGGTTTGTTTCGTCTGTGGCAGCTACAAAATAACTGGTGTCGACAGTCGTTCGAGCAGTCCAATAGTAAGATGTCAAAATTGGCACAACCAATACTAAGCTAAAAAATGCAGGTCTAATTAGAAGTTTCCAGCTGAACTGTAGAAAAAACTGGCTGATAAAGTAGCTCAGCGCAGGTAAAAATACGACGAGCTGGTAGGAGGCATTATTTTTTACAAGGAAAAACAGACCGGCAGAAAAAAGAAGCCAGATCACAATAAGCTGTCTTTGCTTTTGTTGATTGATGGTCGCTCCACGAAAAAAGGAGCTGATTGTGAAGCCGATCAAGGCGAGTAGCAAGGGGAATGCGGCAGGCGCAAGCCAACTTAGGTAGGGCTGGTACCCATAAATGGGGTAATTGAATACAATCGGCCAAACTTGTAAGGCTTGTTCCAGCCCATCTTTCCAAAAATAAAAAACAAAAATGAGCAAGAGGGGCAGTAAAAAGCCCATAATGGATAGAAATAGTTGGCGTATTGTAAAGCTAGATATAGCCAAACCTGTAAATGCTATAAAGGGAAGGAAAAAAATAAAATTCCAGTAGAAGCCAGTAGCTAGCCCCCCATAAATTCCGATAAGAAGTGTGGATTCACTACTTTCCTTTTGAAGGACTGTATGTGAGAATAGCTGTCCAAAAGCTAGCAGCAAAAAAGTACTCCCCAGTAGTGTTGGGGATAAGTACATGAGATCGAAGGAAAAATGAAACAAGGCCGCTAGTACGATGGCCGGCAAATAGGTGTTTTCATCAAATACTCGATACTTGATTAAGGTGCTATTCCAATAGTAAATCTGAAACAAAACAAAAATTTTTCCGAGAAGGATATAGGCAATCGGGCTTCTTCCAAAGAGGAGATGGAGTCCAGTGAATACCCCAGCGGATAGCGGGCCCGTATCATCGATTACATCCACATAAAGTAGATACCCTTCGCTCAATCGCTCTCCTAAAACCAACCACATCAATGCAGGAGTCGTGCTTGGAAATGAGAAAAAAACCCAAGAGATTACACTAAACAAGATCACATAGAGTAGAATACCAACTAGGCGAATGGGGTCGTTTACTCTAAAAAAATTGAACAAGGTGGGTAGTGGGGGATTTGGTTTTGACTCGAAATTAAAGCATGCCCAAGTATTTCGCTAAATTTGCATCATAAATACTTCAGATGGAAAGCAAAAGACAATTAAAATACGCAAAATTAATTCAAAAAGAGTTGGGCGACATTTTCCAAAAAGAGGCCAAGCACTTGGTAGGCTCCACCTTGGTGACCATTACTCGGGTAATGATGAGCCCTGATTTGGGACTTGCCAAAGCCTACCTCAGTTTTTTGTTGCCAAGCCCAAAGGCACAATTTGATGCGATCAATGAACATAAAAAGGAAATTCGACATGCTTTGGCGAAGCGCATCGGTAAGTCGGTCCGCGTGATTCCTGAATTGGCGTTTTTCTCGGATGAGTCCGCTACCTATGCGCAGCACATGGATAAAGTGATTTCAGATTTACACATTCCACCTGCTCCCGAAGAGGAGGAGGAAGAGGATTAACTATCGATTTAGCTCGTGAACATAAGTTCTTTCATTGCAGGCAGGTATTTCCGAAGCAAGAAGAAGCAAAACTTCATCACTATCCTATCCTTGATCTCGATGGTAGGCGTAGCCATCAGTACCATGGCTTTGGTGGCAGTGATGTCCGTGTTCAATGGGTTGGAGGATCTTATTCGTGGACTTTTTTCAAGTTTTGACTCCGAGCTCCAAGTGACGCCAGTTGCTGGAAAAAGTTTTGTGGTAACTGAAGATTGGTTAAATGCTATCCGAGAAGTGGAAGGAGTGGAGGTCATTACCGAAGTGATTGAAGACAATGCCCTCCTAGAATACCGAGGCAACCAACATATCGCCCGAGTCAAGGGAGTTTCCGACAATTACTTTGACCACGAGCGCTTCTCAAAAGGATATTTTTGGGGAGATACCACCTTGGGAACATCCTTGCGACCTGGCGCCATCCTTGGACGAGGAGTAGCCTTTGCGCTTTCGGTCAACTTAGACGATATCAATTCCGTCCTCAACATCTACTATCCGAAATCTCCCAAATCCGCAGCTTCCCTAGATCCAAACCAACTCTATGCTGCAGGACAGGTAGAGCCACGAGGATTTTTCAGTATAGAGCAGGGAGTGGACAACGAATACATCCTTGTCCGGCTTGATTTTTTTAAGGACTTGCTCGGCTACGGTCAAAAGCGTACCGCACTTGAATTAAAGGTGGCCCCAGAATACTCCATTTCCACAGTACAGAAAGCAGTTCAGGCACACTTGGGAGCTGAGTTTGCCGTAAAAAATGCCGATGAACAACATGCTACGCTGATTCGCACCGTGAAGCTGGAGAAGCTTTTTGTGTTTTTGACGCTCACCTTCATTCTGGCTTTGGCCTCCTTTAATATTTTCTTTTCCTTAAGTATGCTGGCGATTGAAAAGAAAAAGGACCTAGCAGTTTTGAAATCTATGGGGGCAAAAAATTCCTTGATCCGAGGGATTTTTCTAAAGCAAGGGGCCTTGATTGCTTTCTCTGGAGCTATTTTGGGCTTGATCTTGGGTCTACTTCTTGTAGGGGCTCAAGAAAAATTTGGACTGATCTCCTTGGGGATTGCTTCTGGAGTGGTGGACGCCTATCCTGTACGAATCCACTGGCCTGACTTGGGATGGATTAGTTTGGCAGTAGTGACAATTACTCTCCTAGCTTCTTGGCGGCCGGCATGGATTGCGGCTCAGGTGGATCCCCTAGAGGAACTTTAGCCTAGGAATCAGATTCGCTGACGCTACCACCCACGCCAGTCCTTTTCTTTCGTTTATTTTTTGTAGTAATATGGCATTATGAATGAATCTAGTTTCGATGTCGTAGTCGTAGGCTTGGGTGCAGTAGGTAGTGCAACCTTGTACCAGCTGAGCAAGCGAGGAATAAATTCCTTGGGCATAGATCAGTTTGAACCGCCTCATACCTTCGGTTCGAGCCATGGAGAAACTCGCATTACTCGTCTGGCAGTGGGCGAAGGTGAGGAGTATGTTGCCCTAGCCAAGCGTTCGCATGAGATTTGGGCTGAATTGGAAGCGGTATCTGGGCATAAGATCCGAACAAAAACGGGCGGCATCCTTTTAGATTCTGGGGTAGACCCCTGGGCCAAACATGGAGTCGAAGGCTTTTGGGAGCGTACACTTCGCTATGCTCAAAATCAGGAGATTTCGCACCGAGTTCTGGAGTACCAAGAGTTTAAAGAAAGCTATCCACCCTTTCTACTACCCCCCTCAGGTAAGGTTTATTGGGAAGAAGAGGCAGGCTACCTCTTCCCTGAAGTAGCGATACAGACCCAGCTGGACCTTGCCCAAAAACAAGGGGCTACCGTTTGGACCTCATCCAAAGTAACAGCTATTCAAGCTCAGGGGGAGTATTTTCAAATTCAAGTGGAGGGAAAAGAAATTCTAGCCAAACAGGTAGTGCTCAGTGCGGGTGGATGGGTGAAGGATTTTTTACCGCTACCCACCCAAAAGAAACTTAAGATTTGCCGCCAAGTATTGTATTGGATAGCCTTAGCTGAGGGGTCCCCCGATTGGCATCAGTACCCGGTGTGGATGTGGGGTTATGGTCCTGCTCCAGAGGATTTTATTTATGGTTTTCCGTCTTTGGATGGGAAGAGCATCAAAATGGCCTCCGAATCCTTTGTGGAAGTAGCACATCCAGATGAGTTGAACCGGGAAGTGACGGAGGAGGAACAGGAAATTTTTTGGAATACCAAGGTGGAGGGAAAATTGGTTGGATTGAAAAAACAGTTCCTCAAGACTTCGGTCTGTTTTTACACAGTTACTGAAGATTCTCAATTTCTCATTGAAGCCATGGCTGGGAATAAGAATTTTCTCTGGGTGTCTGCCTGTTCGGGTCATGGATTCAAACATTCCGCAGCTTTGGGCGAGGATTTGGTCAAACGGCTGGGACATTGATTGGCTTGCTTGGCATTCCTCCCAAGTTTTCTAGTCAAATCCGCCTCGAAAACCGTACTTTTGCAATCCAATAGCTACCTAAATTATGGCAAAGCAAAGAGGGACTGTGCTAGAGCCCGAAGAAAAAAGAAGGATCAACAAGCAGAATCTAAGCAAGTTGAACCAGATTTTCCAATTTCTGATTCCCTACAAAGGGACGTTTTTTGCAGGGCTAGTATTTCTTTTATTTTCCTCACTTACCCTGTTGAGTTTCCCGTATGTTGCCGGAAAATTGATTGATACTGCCCAAGGATCCGTTTGGATTTTTTCAGATATCAACCACATTGCCTTGCTACTGCTAGGCATCTTGGCCTTGCAAAGTGTGTTCTCCTTTTTTCGAGTTTGGCTGTTTGCCCTGGTCTCTGAAAAGGCCATGCGCGATATTCGTCTTGCGGTGTATGGTCGACTGGTGCGTCTGCCGATCCCGTTTTTTGATAAGCGCCGAACGGGTGAGCTTATCAGCCGCATCACTTCAGATGTAGGCTTACTTCAGGATACCTTTTCCACGACACTAGCCGAACTTTTTCGTCAGGTAGTGACTTTGGTCGCGGGGGTTGCCTTTCTATTGTTCAACACCCCTAAGCTGACTGTTTTTATGTTGGCGACCTTTCCGCTGCTCGTGCTGTTTGCCTTGATTTTTGGGAAGTTCATCCGAAGGCTGTCTAAGAAAACTCAGGATGAGCTCGCCGCGGCCAATGTCATCGTTGAGGAGACCTTGCAGTCCATCAGCACAGTCAAATCTTTTGTTGGGGAAGCCTACGAGGTAAATCGCTATGGCAAAGGATTGGGAAAAGTAGTTCGTGTGGCCCTTGCGGCAGCTAAATACCGAGGCGCATTCATTTCCTTTATCATTTTTGCCCTTTTTGGAGGGATCGTTGGGGTGATGTGGTATGGCGCAAGTCTTGTTGCTTCCGGGGAAATGAGTGTTGGAGAGCTGGTCTCTTTTGTGCTGTACACCACCTTTATCGGCGGCTCCATTGCTGGTTTGGGCGATATTTACAGCCAACTGCAAAAGGCAATCGGGAGTTCCGAGCGAGTAGTGGAGTTATTGGCTGAGGAGGAAGAGGCAGGAATTGGAGTGCAGATTGCGGCGATTAAAGGAACGATCGAATTTGATGAGGTAGGCTTTTATTACCCTACGCGTCCCGAGGTGGAGGTATTAAAGGGAGTAACTTTTAAGATTCAATCTGGAGAGAAAGTTGCTTTGGTAGGGCCTTCAGGGGCTGGAAAATCAACGATTATTCATCTATTGCTTCGGTTTTACGAAGTCGCTAAAGGCCAAATCCAGATTGATGGGGAACCAATAAGCCATTGGAACTTGGCTTCTCTGCGGAGTAAAATAGGGATTGTTCCCCAAGAAGTACTCTTGTTTGGAGGCAGTATCCGAGAAAACATCGCCTACGCTAAGCCTACTGCTACCGAAGAAGAGATCATCCTTGCTGCAAAAAAAGCAAATGCCTGGCAGTTTATCTCCCAGTTTCCAGAGGGTTTGGAAACCTTGGTTGGAGAGCGAGGGGTTAAACTTTCTGGAGGGCAGCGGCAGCGGGTTGCAATCGCAAGGGCTATACTAAAAGATCCTGCAATTTTGATTTTGGATGAGGCCACGTCCTCCTTGGATGCAGAATCAGAGGCTTTGGTTCAAGAGGCCCTAAATGAGTTGATGAAGGGCAGAACCACACTCATCATTGCACATCGACTAGCCACCATCCGGAAAGTGGATCGAATCTACGTGTTGACGGATGGGAATATTGTGGAGCAGGGTAGCCATCAAGAGCTAGTACAAGACGCTTCCGGCATTTATGCGAATCTTGTTCGCTTGCAATTCGCGGATTAAACTAGATTGTGTGCCGTGATGGATTTGGTAAGTCCAAGTATTTTTTCCTTCAGGAGGGATGCTCCGGGAAATAATGCTTTCATTTCTTGGGCATTGAGAAGCCGAATTTCATCTTGGTATTGGCTTGCGTCTGCCGAGCTCCATTTTTTCAATCGGCTGAGCTTCGTTTGGGTCAGAATAAAGTGAAGGAAAGCCTTGGAATAATACTGAGCAAAGGGCAAGGCATAATGTGCTTCTATAGGAAAATAAACATTGGGGGTTTGAATAAAATAACTTTTCCCCACACGGAGAATCTCTGAAGCCATCTTTTGTTGCAGCTCTAGGGTATACAAGTGCTCAATTACCGAGTTTGAAAAAACTAAATCAAAGCTCCCCTTTTCAAATTCGCGCATGTCCGTGGCATCGCCTAGGACAGCATGGATAGCTGGATGGCTAGTTTCCACAGGGTAGAGATTGAGTAAAGTAATGCGAAGGCCAGGATGGGAAAGTAGGGCACTGTTTTTCCAAAAATAACCCGTGCCTTCGACATCTAAAATTTCAATTTTTTCAAGCCCCGAAAAGCGAGAAAAAAACATTTTTTCGAATTCTTGAAGCCTTTTTGTGCGAAACTTATACCCTAAAGAGTTGGGATTATCAGAGGATGCTAAAAAATTAAACAGAGAGGACATGTACTTTTTGTTCCTTAGAAGGTTAGAAATTTATCCAAAAGTAATAAGCCTTGAGAATTTCTTTCTTAATTTTACAAAGTTTCCTTCCTCAACTCCAATTTTTGTCAATTTTTTTGACAGAAGGAGGATGTACAAGTTTTATATTTTTATGAAGAGAAGATTTGATACGTATTTTCCTTGGCTGTTTACCGCCAGCGATTTTTTTGCATGCCTACTATCTTTAGCGGTAGCTAACTTTTTTTTACAACGCTTTCATGTTTTGGGAGAAACTGAATTTTCTGCGTACCTGCCCTTGGCCCTTCTGTGGATTTTGATTTCTATACTACGAAAAGATTACAGGATTGGGAGAACCGAGGAGTATGAAGATACCTTAAGCAAGTTTTCAGTTACGCTCCTATGGTTTTTAGGTGCTACAGCTATTCTTTGGACGCCTCTTCAAGTTGGAAATTACCGCTGGATTCAAATTGGGTCCTTGGGAGTTACACTTGGCTTCCTGATGGGATTTTTCAGGGTTGGCGTACAACTGATTCTTAAAAGATACCGGGCATTGGGGAATAACTTCCAAAATGCAATCATTGTAGGCAAGGGCGCAACCAGTCCAAAACTCGTGGATGTGCTTCGAATCCGTAAGGATTTTGGCATCAATTTTTTGGGATACTTTGACGATCAATCTGATTGTGAACAAACTCGCGGGGAAATTGGAGACTTATTTGAGGTAGCACCAAAGATGAATCTTGATTTAATTTACATCCATGAAAAGTTGGATGCTAGTCTAGTAAAGCGCGTAATTGATTTTGCTGACGAACATTACATCAAGGTTAAAATGATTCCTGGGAAGAGTCTTCAACTGGAAAAAAATCTATCCTTCTCGCGCTATGGAGATTTCTTTGTCATCAATGTCAATGAAACTCCCCTGGATCATCCTTTGAATAGCTTTGCAAAACGGATTTTTGACCTTGCATTTGCCAGCTTTGTAACCGTATTTATCCTTTCTTGGCTTATTCCTTTGGTAGGAATATTAATCAAGTTGGAATCCAGAGGCCCTATATTTTTTATACAGGATCGAAATGGACTAAACAATAAGGTATTTAGTTGCCTGAAGTTTCGTTCCATGACACCAAATGATTATGCTGACTCGCATCAGGCTATCAAGAATGATCCAAGGGTTACAGCTATAGGGGCATTTCTTCGAAAGACTTCTTTGGATGAGATGCCACAGTTTTTGAATGTGCTGATGGGAAGTATGTCGATTGTGGGTCCTAGACCACATACCTTGCCGATGAATGACACCTTTAGACCCCAAATAGAACGCTACAATTCCCGGCATAAAATTAAGCCAGGAATTACCGGCTTGGCTCAGGTAAGGGGTTACCGAGGAGAAATCGAAAACTCATTCCAAATCCGGTCTAGAGTGCGATTGGATTACTTCTACATCAACAATTGGTCTTTTCTTCTAGACATGGAGATCATGGTCAAAACCGTTTACGAGTTGCTATTCAATCGTGAAAATGCCTATTGAGTTGACAAGCACTTGTCGCTACTGTCATTCAACTCAGGAAACAAATTTTTTAGCTACAGAGCGAATGCTCGGACTTGGAGGGGAATTTAACTATGCCTCTTGCCCTTCTTGTGGTTCCATCCAACTTTTGACCATCCCCGAAGACCTCAGTTCTTATTATCCCTCCAATTACTATTCCTTTAGCTCCCTTCAGCCTTCTGGACTACTTCGAAATCTTCTTAAAAAAATTCGAATTCGAGCATATTTCGCTACTGGATTGAAATTCTTTTCACCTCCCTTTGGGGGATTTTGGCTCAAAAAACTACATCTCAAGTTTACCGATCGTATCGCAGATGTAGGCTGTGGCAATGGGCAGCTATTGTATGAACTGCATGTTTCTGGATTCAAGGACTTGCATGGTTTTGACCCCTTTTTGGAGAGCGAAAGCCAGCTAGGCACTGGCCTAAAGTTGTGGAATAAAGAATTTGGCCAAACCGATCTCTACTTTGATGTAGTCATGTTGCATCATTCATTCGAACACATGGCAGATCCTGAACAGGTATTAAAGACCTGTTATGAACGATTAAATCCTGGGGGGATGCTCTTGGTGCGCTGTCCCGTTACGGATTCAGCAGTTTGGAAAGAAAAGGGTTCCCTATGGGTTCAGTTGGATCCTCCTAGGCATTTGACAATTCCAAGTACCAAAGGATTCGTAGCTGTAGCAGAACGCTGTGGCTTTGAGAATCAGGAAATTATTTTTGATTCTACCTCCTTCCAGTTTTGGGGTACAGCACTATATGAGCAGGGAGAGAAGCTGGATAGCAGAAAAATTAAGACCTATTTTTCTGAAAAACAGCTCGAAGAATGGGAGCAAAAGGCGATTCAATACAATCAGGAAGGTGTTGGTGACCAGGCTTGTTTCTTTTGTATCAAGCCTGGAAAAAAAGTTGAGGCATGAAAGGAATGGGCAAGTACTTTGTAGGACTGCTTCCTCCTCCTGCACTCGAGTCCCAATTCAAAATGCTTAAACAGGGAATTGCGGAGCAGTTTCAAGTAAAATACGCCCTTCAAGCTCCTGCCCACCTAACCCTAAAGATGCCTTTTCGGTACAAAGAGGCTAAAGAAAGAGAATTGGTGGTACGGCTCACTACTTTATTGGAGATACAGGCGCCATTTCAACTTCAGCTAACCCGCATTGGACATTTTGGTAGGAGAAATATCCATCAGCAAGTTGCCCCCAATGAATCCCTGTTGCAGCTCCAAACGACCCTTCGTAGCTTTTGCAAAAGATCTTTACACTTGGTCGAAGAACTAAGTGACCGGAACTTTCAGCCGCATATTACCCTGGCCTATAAAGATTTGAAGCCAACTCATTTTGAGGAGGTTCTGGCATTTGCACAAAAAAATGCAGTAAGTGCCGAATTTTTAGCGGAGAAGGCCTATTTAATGAAAAAAGTGGAGGGCCGATGGAAGGTAATTGCTCCCCTAATTTTTGGAAGTAGTTCGGAGAATCCAGTGCCAATACCTAAGGAAGAAATTTCCTAAACCTATATTTTTCTGGCCTGTCTAAACAATTTATATTGAAAAACTGATTTAACTACACATTCTTTACTCCATGAAAAAAGCGCTAGTAGTTGGTTCGGGCATTGCCGGCATTGCGGCCTCCATCCGTTTGGCGGTGAAAGGATATCAAGTAGAAGTATTTGAAGCCAATGCCTATCCTGGAGGAAAGCTGACTGCAATTAAAGGGAATGGGTATCGCTTTGATGCTGGCCCCTCCTTATTTACGTTACCAGAGCAAGTCGAAGAATTATTTCTTCTGGCAGGAAAGAATCCAGCCGACCACTTTGAATATGATCGCCTGGAAGTGGTGTGCCATTATTTTTGGGAGGACGGTAAGAAAGTCAAAGCTTGGGCCGACCCAGAACGATTTGCGACTGAAGTAGCCTCACAACTTGGGGTTTCTGAACAAGGAATCAAAGCGGTTTTGACGCGTTCTGCTTTTATTTATGAGCGGCTTTCTCCTTTGTTTATGCATCGCTCCTTACACAAGCTGAGTACTTGGATAGGACCACATGCAATGAAGGCCTACTTAAATTTAGGGAAACTGGGGCTTTTCTCCACGATGCATGCCTTCAATAAGCGACTTTTGAAGGACCCCAAGTTGGTGCAGCTTTTCAATAGATATGCCACCTACAACGGTTCGGACCCCTACCAGACACCGGCAACCTTGACCATTATTCCCCACCTGGAGTTTAATCTAGGGGCCTATTTCCCGAAGCATGGCATGCACGACATCAGCATGAGCTTGTACAAGTTGGCCTTGTCCTTGGGCGTTCGCTACCATTTCAATGCACCGGTAGAAGAAATTCTCGTAGAAAATCAACGTGCCTGCGGACTTCGAGTTCAGGGTAAGGTAGTAAGCGGAGATCTTGTGGTGAATAACATGGATATGGTCAATGCCTACAAGACCATTCTCAAAAAGCAAGCGCAGCCCAAAAAACTGTTGGAGCAGCCAAAGTCAAGCTCTGCGCTGATCTTCTACTGGGGGATTACCCAGGTATTTGAGGAAGTGGGCATGCACAATATCTTTTTTTCGGAGGATTACGAGCAGGAGTTTGAACACCTATTTCGGAAAGGGACCATTTATGAGGATCCGACGGTGTACATCAACTGCACTTCAGTATGTAAGCCAGACGATGCACCGGTTGGCGCCATGAATTGGTTTACGATGATCAATGTTCCCAATAACCAAGGTCAAGATTGGGATCAGCTGATTGCAAAGGCCAGGAAGGATATTCTTGCGAAGCTGAGTCGTCTCTTACATGCCGATATTGAACAATTGATCGACTTCGAGGAAATTTTAGACCCCAGGAGTATTGAATTCAAAACCTCATCTGCGCAGGGAGCCCTGTACGGGAATAGTTCGAACACCCGATTTGCTGCGTTTTTGCGACATCCCAACTTTTCTAGCCAACTGAAGAGTTTATACTTCTGTGGAGGATCCGTGCATCCGGGGGGAGGGATTCCATTGGCATTGCTTTCTGCAAAAATTATGTCCGAGGACATTCCTGACCTAAAAAAATAACCCTTGATCAAAAGCAAAAAAAAGCGGCCCATTCTAACAGGCCGCTTTTTTAATTTTTAGGAGGGAGAATTAAAGCACTCGCTCGTATTGGTTGAAGAAGAAGCTTCCTTCAATGGCGGCATTTTCATCAGAGTCAGAACCGTGAACGGCATTGGCTTCAATGGATTTAGCGAAGATTTTACGGATGGTTCCCTCTGCTGCGTTGGCAGGGTCGGTAGCTCCAATTAGGGCACGGAAATCTTCTACTGCGTTATTTTTTTCTAGAATAGCAGCGATAATTGCTCCAGAAGACATGTAGTTGCAAAGGTCCTTGTAGAAAGGTCTTTCGCTATGTACCTCATAAAATTTTCCAGCCAATGCTGGGCTGAGTCGGGTAGCTTTTAGAGCAACGATTTTAAAACCTGCTGCTTCAATCATTTTTAAGATTGCACCTGCATTGCCCGCTTCGAAAGCATCGGGCTTAATCATGGTGAATGTTCTGTTTCCTGACATGGGATTTGGAGTTTCATTGGTTTATTTCGGCTGCAAAATTAGCGCTTTTTGATTCATAATTAAATAGGTGGTATGGAATTCTCCGGTAGTTGCTTCAGTATCAGTAAATTTCATGCTTTGGGAATTGTCTAAAATTTACTGACATTTGCTGGCTCCGGAGCCAAAAGTGCAGCTTAATCAAATTAATGGAAGCTTTAGGTACGCTTATTCAAAAACTTTCCTCCCCGAGGAAAATCGTCATTACTACCCATGTGAAGCCTGATGCAGATGCATTGGGTTCCTCCTTGGGACTTTCAAACTACCTAATCAAGAAAGGGCACGAGGTAACGGTCATCACTCCCTCAGACTACCCCTACTTTTTGACTTGGATGAAAGGCAATGATCAAGTCTTGGATTTTTCCAAGGAACGAGATCACAAGAAAGCTTTAGGAAAGTTGGAAAAGGCTGAATTGATCTTCTGCCTTGATTTTTCTGTCTTAAGTCGGGTGAACGAATTGGGGGAATTGATTCGTCATTCCCAGGCCTTTACTGTAAATATCGACCATCATCAAGATCCAGAGGATTTTGCACAGTTTAGATTATGGAGTACGGAAGCAGCCGCTACCTGTGAGCTAGTCTACGAATTGATTGTGGAGTTGGGGGACAAAAAGCTACTAGACAAAAATATTGCATCTTGTTTGTACGCAGGCATTTTGACGGATACTGGAGGTTTTCGTCACCCCAATACTACCAAGAATGTTCATTTAGTGGTTGCGGAATTGTTGGAGGCTGGAGCAAATGCGACAGAGATTGCCAACCTGATTTACGATTCAAATTCCTTAAATAGGCTCAAATTCATTGGCTTTGCCATCACAAAGCGTTTGGTGGTGCGGGAAGATTTGTATTTGGCCTATTTTGTAATTAGTAAAAAAGATCTTAAAAAATATCAAAGTCAGACTGGAGACACAGAAGGTTTGGTGAATTATGCCTTATCTTTGGATGGAGTGAAGTTTGCAGCTTTATTTTCTGAACGAGAAGATGGCGTAAAAATATCCTTTCGTTCCAGTGTAGATGTAGCGGTAAATAAGTTTGCTGCTGCCCATTTTGGTGGGGGAGGGCATAAAAACGCAGCCGGAGGCAAATCTTCGGCTAGCTTGAAAAAAACAGTTGCACGATTTGAGTCCCTTGTTCAAGAGTACCAAGAAGACCTTTTTGATTCCAAAGAAGTACCTACGCTATAACCCCCAAACTTAAAAAATTTGAAATTCACCTATCCTTTTATGAAAAATTATAAATCCCTTGTTCTCATTTTTGCCCTAATCGTTGGGTTAGGCACCCTTTCTTCTTGTAAAAAAACTAAAGTAACAGAGAAGGATGCCATCGAATTTACCTACATCGAAGAAGGCAAGGAGAAGCCTGCCAATGGTGAATTTCTATTGTATAATTTAGAGATTTTGACCCAGGCTGACTCGGTAATCTACAGTACCTTGACCCAGCCATTTCCAGGCTATTTAATGGCAAATGACACCATTAAGGCTCAGAATGGCATGGACGAAATCTTTTTGGCGCTTAGAAAAGGAGACTCAATCACCTTTCAGGCTGCAGCCAAAATTATTTTCAGTGGCAACCAACCTGCTCCAATTAAAGAGGATGACCTAATTAAAGTGCGATTGGGTGCGTATGATGTAAAGACGGAAGCAGACATGCAGGCTTTTTATGAAGAGGCAATGCAAAAAGAACAAGAAAAGTCAGCGGAACGCGCCAAGACTCTTTTGGTAGAAGAAGCAAAAACCATCGAAGCCTATATTTCAAAGAATAATTTGAAGGCTCAAAAAACAGAAAGTGGACTTTACTATGTGATTGAAAAGGAAGGAACTGGCGAAGCCACCACTCAAGGAACTACCTTGTATGTGAACTATGCGGGTTACCTAATTAACGGTACCTTATTCGATACTTCATGGCCAGAGATTGCAAAAGCCAATAACATGTTTAGCGAGGAGCGCCCTTACGAGCCTCTTCCAGTAAATGTAGGAATGCGTCAAGTAATCGATGGATGGGACGAGGGCTTGATGCTTTTGAAAAAAGGCTCCAAAGCAAAATTAATTATTCCTTCTCCACTTGGTTATGGAGAAAGTGGAGCTGGAGCAATGATCCCGGCCAACTCTATCCTCGTGTTTGACGTAGAAGTAACCGACGCTAAGAAATAAGGCGTACCCCTTATATAAAAGACTCAGAACCTATGAAATCCAGACTATTTTCCGCATTGGCTTTGTTTATCGGAGCGCTTTCTTTGCTTTCTTGTGTGGATTCTGATCAAACTCAAGAAGTCATCATTCAGCGGGATAAGGAAGCCATCGAAAAGTTTCTTAAAGAGAATCCCATTTCGAGTGTGAAGGAATACAGTGAACCGATTGAAGGATTCTATATGTTCTGGGAAGTTTCAGCCAAACCTGAGCGAAATAGCATCTTGCGAGGAGATACAGTCACGGTCAACTATACTGGTAAGACTCTTTCCAAAAAAATATTTGACACTTCTATCGAGCAGATTGCAAAAGATAACGGCATTTTCAATGCTGGAAGAAAGTACCAGCCCCTTCGCTATGCAGTAGGATATGGATATACCATAAGTGGATTTGAATTTGCGATTTCTATGATGCACGCTGGCGAAAAGGCAACGGTAATTTTTCCTTCTCGTCTTGGGTATGGAACTCAGGCAAGTGGAGGCATTCCGGCAAACTCTCCCCTGATTTTTGAACTTGATCTTGTACAGATCAAAAAAGGCCCGAATCTAAATCCATGATGCGTAATCTTTTAGTACTCTTCCTTTTTGCCCTAGTTGGCCTCAGTGCTTGTGAGACCACCAATCCATACAATCAGGGGCCAGCATATGATTTTGAAGGCAATCTTGCCACGGACCGCAAAAAAATTGCTGCCTACCTAGATACTGCTAAAATTGATAGCATCTACCGCATCCATGATCCTAGTGGGGTAGTGGTGATTGTGCAGCAGGAAGGCAAGGGTTCTCGCCCAACTAATAATACCGTAGTTTATACGGATTACATTGGAAAGGTAATGGCAACTGGAACGGTGTTTGACACCTCCTATGAGGCTGTAGCTCGGGTCAAAAACACATTTGTGGAGGGTAGAGTCTATTCCCCACTTAGTTTTGTGGTAGGATCTGCCACCGTAATTACAGGTTGGGATATTGCATTCAAACGACTCCGGCCTACCTCAAAGGCGACAATCATTATTCCTTCGCCATATGGCTATAGCAGTCAGAAAAACAACGACAAAATCCCAGAGAATTCGATCTTGATTTTCCAAGTAGATTTCTTAGGAATCGATTGATAAAGGGGCGCTGAGCCCCTTTTTTTGTTTGGGTATAGCCCAGCCTTTTTTCGAGAGGTAGGCGGCCTTTGGCTTCAAAATTCTTTCTAACTTGTCCCTGCAATGCCCCCTAGTGAAGGAAGTGCTTTTTGGAGGAATGAATCCGGGCGAGCTTGTCAGAACCAACCAACCCAAATACTTACTTTTTATGAAAATTGGAATCATCCGAGAAGGGAAAATCCCTGTGGACCAACGTACACCTTTTACCCCAGAGATTCTTCATGAAATTCAAAAAAGGGGTGGAGATAGTCTGTCCTTTTGTGTAGAAACAAGCGCGTTCCGTTGCTACACAGATGAGGAGTACCAGGAGCAAGGGATTGAGGTGGTCAGCGACCTATCCAAAGCAGACATTTTATTTGGTGTGAAGGAAGTTCCAATTGCCCAATTGATTCCTGAAAAGACCTATTTTTTCTTTTCGCATACGATCAAGAAGCAACCTCGGAATAAAGCCATGCTGCAAGCCATCTTGGCCAAGTCAATTGGGATGATAGACTATGAGCTATTGAAAAATCCAGCTGGAGAACGAGTGGTTGCCTTTGGGAGATGGGCAGGTGTGGTGGGGGCTTACAATGCTTTTTGGACCTATGGAAAGAAGACGGGTCTTTATGAATTACGGAGAGCCTTGGCCTGTAAGGATTTGGACGATTTAAAAGTAGAATTGAAGAAGGTGGTGCTGCCTCCGATCAAAATTGTGGTGACTGGTAGAGGAAGAGTAGGAAAAGGGGTTTTAGAAATTTTAGAAATTTTGGGAATTCTGGAAGTGGAACCTCAGGACTTTCTTCGAAATGACTTCGAAGAACCAGTTTTTACTTGCCTTTCCACTGCCGATTATTTGCGGAGGATCTCCGATAGGGGGTATGAACAAGCCCATTTTTATGCCAATCCAGAAGCCTATGAAAGTCAATTTATGCCATTTGCGGAAGCTGCGGAAATTTTAATTGCTGCAGCGTATTGGGATCCCAATGCTCCACGGTTATTTGAGCTGGAGGCTATGCGATCTCCTAATTTTTCAATTTCTGTAATTGCTGATATTACCTGTGATATCGATGGATCGGTTCCTACTACTCATCGGGCTTCTACCCTACTTGATCCCGTGTATGATATGGACCGGAATACCATGCAAGAGCTCCCTCCTTTTGCAAATCAGCACAGTATTTCCGTGATGGCAATTGATAATTTGCCATGCGAACTTCCACGAGAATCTTCAGCAGAATTTGCCAGACAGCTTCGAGAATGGGTAATACCCACATTAATCCAAATAAATTCCCCAATTTTAGAGAAGGCCACCATTGCCAGAGATGGGAATTTGACTTTGAATTTTATGTATTTGAGCGATTATGTAAGCAAGACCCCTTGATCTATTGGAATGAAACTAAATCGGTACCTTGAATCCACCTTACTTAAGCCAACCGTTACGGAAAGGGAAATTGATCTTTTGATTGCTGAGGCGATTGCAGCTCAATTTATTGGCGTATGCGTGCCTCCTTTCTGGGTAAAAAAAGTAAAAAGAGAACTTCGAGATGAGGACATTCAAGTGGTCACCGTTATTGGATTTCCATTTGGGTATGAGGCCACAGAAACTAAGGTAGCAGAAGCTAAAATAGCGATTCAAGCCGGTGCAGACGAGTTGGATGTGGTATGGTCTCAAACTGCTTTTCATTCGGGGATGTCCTGGCCCAAAATAGAATTAGCGCAATTAGCCAAGGTTTGTCATGAATCGGAACGAATCCTGAAAGTGATTATTGAAACGGCCTATTTGAGTACCACACAAATCCGAGAAGCCTGTTTGATATGCCAAGATGCAGGAGCAGATTTTGTCAAAACTTCTACTGGGTATGCGCCTTATGGAGCAAGGGTAGAGGATGTACTGTTGATGCGAGAGGTCTTGCCTTCCACCATTGGGATTAAAGCAAGTGGGGGAATAAAAACGCTCGAACAAGCTTTGGCCCTGATTCAGGCAGGGGCTGATCGCTTAGGTACAAGCTCTGCCAAATCTTTGATGGATGAATGGAGAACCAAAAATCCTTAATCTTGCGTAAAGTAGATCAGCAGAAAGGGAATGATAAAGAAGGTCAGCAGGATATAGGCAAACACAACCACTCGATATTTCACCGACATTTTTGCCATGTAATTGGAAAGCCATATTGGAATTTTCCGGATGCTCGCAAAGGGCAAAAATATCAGCGCCCCGAAACTATTGAAGAGCACATGTACCAAGGCCAAGGCAATTGCCGCTTCAGGCTTGTAGATAGAAGCGATCACTGCAGTCATGGTCGTGCCAATATTCGCCCCGATGATAAAGGGGAAAGCCTTGCTTATCGTCACTTTTTTACTGGCCACCAAAGGCACGACCAAAGAAGTAGTAACCGTACTTGACTGTACTGCAGCAGTGAAAAAAGTACCATAAAAAAACGCTAGGCCAGTTTTTTGGAAAATAACTTTATTGACTTCTTCAAAAGAATCTTTAACAAAGGTTTTGTACATGGCCGTAGACAAGACTTTAATTGCTAAAAATACCAGTGCTATGGAGAAAATTACGGTAACAAGCGTGGAGTCTATTTGGATGTCTACCCACTCGGAGAGCGATCTAGTGAATATCCTATTGTAGACGATAGGTCCTTCAAAGGAATTGTCAGCAGCAAACCAACCGGCAATGTGTGCCGCCATTTTGGAGAGAAATCCAAAATAAATCTCCAATGGGAAAAGTAAGATTACGGTAAGGATGTTAAAAAAATCATGAGAAATACCTGCAGAAAACGCCCTTCGAAATTCTTTTTTATCCATAAGGTAGGACAAGGACACCAAGGTAGAAGTTAGTGTGGTGCCGATATTGGCGCCGAGGACGATAGGCACCGCTTGCTGGAGCGTAAGATTGCCAGAAGCTACGATGGCCACCAAACTGGCAGTAACGGTGGAGCTACTCTGAATAAGCGCGGTGACTAGCAGGCCAATAAATAAGCTGATAAATGGATTTTTTGTTGCCTGTAAAATTTCCAATGCCAATCCACTGTTGATTTTTCCTACAGCTACCGTGAGCAGATCAATAGCAAAAATGAAGAGTAAAAGGGACAGAAAAACCCAGAGATAGTTTAAAAACGTACGTTTGGAGGGTTGATTTTGCTTTTCCAAGCTTTCCATTTTAGTAGCGATAAGGACCCGAAAAGAAAAAAGTTTGGGGATATCTGTTCCCTTTCAACCTTAAAATTTCAAAGAATACTCGGTACAAAAATTGACTTTTTTTTGTTAAAATCAATTCAATAGCTCCGGCCAGAAGGTGTTTTTTTTCTTCTTTAACAATTTAATAATACAGGTTGCTGAATATCTTATCTATTTTTGTTTCTAAGACCTACTCCCTCCAGCATGGCCAAGCAAAAGCCGATTGATCAAAACATAAATCAAGAATCCATTTCAAAGAAAGTTTCATGGATTTTTGATTTAGCGAAGGCTGAACGTCCTTATTTAATTCTCATTGCAATCCTGGTTTCTATTGCAGGATTTATTACAGAATATACCTACGCTGCCATGTGGTTTGGATTTGCACTCGCTGCCTATTCTGCGATTGCGAATGATAGCATTCAGACCATTGGGACATTTATCGTTTCCAACCAAAAGACGAAATGGTACTGGTTGTGGATTTTTATTGGATTGATTTGGGTGGTCACGATTACCTACAGTTGGGTTGTTTTCAAGGGTGATGTTTCCTTCCAGTTACTCAGTACCCCAGGATTAGAAAAAGCACCCGAAAGTTTTGTCTTTCTACAGTTGGCAGCCCCAATTGTCTTGCTGATCATGACCCGAATGAGGTGGCCAGTATCTACCACGTTTTTGTTGCTCAACGTGTTTACGTACAAGGCAGGAACAATTGTATCGGTGATGAGCAAAAGTTTTTATGGCTACGTTTTGGCCTTTTTCTTAGCGATCCTTGTTTGGTATATTTTAGAGCGTTTTGTAAAAAATTACCTCAAAGGGCAGGCAAAACCCTACTGGATGGTCTTGCAATGGATTACTTCAGGAACACTATGGGCAATTTGGATTATGCAGGATGCGGCCAATATTGCTGTGTTTTTACCTCGTCAGTTAAATGTTTTTGAATTTGTTGTTTATACAGGAGTTGTATTTTTTGGATTAGGGATCATTTTTTTCCTTAAAGGCGACAAAATCCAAGACATCATCAATGAAAAAACAAACGTTGCTGACGTCCGTGCCGCTACCATGGTGGATTTGGTGTATGCCGTTATTTTGTTCTATTTCAAGATGTACAACAATGTTCCAATGAGTACCACCTGGGTATTTATTGGACTCTTGGCAGGACGAGAGTTTGCGATAGCATGGGGCAAGCATGGTAAAGCAAAAAGTAAAGGTGCTTGGCTTGAACGTGCCTTCCGATTGGCCAAAAAAGACATGTGGAAAGCTCTAGCCGGTTTGGTGGTGTCCTTAATCTTGGCGATGGTGATCAACAAAGGGGTAAGAGAGGAAATTTTCGCTGTATTTAATTGAACCAGTAATCTTGGAGCTCTATAGCCACGAATACTTCATGAACGAAGCCTTCAAGCAAGCTAAACTAGCTTTTGAAGAAGGGGAAGTGCCTGTAGGTGCAGTAGTCGTTTCAAAAAATAAAGTGATTGCACGAGCCTACAACCAGACTGAAAAGTTGACTGATGTGACGGCTCATGCAGAAATCTTGGCAATCACTGCGGCCGCCAACTACCTTGGTGCAAAATATCTCAACGAATGCCGGTTGTACGTCACCCTGGAACCATGCCCCATGTGTGCAGGGGCACTCTACTGGGCGCAACTAGGGGAACTTTACCTTGGAGCCACAGACCCCAAGCGAGGATACCTCCAATGTAATGCCCAAATGCTCCATCCCAAAACCAAGGTGTTTACTGGAATGATGGCGAAGGAGTCAGAGCAGCTTATGATTGAATTTTTCAAAATCTTACGAAAAAAGACTTTTTGATTGATTAGAACTTTTTGGTTAAAAGGCTGGTTTAGAAGGAATATAAAAGCGCAGAAAATTTTTAACTTTACCGCACATAAAACCCTATACACATGGCTTTTGAACTACCCTCACTTCCATATGCACTGAATGCATTGGAGCCCCATATCGATGCACGAACCATGGAAATTCACCATGGAAAGCACCACAATGCTTACGTGACTAACTTAAATGCTGCTATCGCAGGAACAGACCTAGAAGGCAAATCCTTGGAGGAGCTGATGAAAGTGGCAGGATCAAATACTGCTGTGAGAAATAACGGCGGCGGACATTGGAACCACAGCCTTTTTTGGCAAATTCTATCTCCAACTGGAGGAGGCCTTCCTACTGGAGCACTTGCTGCTGCAATTGATGCAAAATTCGGCTCCTTTGATGCGTTTAAAGAGACCTTCAACAAAGCAGGGGCTACACGATTTGGCTCAGGCTGGGCCTGGCTCTGTGTAGACACCAAAAAAGAACTTTGCGTATGTTCTTCTCCCAACCAGGACAATCCCCTCATGGACGTGTCAGAAAACCCAGGCACGCCTATCCTAGGCCTGGATGTATGGGAACATGCCTACTACCTACACTACCAAAACAGACGTCCAGATTACATCGCGGCGTTCTGGAACCTTGTAAACTGGGAGGAAGTAAGCAAGCGTTACGCTGCAGCGAAGTAA
>CAMBMU010000009.1 GCA_945868725.1 Spirosoma fluviale
GGAATAAAGGACGCTTACAGCAAATCTGGATTTATTCATCCCATTCAATCGCCAAGTGGACAAATCCTAAGCAGGATACAGCCCGTAGATCACTACCACCACTATGGAATTTGGGGGCCTTATGCCAGAGCAACCATAGGAGGAAAGGAGGTCGATTTTTGGAACCTTGGGGATGAAAAGGGCAGAGTAGATTTCTCCCATGTGCTCTCCAAGAAACAAGCTGGAGGAGCCGCTGAATTGACGGTTAGACAGCATCATGTGGATCTCAAAGCAGCTCCAGAATCACGAATTGCGATGGAGGAAGACCTTCGCATCAAGGTGAAGCCTGCCGATAAGGGTCGCTATCTCGTTGATTATACGAGCACCTTGCAAACTGCCATTCCAGGAGGGATTCTACTGGATGACTACCGCTATGGAGGTGGAATTGGATTCCGTGCCACTGAGGTTTGGGGAGATGCCAACAGTACCATTCTTACTTCAGAGGGTAAAGACCGAGCTACAGCTGATGGTTCCAACGCGCGTTGGATCTTGGTGACAGGGCAATCGGATCATCCCTCCGGGAAAAGTGGAATCCTATTTATGAGTCACAACACCAATCAAGCACACCCCGAACCCCTTCGCGTATGGCCTCCTGGACAATACGAGGGAAAGGGAAATGTATTTGTTGAATTTTGCCCCATTCGCCATACTTCTTGGGAAATACAGCCGGGTAAGCGCTACAGTTTGACCTACCGATTGCTTGTCTTTGATGGCGAATTGACTGTTCAAGAAGCCGAAAA
This sequence comes from Spirosoma fluviale, assembly GCA_945868725.1. Taxonomy (GTDB): domain Bacteria; phylum Bacteroidota; class Bacteroidia; order Cytophagales; family Cyclobacteriaceae; genus Algoriphagus. The sequence goes on from CAMBMU010000009.1 coordinate 780, forward strand.
CTATTGGAAATCCTTTGTCAAATAATTCCATCGCCATGCAAAGAAGAGATTTTATGAAAAAAACAGCCCTCGCTACAGCAGCGTTTGGGATACCAACCCTTGTTCCAGCCTCTGTGTTCGGGAAAAATGCACCCAGCAACAAAATTCAGATTGCTCAAATCGGCTGTGGTAGGATCGCTCGAGATCATGATTTGCCAGGCGTATGGAAACACGATGTGGCGCGCATAGTGGCCGTATCCGATCTGGATAGCAAGCGGATGGCCGAAGGAAAGCAATTCATTGAGGGCCACTACACCCAAAAAATGGGAAGTCCTTATCTAGATGTAAAGCAAGTGGGAGACTACCGAGACTTGTTAAAAAGCAAGGAGATCGATGCGGTGATTATTTCTACCCCAGATCATTGGCATTCACAGCCCGCCATGGAGGCAGCTCTTGCAGGGAAGCACGTGTACCTTCAGAAACCAACCTCTTTGACGATCCAAGAAGGAAGGCAATTGGTGGAAGTAATCCAACGAACCGGTGTGGTACTGCAACTAGGAACGCAACAGCGGTCAAGTGAGCAGTTTCGCTTGGCAGCGGAACTGGTACGAAATGGGAGAATAGGCAAGCTACACACCGTTCGAATAGGTTTACCTGGAGATCCTTCCGGCCCCGAAGCTCCTGCTATGCCGGTGCCTGCCAATTTGAATTTTGACATGTGGCTTGGCTCTACTCCGGAAGTTCCCTACACCGAAATCGGCGTGCATCCCCAGAACGACTACGGAAGACCAGGCTGGCTGCGCCACGAAAATTACGGTGCGGGCATGATTACCGGATGGGGCCAGCATCACTTTGACTCTGCTGCTTGGGGCATGAATACTGAATTGGTGGGCCCTCGGTACATTGAGGCTGTAGCCGAGTTTCCAAGGTCCGGATTATGGAATGTGCATGGCGACTTTATGGTGAAGGCCACCTACGACAATGGAGTGGTGATGCTCACCTCAGGAACCTACCCCAATGGCATTCGTTACGAAGGAACGGAGGGATGGATTTGGGTTTCAAGAGGCAGCTATGTGGCTTCCACTTCAGATCCAGTGGCTAAAGGGGATAATGCGAAGGCTTTGGATGCTTCTGATCCCAAACTTTTGCAAACCGTTTTTGGAGAGAATGAATTGCGATTTACCCGTAGTTCTTCCCATCATGGCAACTGGCTGGATGCCATCCAGGGAAAAGCTGAATTGCTCTCTCCAGTAGAAATTGGACATCGATCCTGTTCGGTCTGTCTGGTTAGCCACGTTGCGATGAAATTGGGCAGAAAGCTGGAATGGAATTCTGCTAAAGAAGAGTTTGTCAACGATCCTGAAGCAAATACTCACTTAAAACGAAGCCAACGAAGACCTTGGGGCACAGACTTGGTTTTAGCTAATAGTTAATCGTCAACAGTTGGCCGACCCCGGTCCAGAGCAGATTTTCTTTCCCTTTAAACCTTATTTTTCTTTGTTTAGGGGTAAAAAAGAGGATAATCCATTAAAAAATCGAACCCACTCATGGTGCCCAATTATTTGCGTTTTCTGATTTTTATGGCCTTTCTGGGCTTTTCCTGTAGTACCAAAGAAGTAACAAAAATGACGATCAGTCCAGAAGAAAAAATAAAGTTCATGACCTTGGATCCAGGACATTTTCATGCCGGATTGGTCCACAAATCCATGTACCCTGGAGTAGATTCCACGCTGCATGTATTTGCACCAGAAGGCGCTGAACTGAAGGATCATCTGGCGCGCATTCAAGGATACAACAGCCGTACGGAGTCTCCGACAGCTTGGAAAATCAAGGCCTATACCGGATCAGATTATTTGGAACAATTGCTCGTTCAAAAGCCGGGGAATGTGCTTGTAGTCGCTGGAAAGAACGATCAAAAAATAGATTACATTCTTGAAGCTATTCGTAATGGAATCCATGTGTATGCAGATAAGCCTCTGGTGATCGATGTGAAGGGCTATCAGAAGCTAAAAGAAGCCTATCGAATGGCTGAGCAGAAAAAGATCCTGCTGCTCGACATGATGACCGAGAGATTTGAAATCACGACACTACTGCAGCGGGAGTTATCCATGATTCCAGAGGTCTTTGGGGAATTGGAAAATGGTACTGCAGCAGATCCAGCGATCACCAAGGAGTCGGTGCACCATTTTTATAAATCTGTTTCGGGTGTTCCTTTGGTGCGACCCGACTGGTTTTTTGATGTTGAAAAAGAAGGAACCGGCATCGTCGATGTGACTACGCATCTCGTAGACCTGATCCAATGGGAAGCTTTCCCCAATGAGGTACTGGATACCACCGATATTCAGGTATACGTTTCCAAAATTTGGCCTACATCCTTGCGATTGAATCAATTTACACAAGCAACCCAAAAGCCAATTTTTTCGGAGTCCTTGGCTAAATACATCAAAGGGGATAAGCTTGAGGTGTTTAGCAACGGAGAATTCCAGTATACGCTAAAAGGAAAGCATGCCAAAGTTCGTGTAGTGTGGGATTTTCAAGCCCCAGAAGGTACTGGTGATACCCACTTCAGTTTGATGCGTGGCACCAAGGCCAACTTGATTATTCGACAAGGCCAAGAGGAAGGTTACCGACCTGTGCTTTATGTAAAAGTACTACAGGGGGACTCAAGGGAACTAGCTCAAGCAGTTCGGAACAGGCTACAAGCAAGCTATCCTGGGATAGATCTGGAAGCACTGCCTTCTGGGGAATATAAAATCCTTATTCCCGCTCAGTACCACAACGGGCATGAGGCACATTTTGCGCAGGTGACAGCCAAGTACTTGGACTACCTGCGATCTGGCAATTTGCCAGCATGGGAAATACCCAATACGCTGACCAAGTATTTTACGACAACAAAGGCCTTGGAACGTGCAAGAAAGTAAGTCAATTCAAACTTTCGATCTCCCATTGAGTTAGAACCTTAACTTCTTATATTATGTCTAGCTCTACGTCTCCATCAACCTCTTCACAAAAAATCACTGTAGCCCTAGCAGGCGCAGGTGGGTACATTGGGAGCTGGTTTATTGAGCAGTACAAAGAGAAATACCACTTGATCGGACTGAGCAGAGGTAAGGTCAAGTCTAATCCCTATCCTGAGGTGGAATGGAGGCAGGTGGAATTGTATTCGATTACTTCCACCGCCGAAGCTCTCCGAGGCGTAGATGTTGCAATTTACCTAGTTCATTCGATGTCTGCCTCCACCCGATTAAATCAAGGGAGCTTTGAAGATACGGATCTCATCCTAGCAGACAACTTTAGTCGTGCAGCTGAGATTGCGGGGATCAAGCAAATCATTTACCTGGGGGGATTGATTCCCGATGAACCCGAAGAACAACTTTCGCGGCACTTAATGAGTAGGTTAGAGGTAGAAAAAACCCTTGGTTCACGAACTGCAAAACTGACTGCCATCCGCGCTTCCATCATCGTAGGTCCAGGAGGCTCTAGTTTTGACATGATTAAAAACCTAGTCCAAAAACTACCGATTTTGATGTGCCCAAAGTGGACCAATTCCTTGACGCAGCCTATTTCCCTTCGAGACACCTTAGATATAATTAATTTCTGTATTGGAAATTCAACTGTCTACAATCAGGTATTCGAAATAGGAAGTCCCGAGGTGATGAGCTATCGGGATATGCTTGCTCGGACGGCCAAGGTGATGGGAAAAAAGCGGCTAATATTTTCAGTCCCTGTATTTTCGCTTGGCTTCTCCAAGTTTTGGGTAGGGCTTTTTGGAAATACGCCTCCGCAACTTGTATCCCCACTAGTGGAAAGTTTGAAACATACCTTGGTGGTCAATCCAATTCATTCGTTCAAAGAAAAAGAGATGGATTACCTCGGCTATGAAGCCGCTGTGAAAGTTGCTTTATCGACTACGGATAGACCCAAGTTGCCCAGATTTAAGTACAATAAGGGTTTAAAAAACACGGTTCGTTCCTTACAGCGCATGACGAATTTAGGAAGACACAATGCGCTTTGGGTAGCAGAACGCTATGCACTTTGGTTGCCTTTTTTCTTTAGATACATCATTAGAGGCAAATTACGCGGTACAGAGGTCCTTGGATTTCATTTGCTATGGGGCAAGGAACCGATGCTAGAGCTTACCCATGTGCCAGACCGCAGCGATAGCCAAAGGCAATTGTTTTACATAACAGGAGGCTGGCTGGTAAAACGGTATGACTATGGTTGGCTAGAGTTCCGAGAGGTTTTGGATAGTAAATACATTATTTCTGCCATTCACGAGTTTGCCCCGCGACTCCCATGGTTTATCTACATCAATACCCAAGCACGCCTTCATCTTTGGGTAATGAGTAGCTTTCAAAAGTATCTTGAAAAAAAAGCTGATATTTGATTTATGCATCATCGAATAGTACATCCAATTTAATTTTTACGACTATGAAAACCTTATCTTTTAAAAATGGAGATCAGCTGCCGATTCTTGGACTAGGTACCTGGAAAAGTAAGCCAGGAGAAGTTCGAAAAGCAGTTTATTGGGCGATACAAGCAGGATACAGACACCTAGATTGTGCTGCTATCTACCAGAATGAGCGTGAAGTAGGGCAGGGGATTGCAGATGCACTTGCAGAAGGAATGGTAATGCGCTCCGATCTTTTCGTTACTTCAAAGCTCTGGAACAATGCCCATCGATTTGAAGATGTAAGGCCTGCTTTAGAGAAAACCCTAGACGATCTGAGGCTTGATTACGTGGATTTATACCTAGTTCATTGGCCGATTGCCTACAAACCAGGAGTGGGCTTTGCTACCCAACGCGAAGAGTATTATACATACCAAGATGTGCCTTTGGGTCAAACTTGGGAAGCGATGCAGGATCAAAATAAAAATGGGATGGCAAAGCACATTGGCGTTTCCAATTTCAACAAAGCAAAGCTTGCAGAATTATTTGCCTTACCGGGACAGCGTCCAGAGATGAATCAAGTGGAGTTACATCCGTATTTGCCTCAGGACCAATTGGTAGCTTTTTGTAAAGAAAATGGCCTTTTAGTGACTGCTTATTCTCCTTTGGGTTCACCGGATTCAAGAGCGGAAAAGCATCAACACGACCCCAAATTACTAGAAGATTCGGTGGTGCGAGCTACAGCGGAAAAGCATCAGGCGAGTGTAGGTCAGGTGCTTATTGCCTGGTCTATTGCAAGAGAAATAGCTGTGATTCCCAAATCAGTGAATCAGGCGCGTATAGTCGAAAACTTTTCGGCCTCGAAGATAATCTTGGATACAGGGGATTTGGCTCAACTCCAAGCGATTGGAACGAATCATCGATTTGTGGACGGCACCTTTTTTACAGGACCCCAAAGCCCTTACCATTTAACTGATCTTTGGGAGATTTGAGCAACTAGGAGTTTGTGATCCAAGCGCTAAACAGTGCTTGGATTTTTTTTAATCCTCCAGTTCCAAACTTTCGAGAATAGCTGCCAGCTGATCAAAATCACGTAGACCTGGCTTGATCTCATCCCCACTATCCAATGCAAACCCATAAAGTCCAGGCAATTCACTAAGTGAATTGGCATTAGCGGGTGAGATTCCAGCTCCTAAAAATATGTTCAACTGGTTCAGTAATTTATTGATAATAGATTCATTATCAATTGTTAAGAATTTATTAGTTGAAGTTACATGTAAAGTAATTTCATGTTCTCGGAGAAGTTCAATCTTTGGAAGTAGTGTATCCAAGGCTTCTATTTTTACACGGTAGATCAATTTTTTTTCAAGTGGGGCGAGTTGAACTAAAGTGTCCAAATCCTCCGACTCGATCCAAGTAATGCTAGGATAGTCAGCTAGAAGTCTTTCAATGGAATAAGCATCCAAGTCGGAAAACTCCGCTGCGTAATCTATCCCGGAAATCCAGCCTGTAATCTCCTGAAACTGTGTTGGAGAAATGCAATGAGGGGATCCCTCTTCCAAGCTAAAACCCAAAATATCAACATACATCCCAGAGCAATACCTTGCATCGGTTAGGTTTGTAATTCGGTTGATTTTTACTTTTGTTTTTAAGGCCATTGCTTTCCAGTTTGTGCATGCGAAGGTAAGAAAGCTTGTGGGTAGACCCAAAGGGTATTTCTGCAGCCTCCTGAAATTAGGGTTCACTACTTTCACTAAATTTATTTTCCAATTAGCTGATTTTTTAATCGATTGCTAACCTAGGAGGAGACAGCTAGAAAACCCTATGTGCCTAAGTGGCTTACTAATTATTGTCTCGGCTCTTCCCTGCCTGTCCGCCATGGCGGAAAGGATTCTAAACGCGTCTAGATACTTACTATTCTTGCAATAGAGCTTAGAAAAAACCACATAGGAGGCACATAGAAAAAAGAGAAAGAGTCTTGGCAGGCTAACAGTAAACTTGGCTTATAGTTACGAAATAAACCTATTGTGCCTATGTGGTTCTTTTCTTTAATGCCTCTCCCTCTTTTTCCTAAGTGATGAACAGGCGTGTGGAGGCAAGTCATAATTGGTGGTAGTCATTTTCTTTTTATCCGATTCGAAAAATCAGCTTTACATACCCTCCTGTATGTATTTTAGTGGCTTGGATTTGGTATCTTCGAGCAGTTACTGGTTTTCAGAACCTGAACCATACATTTAAGCATGTCTAAATCATTTTATTTTTTGGCGCTATTTCTGTGTGTTTGTTGGACTACAAAAACGGTAGCTCAAGATCGCTATGCCGTATTTTTTAAGTTTAAGCCCCAAAAGGAATATTCCTTAGGAAGTCCAAGTAAATTTCTAACCGAAAAGGCCATCCAACGAAGAGTACGGGAAAAGTTTTCCTTGGACAGTTTGGACCTGCCCGTTACTGCCGCATATATCCAAGGGCTAGGTGCATTTAGCCAAGAACTGCTGTATGTAAGCAAATGGTTGAATGCCGCCATAGTGGTCACCGATGTAGAAGGCAAGAAAAAAATGGAAGGGCTGCCATACGTGCAAAAAGTGGAATGGGTAGCCAAAGGATTTATTTCAAGGACAGGAAACCGGAATAGTACTGAAGTTTCTGCCTCCCAACCAAAGAAATGGGTACTTGAAGAAAATTATCGTCAGGCTGCAGCCTATGATTTTCAAAATGAGTTGTTAGGAATTACAGCGATGCACCAAGCAGGATTTACGGGAAAGGGGATTACGATTGCTGTATTCGATTCTGGATTTCCTGGTTTGGATAAGGCTACCGCTTTTTCGCATGTTTTTACCAATACCCAAGTTTTGGGTCAGTTGCATGTGGTTCGTCCTTGGATAAAAGATGTCTTTCGGGAGAATGAACATGGTACCCAAGTCGCTTCCTTAATCCTCGCAAATCAAGCCGGTACCTTGGTAGCCGGGGCTCATCAAGCGAAAGTAATCTTTGCCATTACAGAGGATGTAGCTACAGAATATCCGATAGAAGAGCTCAACTGGGTTCGTGCGGCAGAATATGCGGATAGTTTGGGTGTGGATATTATCAACAGCTCCTTGGGATACCTTGATTTTGACGAGCCGAGTTTGACCTATAGCAAGTCTCAATTGGATGGAAAAACCACCTATGTCACGCGTGGAGCTACCTTGGCTGCAAAAAGAGGAATATTGGTAGTTAACAGTGTCGGTAATTATGGTTCAGCAGGAAGCAGTAGCTTGGTAGCACCAGCTGACGCACAAGGGATTCTTTCTGTTGGTTCAGTGAATGCCAGTTCCGTTGTTTCCTCCTTCAGTTCTCGCGGTCCAACAGCCGATGGTCGAATCAAGCCAGAGTTGGTGGCCTTTGGACAAAGCCCAGTACTGATTCGTGGTTCAGGTCAAGTGGTTGCTGCGTCTGGTACTTCCTTTTCGGCGCCTCAGATCGCAGCGCTTGCTGCTGGATTATGGGAGGCAAAGCCCAATTGGACCAAAGATGAATTGTTGAGTAATCTTCTGAAAAGTGGCAGTCAGTATGCGACCCCGGATCAAAATTTAGGTTACGGGATACCCAATTTCCGAAGTGCTTACTATGGAGCTCTTTTGGGGTTGAATGAAGAAATTGAATCAGGTTCAAGTATCTATCCAAATCCCCTTCGTACTGAATCCCTCCACATTCGATTTGGAAAGGAATTGAGGATGACGCTTCAAATTTTGGATGGTTCAGGTAGAAGAATCATAGAAAAGGTAGGGGAGCGATACGCTATCCAGCAGCCGTATGTCTTTAATTTGCCAGATTTGCCTTCAGGAATTTATTTTCTTCAGCTCTTAGATGGCAAAGAAATTGCGTACAGGAAACTTATTAAACTTTAACATTGGACAAAACAGGAGTTATTCCGTGATTTGTAGCTACTAAACCTGAAGATGAACCCTCAAATCGCTCCCTCCATACTAGCTGCTGACTTTGCAAACTTGCAACGAGAAGTAGAGTTGCTCAATACCTCTGTTGCGGATTTTATCCATGTAGATATCATGGATGGGGTTTTTGTACCCAATATTTCGTTTGGTATTCCCGTCACCGAAGCAATTCATCGCCATGCGACCAAGCCCTTGGACGTACATTTGATGATTGTAAATCCTGAGTTGTATTTGGAGGACTTTGTGAAGGCAGGTGCTTCGATTCTAACTGTTCATGTGGAGGCTTGCACCCATTTGCATCGTACGCTTCAAGAAATTAAGCGGCTGGGAGTGTCTGCTGGGGTTGCACTCAATCCGCATACCCCAATTGAACTGTTGACTGAAGTACTTGAGGAGATTGACTTGGTCTGTGTGATGTCGGTAAATCCAGGATTTGGAGGGCAAAAATTCATTGAACATAGCTATGCAAAAGTGGCTAACTTGAAGAACCTGATTCTTAAAAAAGGAGCAAAAACCCAAATCGAGGTTGATGGTGGAGTGAGTGAACAAAATGCAAAACGCTTAGTAGAAGCTGGGGCAGATATTCTGGTGGCTGGAAGCTTTGTGTTTAAGGCACCGGATCCTATTGCCGCTATCGCTTCGTTAAAAAGTATTTCTAGCTAATTGTTTCTGATAAAACTATTTAGTTCAGGAGAAATGGAGCTATTCATCCGATTTAAGCCATGACCTTTCAATTTCGCATTTTTCTGGTTACACTACTTTTTTGGTCTTTAACCCAAGAAGTAGCAGCACAAGTAGATACTACACAAGTAGTACTTACAGATGCGGATTGGACCAATTATGCTCAAATTGAAGTGATGACTTCGAAGTATATGGCTGATAAAACCAAAGAGCTAAAGGAATGGATAAGTGCAAAGGAAGGACTTGGTGGAGGTGCTCGATACAACCAAATTAAAGGTGTTTGGGGCAATGCCAAAAAAGAAATAGCCATTGGGTTAACGGAACAGGAGCGAGAAGCTTACCAAGAAGCACTCGCGTATCAAAATTCATTGCAAAAACTGGTGATTGTGTTTCAGGCAGATTTGATTCGTGATGAAAAATTATTGGGATTGAAACTTTTTGAGCAAATCTCCAAGGCCATTCAGGATGATCCCGCAATGAAGGAAAAGCTGGTTCAGAAAGTGGCCCAGTTAACTAAGAAATAATTTAATGATTATCCGCAATCCTACCTTGGCTCAATAACTATGTTTACAAAGCGGATAATCGTTGACAGTTGGCACACCACGGTCTGCAGGCTGTCCACGGTCCACAGCTCACTTAATTGAACTTCAAACTTTATTTTCTTTAAGTACAGGTAAAAAGCGGATAATCACGTAAAATTTAATTCATTTCAATGGGCAGGATTTGTATTTATTGGCTTTTCACACACCAAAAAGGTTTTGCTGTTCGTTTCTTATTTATGTCTAAAAAAAGGTTTTGCCTGTTGTTTTCATTTTTCTTGCTTTTAAGTGCTCCTTCTTTTTCTCAAGACGAAGATGTTTTTGGCATTACTAGAAAAGCGAGATCCCCTAAAAGTGAATCTAGTATAGGGAATGCATTTCGGTCGATACAGCAAATGTTTTCATTTCAATTAGCTACTGGTGCAGCACAGTATACGATGGGAACAACATTTTATAAGGGGGATTCAAAAATTTATCCAATCACCCAATATCAAAATCAAGAATTTGGATATTATCCTTTGCCTGATACCTTGGCTTTGACTACTCGACAGTGGATACTTCCTACCGTAGAGGCTGGTCTTCGTCTCAATTTATTTAACATTCTAACCTTAGGTGGTGGGTATGGTTGGGAAAAAGGAATGCTCAACCCATTTGAGGGAGGGCAATATCAATTCTCACTCGAAGGAGAAGCCTACAGTGCAACCAATTACTATGCATCTGCTGGTTTGGTATTGTATGATGCAAGCAGACGCAGATTTCTCCTAAAGCAACGCTACAAAAGGTTCAATGGGGCAAACCCAGAACTAAAAATGCGGATGGAGCGGGAATACCAACAGCGTATTCGGCAAAATTACCCCTGGAGCATTAGTGTTGAAGCAGAAGTAGGTAAAGTAAATGTAAACCAAGGAGAACCAGCAGTTCCAAAAGTATACCTGCCTCGATTGGCTGCTGCCAAAGATCAATATACCTATGCTGGCGCGCTACGCGTTTCCTATGACCTTTCCGAGTATGCTTCCGTTTTTGTAAAGGGTAAATACATGCAACGATCTTTTGAGAATGGCTCTCCTGATTTCACTCCTTTTCCCATGAATCAAGAGGTTTATTCGATACAAACTGGCTTTTCCATCAGGACTCCTGGAACCAAGCGTTGTAGAATAAATGGTTGCGGTGTAGTCATGAAGCATAATCATAATGGAGTAGAGTACCGGGGTAGTTCCATTTTTTATTTTCAAAATCGTAAAATCGGACAATGGAATTGACAAAATAAATGCAGGATAAGGTTAAATTCTTGGTTTTATTCCAGCCTGCTTTTTACTATCTTGCATACCGAATTTAAGTTACAGTACGCCATTTATGAGCCAAAGAGAAAACGAGAATATCATCCCAATAAATATTGAAGAGGAAATGCGTGGTGCCTACATCGATTATTCGATGTCGGTAATTGTTTCCAGAGCACTTCCAGATGTCCGTGATGGACTCAAACCAGTTCACAGGCGTATCCTGTATGGAATGCAAGAACTTGGCGTATTGCATAACAAACCTCATAAAAAATCAGCCAGAATCGTAGGAGAGGTGTTGGGTAAGTATCACCCGCATGGTGATTCAGCGGTTTACGAAACAATGGTTCGTATGGCTCAAGATTGGTCCTTACGCTATACGTTGGTTGATGGGCAAGGAAACTTTGGTTCAGTGGATGGGGATAATGCAGCTGCTATGCGATACACCGAAGCAAGACTCAAGCGTATTGCTGAGGAGTTGCTGGTGGATATCAACAAAGAAACGGTAGATTTTCAGCTAAACTTTGACGATTCGCTTAAAGAGCCCACCGTACTTCCAGCCAAAGTACCGGCACTTCTACTAAATGGTGCTTCTGGTATTGCAGTAGGGATGGCTACCAATATGGCTCCTCACAATTTAGGAGAGGTAATCGATGGAATTATCGCTTACATTGCCAATAAAGACATCACTATTGCGGAGCTGATGAACTTTATAGTAGCCCCTGATTTCCCTACCGGAGGCATCATCTATGGGTACAATGGGGTCAAGGCGGCTTTTGAAACAGGCCGAGGACGAATTGTCGTTCGTGGCAAAGCTAACATAGAAATCAAAGAAGGAGGAAGTAGGGAGATGATTGTCATCACCGAAATTCCTTACATGGTCAACAAGGCCAGTATGGTGGAAAAGACCGCCCAATTGATCAATGAAAAGAAGATTGAAGGGATTTCAGCTATCCGAGATGAATCCGATCGGTCGGGGATGCGCGTTGTTTATGAATTGAAGCGCGATGCAGTTTCTAGTGTGGTTTTGAATAACCTTTACAAGCAAACGGCTCTTCAAACTTCTTTCTCGGTAAACAATGTGGCCTTGGTAAAAGGGCGTCCATATACCTTAAACTTGAAAGACCTGATTGTTCACTACGTGTCTCACCGACACGAAGTAGTTGTTCGAAGAACAGAGTTTGAACTAAAGGAAGCTGAGAAGCGAGCACACATTTTACAGGGGTATTTGATTGCACTTGATCACTTGGATGAAGTGATTGCTTTGATTCGAAGTTCAGCTGACCCAGAAACTGCCCGAAATGGATTGATGGAGCGCTTTGACTTGAGTGAAATTCAGGCTAGAGCCATCCTTGACATGCGACTTCAGCGCCTTACTGGCATGGAGCGTGATAAAATCATTGCTGAATACAAAGAAATCATGGCGCTTATCGAAGAACTTCAGGCCATTCTTGGAGATGAAGATAAGCGAATGGAGATCATCAAGTCTGAACTTCTGGAAATGAAGGAACGCTACTCGGATGATCGCCGTACAGAGATTGAGCACAATGCTGAAGACTTCAGTTACGAGGACATGATCCCCAACGAGGAAGTGGTTATTACCGTTTCTCATGAAGGTTATGTGAAGCGAACAGCCCTAACAGAATACCGTACCCAAGGAAGAGGAGGAATTGGTTCCAAAGGAGTGAGTACCAAAGAAGATGATTGGACAGAGTACCTATTCACAGCCTCTACGCACAATTACCTATTGATTTTTACCGATAAGGGCAAGCTCTTTTGGTTGAAAGCCTATGCGATACCGGAAGGGTCAAAGACGGCGAAGGGTAGACCGATTCAAAACTTGATCAACATCACCCAAGACGACAAAATCCGTTCCATCATCCAAGTGGAGAACTTGGAAGATCAGGATTACATCAACAATCACTTCCTGGTGATGGTGACCAAGCAAGGAGTCATCAAGAAGACTACGCTAGAGCAATATTCTAGACCTAGAACCAACGGAATCATTGCCTTGAATTTCAGAGAAGATGATCAGCTGGTACACGTGGCCAAAACCAATGGTAGCCAGCACATTGTCATCGCTGCCAAGTCGGGTAGGGCAGTGCATTTCAAGGAAACTGCCGTTCGCCCAATGGGCCGTACTGCTACAGGGGTAAAAGCAATCACCATGACGGACAAATCAGATTTTGTAATTGGCATGGTTTGTGCGTCTGAACCAAATGCGACCCTGTTGGTAGTTTCTGAAAAGGGATACGGAAAACGATCCGACCTTGACGAGTACCGAATCACCAATAGAGGTGGCAAAGGAGTGAAAGCGATGAATGTAACTGAAAAAACAGGTGCATTGGTTGCTATTAAAGAAGTAGTCGATACCGATGATTTGATGATCATCAACAAGTCAGGCATCATCATCCGTATTGGAATGGATCAGCTGCGAATTATGGGTAGAGCTACCCAAGGCGTCCGTTTGATTAAAGTAGGAGAAGGAGACGAGATTTCTTCGGTAGAAAAAATCTCTAGAGAAGAGGAAGAACTTTCAGAAATTGTTGATAGTTTGAACGATACTCCTGAAACATTAGCACCATCTGATTCTCCGGAATCAGAAGAAACCCCTGAACAATTACCTGAATAATTAAATACATCAAAACACACAACGAAAAACACGAATGAAAAAGCTCGTTTTATCACTAGCCCTGGTTGCGACCGTCACCTTTGCTTTTGGACAAAAGAAAGTAGTAAAAGAGGCAGAGAAAGGATTTAAATCTGGTAATCTTCAAACTGCTCTAGCTTCTATTGATGCTGCTACTACAAATCCTGAAACTAGTGGAGATCCTGCCACCTTCTTAGTAAAAGGACAAATCGAGACCAAAATCTTTGGAAGGGATTCTTCAAATACAATGGAGACCTTGAAAGTTGGGAATCAAGCTTTGGCAACATTTACCAAAACCTATGAAATGGCTGGCAACAGCAAAACATCAGCGGTTGGAAAGTTAGTGTATGCAGATGAATTGCCTGGCATTCCAGACAATTTGAGACCCTATTCTTTAATTACGCTCAAGAATGTTGCTTTTGACAAGGCATTGGATAGGTACACTGAAGATGATATGGAAATGTCTTATGAATTCTTCAATCTTGCCGGTGAAATTGACAAAACTGATTCTACTATACATTACAATGCTGGTTTCTTGGCTAATGATTTAGGTCGTTTCGAAGATGCGAAAAGACATTTTGGGTACTTGTTTGAGTTGCCAACATACAATAAGACCAATGCGTATTATTTTATGGTGCAGATCTTGAGTACTGAAGAGAAAAACCCAGAAGCTGCGTTTGCAATAGTGACGAAAGCTCTTGCGGAGTATCCAAACGACAAGGTTTTAGCGGAATATGAAATCCAGTTGCTACTACAACTCAATAAAATGGATGAAGCAATGACGCAAATCAATAGTGCACTTGCAAAGGACCCAAATAATCCAGGTTTGCTCTTAAGATCTGGATATTTGAAAGAGCAAGGTGGAGACTTAGAAGCTGCATTAGTGGATTACAAGAAGTCGGTTGAAGTCGATCCTAAATTCTTTGAAGGAAATTATTACACTGGAGCGCTTTTGTTGGAGAAATCAAGAGGTATCCTAGCCGAGCTGAACTCTCTATCTGATGCAGAGTGGGAGAAAAGATCTAAAGAGATGGGTACGCAGGCAGATGAATTGTATAAAATGTCTGTTCCTTACTTTACTAGGGCTTTGGAAATTAAGTCTGACAACACAGATATCATGATTATCTTGTTCCAGGTGCATACTCGCTTGAAAAACACAGCTGAAGTGAATGCAATGAATGCAAAGATTTCAGCCATTCTTGGAGCCAACTGGCAAGAGAATTAATCCTTAACAACCTGATTTAAAGGCCGGAATTTTCCGGCCTTTTTTTATAAAGTTGTGATTTTGTCTTTCAATTGTGACACGATCCCTGATCTGTTTTTTTTTACTCTATTTATCAAAATTCGATTTTATTTGGTGATGAATTGAATTAGTTTGCGTTTAGTTGATCCCACATCCATGCGTCCACGAATTTTACCCTTTTTCCATCTATTCGCTTCTTTTGCATTTCTCTCTTCCCTAAGTTTTGGGCAATCCCTTTCTTCCTCCCAGCAATACCATCAGTTGCTGCAATTGCGAGAAACCAAGCGGGTATTGTATGTAGCAGCCCATCCAGATGATGAAAATACGCGCATGATTGCGTATTTGGCCAATGGAGAACACGCGGAAGTGGCATATTTGAGCCTCACCCGAGGCGATGGGGGACAAAACCTCATCGGCAAGGAATTGGGAATAGAATTGGGGCAAATTCGTACCCAGGAATTGATTAAGGCTCGATCCGTTGATGGTGGACAACAGTTTTTTACACGTGCACTGGATTTTGGATACAGCAAGGATCCAACCGAAACCCTTCAAAATTGGGATAAAGAAAAGGTCCTGGCAGATGTGGTTTGGGCGATTCGTAACTTCCAACCCGATATCATCATTACCCGATTCAATACGACTCCGGGCATTACCCATGGTCATCATACCACTTCAGCTATCCTTGCCAATGAAGCATTTGCCCTTTCTGGTGATCCAAAAGCCTATCCAGAACAATTGAAAGATGTAAAGCCTTGGCAAGCGAAACGTATTTTTTTCAATGCCTACAATTTTCGTGGAGAATTTGAGCCAGAAGCGGGAAAACGCTACTATGCGATGGAAGTAGGAGGCTACGATCCCTTATTGGGTAAAACCTACCACCAGCTTGCAGCTGACAGCCGCACGATGCACAAATCACAGGGTTTTGGATCTACGGCAGGTGCGGGTAGTGCCAAAGATTTTCTAGAGCAGGTAGGAGGAGAGCCCTATGTGAATACTCCTTTTGATGGAGTCAATAGCCGTTGGGAAGCAGTTCCTGGCGGGCTAGAAGTGAAAGCCAAAATAGACCAATTGCTTAAAAATTTCAACTTGAGAGAAACGGAGAAAAACCTGCCCAGTTTATTGGAGACCCGTGCAGCCATGCTTCGCCTAGATTCAGGAACTCCTTGGGTAAAGGAAAAATTAAAGAAGGTAGAAAACCTCATTTTTCAATCCCTAGGCTTGAAAATAGAGTATGTGGCAACTAAAGAATTTGGGTTTCCATGTGAAAAAATACAGACTGAACTTCTCCTTGTCAATCCATCCCAGGAATCAATTTCAGAAGTGGCTTTCCAACTTTATGATACCTATTATGTTGGAAAGGACGCAAAAGGAAATGAAGGTACCCGACTTCCCATTGCTTTTGAAATTAACCCCCAAGAAAGCTATTCACATCCCTATTGGCTTCAAGAGCCCCTCGATGGCGCCTTGTTTTCCATACCCAATCAGCAGAAGATTGGCCTTCCCTTTGAACTAAAGTTTGCCGGTACCTTATCATTTTCCTTGGGCGGCCAAAAGTTTCAAGTAACCGTTCCTTTAGTCTATAAATACAACGACCCGATTGATGGAGAGGTAAAGCAGCCATTCACTGTAGTTCCTGAGGTAGCGCTTTCGCTTTCTAAAGAATTGGTATTTCTGGTGGATGGAGCAGACCCTACAATTGAGGTACTGGTAAATTTTCAAAATCAGTTACTGGATGGTAAATTGGACTTTGAGGGGCTAAGTCCGAATCAGTTTAAGCTTGTTGCTGTGGAAGATCTTCCTGCTCAAAAGCAACGGAAGTATACTGTTACTTTTTTACCTCAAAAAAATGGAAAGCAGGTGATTACTGCACGATTTACTACTTCCAATGGGAAGATTTTTGATCAAGTTACACAGCGAATATCTTACAAACATATTCCCAATTTGACCTATTTCAGTCCAGCACAAATCCAACTGATCCAAGAAGACTGGAAGATTTCTGGTGGAAAAGTCGGCTATCTTGAAGGGGCAGGGGATGAGGTTCCGGAGGTTTTGTCCGCTTTGGGATATCAAGTTAGTTTCCTCGATGAAGTCAATTTGGAATTGGATGTGTTGAAGCAGTATCAAGCCATAGTAGTGGGTATACGTGCCTACAATACGCAAGAATTCTTGGCGAGTAAACAGCCAATCCTAATGGATTACGTGAAGGCTGGTGGCAACTTAATTCTGCAATACAATACGAGCAGCCCATTGGTAACTTCCCAGTTGGGCCCTTATCCCTTTGAGATTGGCCGTGACCGTGTTGCAGTAGAAGGTTCGCATGTGGATGGGGATTGGGAGAGTAGCCTGCTTAGTAGTCCAAATAAGATACAACAAAAGGATTTTGAGGGTTGGGTGCAGGAACGAGGGCTTTATTTTGCCTCCAAAGTGGATGAACGCTATCAGAGTCCATTGACGCTACAGGATCCTGGAGAAACTCCAACTAAGGGTGCCTTGATCACAACTAAAGTTGGAGATGGAACTTATGTATACACAGGACTATCTTTTTTCAGGCAATTGCCTGCAGGAGTTCCAGGAGCTATCAAATTAGTTATCAACTTGATTGAGCAATAAGATGGAAGAGAAAGAGATTCCTTGGACCAAACTGTATATCGCTTTGATGCTCAGTTTAGTTGTAATGATTGGATTAATGTATGGCTTAACAATCGCGTATTCATGAGTACACTAGATTGGTTGGTGCTATTTTTGACCCTACTTTTTATTTCCATTTATGGGGTTTACAAAACTCGTGGCAAGCAAAGTTTGGAAACCTATCTCAAGGGGAATACGGCTAATTGGTGGACGATAGGCTTATCCATTATGGCTACGCAGGCTTCTGCTATCACTTTTTTAAGTACACCTGGACAAGCCTACGAAGATGGGATGCGTTTTATCCAGTTTTACTTTGGCTTACCCTTGGCCATGATTATCATTTCGATTGCCTTCGTACCCATTTACTACAAGTTGAAGGTATATACGGCCTATGAGTACCTTGAAAGCAGATTTGATCTGAAAACAAGAACCCTGACTGCGCTCTTATTTATCGTGCAGCGTGGATTGGCAGCTGGGATTACCATCTATGCACCTGCCATTATTTTGTCTACGCTGCTCGGTTGGAATTTGACCTTGACTAACATTTTTATTGGGGTGCTTGTCATTTTATATACCGTTTCTGGGGGAACAGAGGCAGTATCGATTACCCAAAAGCAACAAATGGCGGTGATGATGGGAGGGATGGTTTTGGCAGGAATAATGGTTATCCAGCTGTTGCCAATTTCCATGCCCGAAGCCCTTCGCGTGGCAGGAAAGATGGACAAGCTAAATGTGGTCAACTTTGATTTTAATTGGGAAGACCGCTATTCGATCTGGTCGGGGATGACTGCAGCTGTTTTTTTATTTTTAAGTTACTTCGGTACCGACCAAAGTCAGGTACAACGCTACCTTTCTGGGCAAACATTGGCCCAAAGCCGAATGGGCTTGCTGATGAATGGATTTTTGAAGATCCCCATGCAGTTTCTTATTCTATTTATTGGGGTGTTGGTTTTTGTTTTTTATCAATTCATTACTCCGCCAATTCATTTCAATCAAGTACAAACTGAGTCGCTTCGTAAAAGTAGCCATGCTTCCGAACTAGCACGTCTGGAAGGAGCCTTTCAAGCCAATTTTGATTCCTCCAAGGTTATTTATTCGCAATTGCTCTCTGCAATGGAACAAGAGAAGGAGGAGGCTACTGTAGCAGGATTAACGGGGACTTTAAAAAGTTTGAAAGCTGGCCAACAAGAAATCCGAACTGAAGTAAAGTCCTTACTACTTACACACGATCCTGAAGCAGAAACCAGGGATACGGATTATGTATTTATGCGCTTTGTGATGGATTACCTACCAACGGGGGTGGTGGGCTTGTTGTTCGCTGCCATTTTTGCAGCAGCGATGTCTTCCTCCTCTTCAGAATTGAATGCCTTGGGTACCACCACCACAGTGGACTTGTATAAGCGATCTATCCGTAAAGAGGCAAGTGACAGCCATTATGTGCGTTCATCTAAACTTTTCACCGCATTTTGGGGATTTGGAGCTATCCTTTTTGCTACGTATGCCTCTTTGTTTGAAAATCTCATTCAGGCAGTGAATCTCTTGGGTTCTTTATTTTATGGAACCATTTTAGGTATTTTTATTGTGGGCTTCTTTGTTAAATGGATCAAAGGGCGAGCAGTATTTCTAGCAGCAATTCTTTCAGAGGCGCTGATATTGGTAGTCCATTTTTTCAATGGGCAGGGACTTTTTGGATTGGAGTGGAACATAGGATTCCTCTGGTACAATGCCATCGGTTGCCTTGCTGTGGTCTTATTTGGCTTGATTCTTCAGCTCTTTGTTGGAAGTAGCGACAGTAAAAAATAAGTACGGAGTAAAAATTTAAATGGATTCAAAAAAGAAGCCTTCGAAATTCCGAAGGCTTCTTAATTGTTTATTTGATTCTCCGCTTTTTCACCACTAACCAGAGAAAAGAAGGTTTGAGGTTCAATTAGGTGAGCTGTGGACCGTGGACAGTCAGCTGTCAACGATTATCCGCAGTTTTAAATAGCTGAGCTGTGCTACTGGCATGATTGCGGATAATCCTATTGCTTATTTGATTGACTTGATCAAGCGGTCGTTCAATCCCACATAATCCAAGTTTTTGCCCTCTTCCGCTAGCTTCTTAGATTTCGTTGCAGACTCTAAGGCTTCTGTCTTTTTGGCAAGGCTCATTTCGATTTTAGCTTGAAGGTGTAAGGTCCAATACTTTGGATCACTTGCAGTGGATTGTTTGATCCAGGTGTAGGCTTGATTCAGATCCTTATTACTTGTGAAATAGTAATTGGCAGCCTGGTAGAGCAAAGCAGGATTTGTGCTTTGGGCATCAATTACTTGCTTTTTAATGTCTTCCATGACAATGGGATCTACCTCTGTTTGAATCGTAAATTCTACTCTAGTTTCTTCCCATTTGATGGAAAGATCCGCGCTGGCATCGGTCAATTTGTTGAAGCTAATTTCGAAGGAGTCATACAACCGGCTTGTTTTTGCAGGTGTTGCTGTAAAACGAAGGAGGTCATCTTTGGTTTCGTATCCGATTGCTCCCCATAGTTTTGTGTTTTTACTTAGGATCATGGTCCAAGTAGATTTTCCTGGAATGGAGTAGAGTGCATAGGCGCCAGCTGGTACTTTTGTTCCACTGATGATTACATCAGTTGAGAAGTTAAGGATAGTTGCTCCATTGGCACCAGTTCTCCAAACTTGTCCGTAAGGCACCAGTTCACCAAATATTTTTCTACCCTTTGTGCTGGGTCTGCTAAAGTCAACAGTAACATCCGTAAGTCCCACTTTTTGAATAATTTTTGAGCTAGGGCTTGCCTGAGGCATTTGGATTTGTTGAGCCGTACCAATTGTGGTTACAAAAAGCAGGGCTAGGATAAGGAAATTGATTTTTGTTTTCATACAATTTTTAAATTAGGAGTAAAATCGTCGAATATAAGATTCTTCTTTTGTTTTTGCTCTTGAGGTTTACAACTGCAAGTTGATAGTTTATTCTCTTTTTTTTTGAAAATGCTTCAGGAATTTGATGAATGAATTTTTTAGCCCTGCTAGAATGACCTACTTTAGGCACTCCTTAGCATCAAGATTATGAGTATAGCCATCATTAGTCCTGGTAGAGATCCAAAGGCATGGATAGCAGCACTTCTGCACCATCATCCAACCCTAGATTTACAAGTCTTTCCACACATTGATCGACCAGAGGATGTGGAAATGGCTTTGCTTTGGCAGCATCCTGCTGGTTACCTGAAAAATTTTCCCAAATTAAAGTTGATCAGTTCGCTGGGTGCAGGAGTAGACCATATTTTATCGGACCCTGCTGTTGGGGATGAACTTCCAATTGTTCGTATTGTCGATGAAAAATTGACTTGGTCCATGACCAATTATGTTGTTATGGGGGTTTTGAACTTTCATAGGCAGCTTATTCGATACCAAGAAGACCAAAAGAAAAAGGTTTGGGATATGTCCAACCCGGAAATTCCTACACGGATAGGGGTAATGGGAGTAGGGGCCCTAGGAGGGGATGTACTTGACAAGTTGAATGGTTTGGGATTTGAAGTAGTTGGATTTGGATTTTCAGAGAAAAAAGATTTTCGTTATCCCTATTTTCAAAAAGATCAATTAGATGATTTTCTTTCACAGGTCAATGTATTGGTTTGCTTGCTTCCCCTTACACCTGACACAGAGGGTATTTTAAATCTTTCGCTATTTAGAAAATGTAAGAAAGGCACATTTTTGATCAATGTAGCCCGTGGTAAGCATTTAATTGAAGAAGATTTGCTCGTTGCTATAGAGGAGGGATTCATTTCTGGAGCGCTTTTAGATGTGTTTCGAGAGGAACCTTTACCGGAAATACATCCTTTTTGGGTGGAAAAAAGGATTCAGTTGACTCCACATATTGCATCAGTAACAAACCCATTGGCGGCAGCACCGCAAATTATTAATAATTATAAACGGTTAATTGCTAGTCTTCCATTTTTAAATCTCGTAAATAGAACTAGAGGTTATTAATTTTCAACTATGGGAGCCAACTTCACTATACTTTGTCCGATTGATTTTTCAGAATGTGCTTTGAATGCGCTTGAATATGCGGCTAAGATTGGAGAGAAGTACAAGGCCAAATTGATTGTTTTTCATGTTTTAAATAGGCAAGATTACCAAAATCTATTTCCTTTGGATTTGGATGGCATATTTCAAAAAGAATTTGTTGAGAAAAAATTAAAGAGTTTGCAAGAGGCCGTACTAAAAGAAAGCCTTCCAAAAGGACTTAAAAGCTGCGAAGTGGTCATTTTTGAAGGATCAATCGTCCAAACTACAATCTCCTATTCTCAAAAAATCAACGCGAATTTGATTGTAGTTGGTACGGAGGGAATAAATGAGTTTAGGAAACAAGTGTTTGGAAGTCGGTCTTGCAAGATGGTCTTGCAAACCGACAGAGATATTCTCGTGGTACCAAGAAAAGCTTTTTTCAAACGCCCTAGAAAATTAGTTTATGCCTCTGACTATGTCGATGAAGATAAGTCTGCCATTAAAAAAGTGGTTGCGTTTGCGAAATTCTTCGACTCAGAGATTGATATTGTTCACATTTCGTCAAGATCTCGGTTGATAGACAAAGCCCTACACAAGACCATGGTCGAGGAAATTAAACCAGCTATTTCGTATAAGTTTGTGAATTATGTATTGAAGGCCTTCCGTGATGATGTGGCACTTGGAATTGAGAATTACCTGCAACTAGCAAAGGGTGATATTCTGGTGACGGTAAGCAAAAAGAAGGATTTTTTCGATCAATTATTTACCAAGAATCTATCTCGAAAGATGTCTTATTTCATCACCAAACCGCTTTGGGTGATTAAAAGTTTCTAGCCTATTTTTTGGTAAATAATCCCTGAATGAAGGAAGAAAACTCCTTTCGAACCTCCTCTTTTGTAAAAATCCCCTTGAGAATGCCTAGCAAATGCCCTGCAGTTAATTTTGTGCTTGGAGAGGTGGAGTTAGTTCTTTCCGGTTTTGATTTCCCGGAATGATTTTTTTTTGTTTCTGGTGCGTCCTCGGACTCTTTTTTCGGAGGGTAGCCTGACAACTCATCTGCCTTATTAAAGTGCTGTTTGGCTTTATCCTGACGGCCCATCTTTTCTTCAACCAACCCTAGATTATTATAGGACACCGCATCTTCAGGATCCAGTGCAATTGCTTTTTCATAGTCCTGAATGGCTCCAGTCAAGTCCCCAATTCGATCTTTTAAGTAAGCCCTGCTGCTGTAGCGATAGGGATTGTTTGGATCTAAGTTGGCAGCACGATCTAGTTCTGTAAGCGCATCCTCATTTCTCCCCAATAAATGCAATACCACCCCGCGGTCACTTAAGAAATCCGTATTGTAAGGCTCTAACTCAATCAAAATATCAAAATCTGCCAAGGCTTCAGCCCCTTTTCCCAAGCGAGTTAAGGTTCGTCCTCTAAAGAGATGGAAGAGGGGATTACCCTGTTCGGTACTATTCAATTCTTGGAAAACTTCCAATGCAGTATCAAAATTCCCTTCCTTGTATAGCGCTACTCCTTTTTCAAAATTCATCGTCTTTCAATTGGCTTGCAAAATTAACCTAGAATCATCGATTAAAGTTTATTTGCTAAGAAATTCTCGATGGATTGCGGCCATCTATTATCTTTAGGTGCACGAGTTATTTCCCTTATGGCCCTCCTTCCTGAAGTAGTTTTAAAAGATTTAAAAGCGAATAAAATAGCCCCAATTTACTTTTTGCAGGGCGATGAACCCTATTTCATTGACTTAATCAGTGACTACTTGGAAAAGAATGCCATTCCTGAGTTTGAGCGTGGATTCAATCAAATCGTGCTATATGGAAAGGAAGCTTCAGTAAGTACTATTCTTTCCCATGCGCGCAAATTCCCGATGATGGCTGATCGGCAGTTAGTCCTTGTGAAAGAGGCTCAGAATATTCCAGACCTCGGAAAAGAAGATGCGCAGAAATTATTGATAGGCTACCTAAGCAATCCCTTGCCCAGTACCATTTTAGTGTTTGCCTACAAGTATAAAAAACTGGACGGAAGAAGTACTTTAAAAAAGGAGATTGAGAAAAAGGCAGTTTTTGTTGAAGCTGAAAAAATCAAGGATTGGAAGCTAAATGAGTGGATTGAAGGCTATTTTAAGGACTTAGGATATCAAATTGAAGCGAAAGCGGGACAGTTGCTTGCCGACTCCATTGGCAACAACCTGGAAATAATGACCAATGAGGTGGGGAAAATGCTCATCAACTTTCCAGAGCCGACTCGATTCACGGTAGATCACATTTCCAAATACATCGGCATCCACAAAGAATACAACAACTTTGAATTGACCAAAGCAATTGGTTATCGAGATGTGAATAAGGCCAATCTGATTGTCCATTATTTTATTCAAAACCCTAAAAATCATCCTGTTATCGTTGTTTTCTCTTTGCTGTATACTTATTTTTCTAAAATAGCACTGCTACATCGTGCAGGCGCACTTCCTGAGGCGCAACTCGCTGCTGCCATTGGTGTGAGCCCTTATGGCGTGAAAGAATATGTAATTGCTTCAAAAAACTACAAGTTGGGCAAGGTAATTGATGTATTTGGATACCTAAAAGAGGCAGATCTTCGTTTTAAAGGAGTTGATTCCGGAAGCATGACTGAAGGGGAAATACTTCGAGAGCTGGTCTACAAAATAATGCATTGAATTCGCTAACTGCCATGAAATACTTCTTGGTTCTGCTCGCAGGGCTTGGCCTCTCATTGGAGTCCTATTCACAATCTTCGCTTTACCAAAGCAGTTCCCAGCGGGGCTTGGATCGAGCTGCAAGCCTGTACGATCAGCAATTGTTTGCTGCAAATCTTTACGATAACAACAGGTTGCTAGCGACCGGACTTGATCTTACTCAGCAAAAGCAGGCTGAGCTTCAGCGTGCGCTTTCAGCTCTCCAATTGGAGCGCCCAGATGGTCTAGGCCTAATCAAAAAATTTATTCAAGATTATGCCGGACAACCGAGTGTAGCAAGGGCAGCAACTTTCTTGGGCAATCATTATTTTTTTAAGAACCGATATGCTGAGGCTATTGAAGCTTTTGAGCTGGTTCCAGTGGGATTGGTGAACCCAGATAGTCGTGCGGATGTAGCCTTTAAACTGGGCTACAGCCACTTTCAGCTAAAGAATTTCGCTGCTGCGGCAAGCTATTTGGATCAGGTAAAAGAGTTAGCGCTTCCCATAGCGGCAGATGCCTTGTATTACAGCGGCTACATTGCCATGGAGCAGGGGAATAGCCAACAGGCCATTCGAGAGCTGCAACTTGCGGAGAAAAGCGAATTTTATGGAAGCAAGGTTCCCTACTTATTGACTTCACTGTATTATTCCGAAGGCAAGTATACTGAGGCCATCGGGTATGCTACTCCATTACTCGCTTCTGGAAAGTCTTTCGATCAACAAGAATCTATTCACCTATTCTTGGCAGAGTCGCACTATGCGCTAAAGGATTTCAGGAATGCAGCAGACCAATACAATTCATTTATTTCCTATAAAACGGATGAATTGACCAAGGAGGAATATTACAAAGCAGGGATCTCATTTTTTGAAACAAAGAACTACCAAAAGGCAAGTGAATTCCTAAAGGTGGCGGCCTTGGGAAATCCTGATATTGCCCAGGCAGCAAGTTACTATTTGGGACATACCTACGTACAGCAGGGTAATTTTCCCTATGCCCTTACAAGCTTCCAAGTGGCTTCTGCGAGTTCAATTGATCCTGAAATTCAAGAAGAAGCCTTATTTAATTTGGCAAAGATCAATTTGCAGCGCGGAAATTTTCAAATGGCAGTCAACACCTTGGATGAATACCTGAATTTATACCCACAAGGAAAAAGATTTGAGGAAGTAGAAACCCTGCTATCTGACGCCTTGCTCAATTCTTCCGACTACCTCCGCGTATTGGAGCAACTCGATAAGCTTAAAAGTAAATCCCCGCGCCTTCAACTAGCCTATCAAAAAGTGGCCTACTACCAGGCATTAATTTATTACCGAGATCAAAAATTTGAGCAAGCACTTAGCTATTTTTCCAAATCTCAAAATTATCCATCTGATCGGAGCCTTTTGGCTGAGACGCATTTCTGGAAGGGAGAGATTTACAGTGCACAGGATGCTTTGGCCAAAGCGATTGATTCCTATCAGCTTGCCATCAATCAAACATCGGCTTCTGACCCTTATTTTTTGAAGGCGACTTACGGATTAGGCTATGCGTATTTTAATTCCCAAGCCTATGCATCTGCGGAGCAGCAATTTCAGAGGTACCGCTCAAATCAACGAAACAAAAATGAAGCAGCGAATCAAGATGCCTTGTTGAGGTTGGGAGATTGCTATTTCGTTCAAAAGAAATTTGCACAAGCAGAGGCAACCTTTACGGAGGGGATTGCGGATAAAATTGCAGGGCAGGATTATGCACACCTTCAATTGGCAGTGGTGACCAACTACCTGGGAAAGAATCAAGCGGCTATTGAGCAACTCAATCTATTACTTGCAAATTTTCCAAAGAGTATCTACTTGGAGGATGCATTTTTCCAGAAGGGACAGATTTACCTCGAAGAGCTTCGCTATGAAGAGGCGATCACAGCCTTTAGTGAATTGATTCGTGAAAGACCAAATTCGCCGTTTCTCCCATATGCTTTGGAGGGGAGGGCAGTAGCAAATTATTCACTGCAGCGCTTTAGTCAAACCCAAGCTGACTATAAAAAGATTTTGGAGGAGCATCCTTTGGCAGATAATTCCGAAGCAGCGCTTAAAGGCCTGCAAGAGGCTTTAGCGGTACAGGATAAGGCAGAGGAATTTGGAGTGTATCTTCAAAACTATAAAAACACAAACCCCAATGCAGGATCAGTTCAAACGCTTGAATACGAATCTGCGAAAAGCCTATACCTCAGCCAAAAATTTCCTCAGGCGGCCAAGGCCCTAGATAGCTATCTTAGAGCTTACCCGGAATCAGCACAAAAAAGTGAGGCCTTGTATTTTGCAGCTGATGCCTATAGACAGGCCGGAGATGCCGAAAGAGCCTATGATTTATTTAAGTTGATGGAGAAACAGCCCGCATCTCCGTATCGTGTCAAGTCCTTGCAGCAATTGGGGAACATTGCCTTAGAGCGGGAAGATTTCTCAGAAGCCTTGCGTTATTATGCCTCTATTTCAGGTCAATCCAGATCTCCATTGGAAGAAGCAGAGGTGACAGTAGGGATGATGGCATCACATTTTTTCTTGAAGGATTACCCGCAGGCAATTACTGCTGCTAACCAACTGCTAGCTCAAGACGAATTGATTCCAGGTTCTGTAGCTAAAGCGCTATTGGTGAAAGGTAAATCTCAGCGTTTCCTAGGTCAAAACTCCGAAGCCGAGGATAGTTTTGGCCTGTTAATCCAGGAATATACCACTGAAGAGGCGGCAGAAGCACTTTACCTGCTAGCCCTTCAATACCAAGAAAAGGGGGATTTTAAGGAATCAAACGATTTAATTTTCGATTATTCTACGCCGTTTTCCGAATTTGACTATTGGTATGGAACTATGTTTTTGCTGTTGGCAGACAACTATTTGAAGTTGGGAGAGGTATTTCAAGCAAAGGCTACCCTCCAATCTGTGATTGATCAATCTACCGATGCTACGGTTAAAGAAAAAGCAGTAGCCACACTTAAAAGCCTGGACTAGACCATGAGAAGCATATACTCCTTATTCTTATTTCTAGTGCTTTTTTGCGGTAGCCTAAGTTTTAGTGCTGCACAAACTTTGGCAAGGGGAGGCCTTCAAGATCAAGTGTTTGTTATTCAAAAAGATCGAGAAATCCGTTTGCCCAAGCAGATTCGAAGTTTTGAAAAAATGCCTGCATTGCCTCAGCCCAAAGCTTTGGGATCTTTAAGCTTCCCAGTAATGCCGTTTTTTCTTTCCGTTCCTGCTTCTCAAATTCAGGCAGAGCCTGCCACAAAAGAATGGGATGTCCCTAAGTTGGATTTGTATCCAGGATGGGTTCGGGTAGGCTATGGCAACTTTTTGTCACCCTTGATTGAAGGGCGACACCTATCTACCCAATCCGCTGATTGGCAGTATGCCACAAAATTCCATCACCAGAGTTTTGGAAAAGGCCCAGTGAGCTGGATGGAAGAGGAAAGCAAGGAGTCACATACGGAACTGGCTGGAGATGTCAGTTACTTTTTGGATGAATCGGAATTGTACTCCTCCTTGGAGGTAAAAAGAGATGCCTATACCTATTATGGTCAAGATCTAGGATTTACAATACCTCCAAACGTAGACTTTGCAGGTCCCTATTTTGACCCAAACAAGCAAGTTAAAGGAAATTTAAAACTGGGTATTCGCGACCTAGACAAAGTGGGTCGAATCGGATATACTGGAGAAGTTGTTTTGGCTGGCTTCAGAGATAGCTATGCCGTGCGGGAGCAGGAACTAGGTTTTGAGGGAGAAGGAGAGTTTAGGCCATCCAAAGATGCGATGGCTACCTTAGGGCTTTCGTACTTCACCACTGCTACGGAGGACTTGCGGTATGACCTCAATCGAAATTACTTTTCACTTCGTCCCGAGGGGCAGTACACTTTTGGAGATTTTGATTTCACGGCTGGAGTTATTTTGGTTTCGGAAAATGATTCAGTAGCGGAAAGCAAACCTGGGATTCGACTTTTTCCAGTGCTTAAAACTACCTATCAGGTGTCAGAAAAACTCCAGGTGAATGCGGCTATTTCTGGGGATGTTCAGCGCAATACCTACCGCAGTTTTGTTCAAGAAAATCCTTTCCTTGGACCCAGTGATCAATTGTTGAATACTGTTACTTCATTTGAGTTTGCAGCCGGAGTAGAGGGGCTCGCATCCGATAAACTTTTGTACCGTGCAGGCTTGGCTATTCGTCAGCAGTCCAATCTTCATTTTTTTGTTAATTCCTTTGCTGACACGGCTCGATTTGAATTGGTATACGATCAGCAGGCTACAGTGCTGCAGTTCAACTCTGCTCTTGAGTTCAAGCTTTCAGAGCTGTATTCGCTCCAAACAGGGGTAGACCTATTTCACTATTCGCTTACGACCCAGCAAGCAGCTTGGCATCGACCTAGCTGGATGCTTAGCATGAATCAGCAGCTTACACCAGGTGAAAAAATACGCATTCAAGCAAATTTAAATCTGATGGGCGGATTGAAGGCGAGAGGATTTGAACCACAGGAAACGATCTCGACACCGAAATTCCAAGAAGTAATACTCAATCCAATCCTTGATCTCCAATTGAAGATAAACTATGCAGTAAATCCGCGCCTTTTCATTTTTGCAGAAGGAAATAACCTGCTCAACAGGAATAATACACGTTGGATGAACTACCCAGTACGAGGAATACAAGGACTTGCAGGGCTGAGTTTGAAATTTTAATTTACTGATAACTAGGGTTGGGCTTTACCTAGTTTTAAGTTAGTTTCGTATATTCTCAATAGTACAATGGCAGAAAAAGATTCCAATCCCAAACAATGGTCAGATCCCAAGGATTTTGGGCTTCCCTATGTAGAAGTGAACCCGCTTTCTTCAGTAAAGTCCAATTCGAAAGCACCAGACCATGCTCCCTCTTTTGAGCTGCCTAAAACTTCTCCTGTTGCTGATGAAAACAAGAAAGTAGAAACGAAAACAAGTCGACCAGCAGTTGCTTCTACAACTGCAGCAAAAAGCGAAAAAAAGAAAGTAAAAACATGGGTTTGGGTCGTTGTATTTGCAATTATAATAGGAGGCACTGCCATCATAATTCAACTAAAAATTAGTCAAGAATCTGTTGTTGAGAACGAAAATTTGATTTTTAGTCCACTAGATACTGCTGCTCTTAGAAAAAATTTTGCAGATAGTTTTAACCTCGCAAAATCGAACTTGAGTTCTTTATCTAATCAAGATTCATCTGTTATTTTCGACTTCGAACTCAATTCGACTTCAACAAATTTTGGCACATCAATTGCAACTAATCCAAAAGTCAAACGAGTTGAGCAAAAAGAGGGGAATACAAGGTATTATCTAGTGATAGGAAGCTTTGCGAGTGAGCAGGAAACTACTAGATACATTCAAAATTTAGGGGATAAATTCGCTGAATACTATTTAGTTTATCCTTTTAAAAAAAATCAAAACTATAGGTTATCCATTGGATCCTATAGCACTTGGAAAGAAGCTTCAGCCAAACTAAAAGAAATGAATGCACAGGATTCAACAGGTTATTGGATATTGAATTATTGATGATGATTTTATTACAGACATTTGCTATTGATTCCGTTGCGACTGTTCCAGCTGCAGTTGAAGCAACAACTCAATCCATTGGATTATTAGATCTATTGATAAAGGGTGGATACATGATGATTCCACTCTATGGATTGTTCGTTTTGGCTATTTTCATTTTTATCCAGAAATTTTTAGTGATACAAAAGGCCTCTAAAACACCTGGAAGCTTGTTGGATCAGGTAAAAATATTGGTACAAAATGGTCAAATAGAAAAAGCAAAAATGCTTTGCGCAGGAGAGAAGACCCCAGTAGCGGTCATGATTTCCAAAGGTATAGATCGAATTGGGTCGCCTCTAAAAAATATTGAAGTGGCGATTGAAAATGTCGGTAAACTGGAAATTTACAAGCTAGAGAAGAATTTAGGAGTCTTAGCAACTGTTTCAGGTGCAGCGCCTATGATTGGATTTTTGGGAACCGTAACCGGTATGATTCAGGCGTTTATTTCCATAGCTCAAGAGGATGGAATGGTGTCTCCCAAGTTACTTTCTTCGGGTATTTACGAAGCCATGATTACTACTGCCGCAGGATTGGTTGTAGGAATCATCGCGTACTTGGGTTACAACTATTTAGTCACGCAAGTTTCCAAATTGGTACACCTCATGGAGTATACCTCTATTGAATTCATCGATCTTCTCCAAGATAAATAAAGATGGGATTGCAGCAGAAAAACAAAGTCGATGCGTCTTTCAGCATGTCCTCCATGACGGACATTATTTTTCTTTTGCTGATATTTTTTATGCTAACCTCTTCATTTATAACCCCTTCAGGGCTTTCTGTTAATTTGCCTTCGAGCGAAACTTCTGATATCGTGATGCAGGAAGTAACGGTATCTGTTACGAAAGACCTTCAGTTTTCTGTCAACGATCAATTGGTATCAAGAGAACAACTCAAGTCAGTGTTGACTCCATTATTGGAAGGCAAAAAAGGACAGGTAGTTTTGCATTTGGACAAGGAGGTGCCTGTAGAATATTTAGTGGAAATTGGAGGCATTGCTGCAGGACTAGGTGCCAATGTATCTATCGCTACCAAACCCTACAATTGATGCTTGGTGTGAATTCCAATTCACTCGAACAAAAAAGCCGAATTCAATCGGCTCTCATCACCGTACTGGTACAAGTATTGTTATTGCTCGCCATTTACTTTATTGTGGTTTGGGAGCAACCTAACCCTCCTACACCTACCTATGGAATGGAGTTGAATTTGGGATTTTCGGATCTAGGTTCAGGAGATCAGTCTCAAGTACTTGCCAACACCTTAGAAAATTCTGCTACTGAAGATGCAGCTCCAGGCGAGATTTCACCAGCTCAGCAGGTAGCAGTTTCTACAAATACTTCAAAGACTGTTTCAACTAAGCCAACTACCAATCAAGCGGTAAGGACCCTACCGACCCCTCTTAAAGGCGAAACCAATGCGAATGCTGAATTGGCAAAGGAAGAAAAGAAAGAAGTAAATCCAAAAGTAGTTGAGCAACCCAAGGTGGACCAGCGGGCAATTTTTGGGGCTGGAGGAAAGTCTGGAAAGGCCTCAACCTCTGGAGGATCCACCGGACAGGGAAACTCTGATACCAAAGGAGATCAGGGAAGTCCTACAGGTACGGGTAAAGGTGCCGCAGGAGGTGCTGGGTATAGCTTGGATTTGGCAGGCTGGGATTTTGCTTCGCGACCAGCTATCAACGACAGGGTATCCACCAGAAATGGGCGAATGGTCTTTAAAATAACGGTGGACGGTTCCGGAAAAGTCGTCCAAGCAATCCCCTTGGAATACAATGTATCCAATGCTGTATTGGCTTATTACCGCCAAGTAGTCAACCAACTTGATTTCAAAAAATCTGGAGCTGCTGCGGCTGATTTTTCAACAGGGAAAATCACTTTTGTGGTCAAGGTTGAGTAATATGACTTACTCAGAAACCTTGGATTATCTTTTTAATGCTTTACCCATGTTTCAACGGGTGGGAGCTTCTGCCTACAAGGCAGATTTGACAAATACCCTTTCCCTATGTGGGCATCTGGGTAATCCGCAAGAAACATTTAAAACGATTCATGTTGCTGGAACCAATGGAAAGGGGAGTACCTCCCATGCCTTGGCTTCTGTTTTCCAAGCAGCAGGCTATAAAACTGGGCTTTATACATCCCCTCACCTCAAATCCTTCACCGAACGAATTCGAATTGATGGGATAGAAATTACGGAAGATGGGGTGGTGGAATTTGTAGTCAACAATAAAGCCTTTTTAGATCAGCTTCAACCCAGTTTCTTTGAGATGACCGTAGGAATGGCATTTTGGTATTTTGCAAAGGAGGCCGTGGATATCGCAGTGATCGAAGTGGGGATGGGAGGGAGGTTGGATGGTACCAATGTGATTCATCCCGAACTAAGTGTGATTACCACTATCGGTTACGACCACACTCAATTTTTAGGGAATACCCTTCCTCTGATAGCGGGAGAAAAGGCAGGGATCATAAAGCAAGGGGTTCCCGTCGTGATTAGCCAAACACAAAAGGAGACGCAGGCAGTATTTTCACAGCAGGCAGCTGCAATGCAGGCAACTATCGTTTTTGCTGATCAGCTATGGGAAGTAACTAAACTACCAGAATCAGAAGACCCTAGCCTGCAACAGTCCGCCAATTTTAAAGTGCGGAGCAGCGAAGGGGAGTTTAATTTAAAGTTTGGCTTGAATGGGGACTACCAACGCTTCAACCTTCCTGGTATTTTGGAGGCTGTCAAGCAGCTTCGGAATCAAGGTTGGAATCTTCCGGATCATGCTCTCAAAGCGGGTTTGGAAAATGTTACTGAGCAAACGGGCTTGAAAGGCCGATGGCAACTATTGCAGATAAAACCGCTTACCATAGCCGATACAGGTCACAATGAGGCTGGGATTTTAGAGGTAGTGAACCAACTTAGAAATTATTCATATTCCCAACTTTGGATGTTGATTGGAATGGTGAATGACAAGGACATCTCTAAGGTTTTGGACTTACTGCCAAAAGAAGCTACCTATATTTTTTGCCAAGCAAGCATCCCTCGTGCAATGGATGCCCATCAATTGGAAAGGAAGGGGAAAGAAAAAGGACTGGTTGGACAGGTTATTCCCAAGGTTACAGATGCTCTTGAATTTGCAAGAAAAAATGCATCCCCAGATGACCTGATATTTATTGGAGGCAGTACTTTTGTAGTCGCAGAAATTGAAAATCTTTAATGAGTAGAAATAAGCTGGTTCGCTTTGCCCAAAACGAAGTCAACCCCAATGTGGTACAGGAAGGCAAGCCTATTTTTGAGCAGGTAAAGGGGCAGTGGAATACACTTCAGTTTGCCGTGGATCAACCCTTAGTCGTCGAATTGGCCTGTGGAAGAGGTGAATTTACATTAGGTTTAGGACGGCAGTATCCGAATCAAAATTTTATTGGAGTAGACATTAAAGGAAGTAGAATTTGGAAGGGGAGTTCCACTGCTACAGCTGAGGGGATACATAATGTGGCTTTTTTACGCACTCAAATTCAGCAGCTCGAAAACTTTTTTGCTCCAAACGAAATTTCTGAACTCTGGATAACTTTCCCTGATCCTTTTCCAAGAGATGGGGATGAAAAGCGAAGATTAACTTTCCCCAAATTTCTGGAGACGTACAAGAAGCTGGTCAAGGCTGGAGGACTCATCCATTTTAAAACAGACAATACAGGTCTTTACGAGTATACTGAATCGGTTTTAGGTGCTCGACCTGACTGCCAGATACGATGTAATACTTCAGATTTTTACGAAAGTGAGTTCCGCGATGCCCATTACGGCATTAAGACACGCTATGAGAAGATTTTTTCGGATAAGGGTGAGAAAATCAAGTACATCCAATTTTCATTTATTGAATAAAATCGGCTTCTCTGTAGCGTGGATTTGGATAGCTATAGAATCCTTCTCCAGTTTTCTCACCAAGTTTGCCTTGCTCAATATAGGTTTTCAATAAAGCGGCAAATGCTTGCGATGCAGAATCAGGCATTTTGTGTGTGACATGCCAAGCAGTATCCAGTCCTATGGAATCTAAAATTCCAAATGGTCCCATAGGCATGTGGAAATTGACCATCCAGGACTTGTCTATATCTTCAATACTGCCTACTTCTCGGGTAATTAATTTTCCGGCAGCTCCCAATAACGCCATCAGCATCGTGTTGAATAGGTACCCGGGGTTTTCTTTGCGCACGATGACAGGAACCTGATTTAATTGCCTTCCGAGCAGTTCCAACACCTCAATTAGGGCAGGATCTGTACCTGGATGGGGCATAATATCTACCACTCTCGAATAAAAGACATCATGAAAATGGAAGGCACAAAACTGCTTGGGTCGACCAGTTTCTTCTGCAAATTGGGAGGGGAGAAGGTAGGAGGTATTCGTGGTCAACCAAGTATTTGGGTCTGCTAGCTGCCCAACTTGTGTCCATAAGGCTTTTTTGATGGTGACATCTTCTGTAACACTTTCATTCACAAGATCAGCTCCTTTCAAAGCCTCACTAAGGTCCAAGGTAGGCTGTACCCGTTGGAGGATTCCTGGGACTTGTGATTCAGTAAGGTTTCCCGCACGAACAAGTTGGCGAAGGATTTTTTGCATGGTCAGCATAGCCGAATCTAGAGATGCTTGTTTCAAGTCAAAGATCGACACAGAAAATCCTGAAATTGCTGATTGAAGCGCTACACGTGAGCCAAGTGTTCCAGCTCCTAGGATGCAAATTTTTTGAAGAGTCATGTGAATTAGAGTTGATTTTTTTGAAGGGTTTGTATCGCTTTTTTACCTGCAGCTTCTACTACATGGATTAGTTGTGCAAATCGAGCATCGCTAGAATGGCCCTGGGAATATCTTTTAAAGATTTGCTGAGCGATTACCGCCACCTTCACTAGTCCAAAAACATAATAGAAGATCATTTCTTCCTTGGATCCTGCTACTTTCGAAAAATAGTAGTCCATCAGCTCTTCCCGATTGAGGTTGCCGGGTAGGTGACTCAAATTGAATAGTTTGAGGATTTCTGGATCCTTTTCTTCTGCCCAATAAGCAAGGCTAGTTCCTAAATCCATCAGTGGATTTCCAATTGTCGCCATCTCCCAATCCAATACACTTTGGATACTGCAGGGGTCATCAGGATCTAAAACTAAATTATCGTATTTGAAATCATTGTGAATAAAGGCCGTATACTCTGTTGAAGGAATGTTTTCTTGGAGCCAGGTGGCTGCAATTTCCAGCTCAGGCAATTCGCTTGTTTTGGCTCGAAAATACCGCTCCACCCATCCGGTTACTTGCCGTTGCGTAAAACCTTCCGGCTTACCCAACTGAATAAGTCCTGATTCTTGGAGTTCCAACTGATGGAGCTCTACCATACAGTCAACTGCACTTCGCGAAAGCTTCTCAAACTCCTT
The DNA here is from genome assembly GCA_945868725.1 of Spirosoma fluviale. Lineage (GTDB taxonomy): Bacteria > Bacteroidota > Bacteroidia > Cytophagales > Cyclobacteriaceae > Algoriphagus. The sequence goes on from CAMBMU010000009.1 coordinate 35,760, forward strand.
CGATCCAAGTGCCAAACCTTTAGGTACCTTGTTCCTTAAAATTGCCCCTTCAACAAATTCCATTACAAAAAAGGGAGCACCAAAAATGGACTCCTCCTCACAAAAAAGGATGGGCTTGGGGCTCTTGGTATATCCTGCCTTTTTTAAGCCTTGGAGAATTTTAAACTCTCTTCCCATATCATGGGCTTTGGCGATTTTTTCACCAAAAGGAGGCCGCCTCAAGATGAGTTTTTCAGTTGGGCTCTGTACTAAAAAGCTCAGGTTGGAATAGCCTCCTGGAAGTTGATCCACTTGAATTTGTTCAGCGGAACAGGTTAAATGGGCAGCCAAATATTCTTTTAGCAAATCAAAATTCAAGGTGCTACTCATTTACTGCTGTAATTTTTAAGAATGCTTCTTGCTAAGGCTGATTTATGCACCTCATCAGGCCCATCGTAGATTCGTGCACCACGCTCGTGTCGATACCAAAAGGAGAGAAGGGTATCATCGGTGATTCCCAGTGCTCCATGTACTTGGATGGCTCTATCAATTACTTTCATGAGAACATCTGCTACAAAAAATTTGATGGTGGAGATATCTTCTTTTACAGCTTTCGCTCCGAATTCCTGCATCTTTTGAGCCGTATCCAAGACCATCAGACGGCTGGCTTTGATTTCGGCTCGACTTTCTGCAATCCAATTTTGGATGGTCTGTTTTTCGGCCAAAGGTTTGCCTACCTCGAGTTCTCGAGAAAGGGCTCGCCTGCACATCATGTCAAATACCCGTTCGCAAATTCCAATCCAACGCATGCAGTGGTGAATTCGCCCAGGACCTAGGCGTTCTTGTGCCAGTGCAAATCCTTGGCCTTCCAAGCCAATCCGATTGGTTACAGGAACTCTACATTGCTCAAATTTTATTTCAGCATGGGATAGGTAGTCTTCCCCAGCTTCCCCCATAATGGGAATGTTACGTACCAAGGTATAGCCAGGCGTATCCAAAGGAAGTAGGATCATGCTGGCCTTCTGGTAGGGAGAGGGAGCATTTGGGTTCGTTACCGCCATGACAATGGTGAATTGTGCCCCATCAGCTGCAGTGGTAAACCATTTGTGGCCTTGAATGAGGTAGTCTTCCCCATCTAGGACTGCAGTGGTAGCCAGATTTACCGGGTTGCTGCCAGGTAGATCCGGTTCAGTCATTGCAAAGCAGGAACGGATTTCACCTCGCTGCAGGGGGCCAAGCCACTTTGTTTTTTGCTCTTCAGATCCAAACTGATGGAGTAGCTCCATATTGCCGATATCCGGTGCAGCACAGTTAAAAATATAATGACCAATCGGGCTTTGGCCTAAGATTTCGGATACCTGGGCAAATTGAACTAGGTTCAATCCCAGCCCCCCTTCGTTTTTGGGAAGGTGAGGGGCAAAAAGTCCAAGGGACTTTGCTTGTTCACGAAGTGCTTGAAGCTGGGGTAAATACTGTTTGAAGGGTCCTTTGACTACCTGCAGGTCTATAGGGAAGATTTTCTGTGCCACAAACTGCCGGTAGGCAATAAGGAGTTGCTGCAGTTGTTCTGGGGCAATTTCTTGTGTCGGCTTCATGTAACTTAAATGGTAAAGCCTCCATCGGCTGTTAAAATCGCTCCAGTGGTGTAGGTGGAAGCAGGGGAGGCCAGAAATAAGGCCATTGCACCAATCTCTTCTGATGTCCCCGCTCGTTTAATGGCTAATTGTTTGATAATCATAGACATGATTTTTTCATTAGACCAAAGTGCCTCCGAGAATTTTGTTTGGATAAGTCCAGGGCAAATGGCATTTACACGAATCTTTGAATCGCCCCATTCTTTGGCGAAAACTTTGGTCAACGAGATTAATGCGGCTTTAGAAACCGAGTAAATCCCAAGACCCTGTTCAGGCGACAATCCTCCAATACTCGAAATGTTGATTACGGATGCTCCGGAAGATTTTCTCAAGTGGGGGTAACAAAGTCTGCACAGTTCAAATGCTGCCTTGACATTTACATTCATGATTTTGTCAAAGGCCTCTAGGGTAGTTTCGTGAACAGGTCCAAAAACAGGATTGCTGGCGGCATTATTTACGAGGATATCGATGGTTCCGTATTTTTCAACTGTCTTTTCAACAAGTATCGGGAGCTCGTTCATGTTCCCCACATTGCATGCGATTCCTGTAACTTCATATCCTTTGGAATTGAGCTGAAGAGCTTGTTCATCGAGCACATCTTGTTTTCTACTGCTGATGACTACTTTTGCTCCTGCAGCAGCGAAGATTTCCGCAATGCTAAATCCTATTCCTTTACTTGCTCCAGTAATCAGAGCTACTTTTCCATCCAAAGAAAAAACTGAAGATAAATCCATGTGTTTTGGGGTTATTTTTCTTCCAAAAGATAGGAAAAATATGGCCATGCTGTAACTTGTGGCCCAAGCAATTTGAAATTATATCCCTCATTTTATCCTTTTAACGAGCACATGAAAGAATTAATTTTTGATCAAACGGGTACGCCTCAGGAAGTCTTGTATCTCAAAGAAAGTGAAATGCCTCAAGCTAAGGCACATGAGGTACTGATACGGGTAACTGCTAGAAATATCAATCCTTCCGATATTATGTTTATTCGTGGCATGTATGGGATAACACCCAAGCTACCAAGCAGTGCAGGTTTTGAGGCATGTGGAGTTGTAGAAAAAGGGGATGAAGCTGAAAAAGTACCTGCTGGTACTCGAGTGATGTTTACTGCCATTGGTACTTGGAAAGAATATGTTTGTGTTCCAGCAGCTTTGGTGATACCTGTTCCTGCTCAAATGCCGGATGAGGTAGCCTGTCAGGCTTTTGTCAATCCGATGACGGCCTATGGCATGATTGAAGATTCTGGCCTAGAAGCGGGTCAGTGGTTATTGCTTACAGCTGGTGCTTCAGCATTTGGAAAATTTGCTATTCAGATGGCTAAAGCGAAGGGTATCCGTGTAGCGGCAACTGTTCGTCATGAATCCCAAAAGCAATTGTTGCTAGATTTAGGTGCTGAACTGGTGATCAATACAGCAACAGAAAAATTAGGAAAAGTAGTCTTTGAAAAAACCGAGGTAGGTGTAGATGTTGTTTTTGATGCGGTAGGAGGGGAATTGGGAGTGAAGGCCTTGTCTTGTCTGAAGCAAAAGGGCAGGATGATGGTATTTGGAGCGCTTTCCTTGGAAAATCTTTCGATCAATAGTGGCTTGCTCATATTTAAAAATCTACGAATCGATGGATTCTGGCTAAGCACTTGGATTGAAGAGCTCCCTGCTGAACAACGAATGAAAGCTTTTCAACGGGTTTTTGGGTTTTTGATGCAGGATAGCTCCAAGGTAGATGTGGCAGCAAGCTACCCATTATCTGAGTTTAAAGCTGCATTAGATGCTTATGAACAAGCAGGTAGAAATGGAAAAATCCTCCTTTTAAGTGAATAGTTGCTTTAATTTGAATCGCTAATTTTAGGATTATCGCCATATTTGTAGTCAAACAATCAAGAGATCAACCATGAATTGGGAAAAAATAGACCAGGAGCTTACAGAAATTGTTCAACAAAGGAATCAGCTAAGTGCCTTGGAATATAGTGATGCGAACTACGATGATTTAGAGGAGCAATTGCATGATCTCGAGGACGACTTTAACGAAAATTACGAGGAGGATTTAGCTCCCGAATTGGAGAAGATTTACGCCAAGTTAAAGTCAGACTCGGATGTTTTATTGCCCACAGCATACTTGGCTAATCATTACCAGGAAATGCTTCCTGATGCCAAAGGGAGTATCACATACGAGGTTAGTGGCAAACAGGGTGTACCTATTGAATCGGATGAGCTGGGCAAAGTGGACCTGCGTATTGTTTTGGTACCTAACCCAATCCGTTTTGTATTGCTAATCAATGGAAAGCAGTTAAAAGAATTGTGGAAAAGCAGATAAAAAAAGGGGCGAAAGCCCCTTTTTTAAAATAAACTAGCTTGCACCACCTGTGGCTTCGTGGCCTGAATAGTTCCTTTTAGCATCTCTTGCATTAGTTTAAGGAATCCACGCTGCCATGCCTCCGGGCTTATTTTGGTTTCTTTTCCTTCAAAAGAAATGGGACCTTCCATTTTTTCATAGCCAAGAACCATGCTCCAAACGGTGTAAAATGTGATCTCTGGTTGCAATTCTGTCCGAATACTGCCGTCTTTTATTCCCTGGGACACGATTTGGATTCCAAATCGGGTAGGCTCCAGTTGAAGTTCCAAAAGTTTATGAAAATGAATCGAATCTAGAATCAATGGATTGATTTGCGATTTTAACTCTGGGGAAGTATATTTTTTTAGTAAGTCCAAAAAATGAATGATCGAATGGTAATACACAGGTTGTTCCTTGGCAAACTTCCAGATTCGTTGAACCAAATCAGTCAACATTTCCAATCCATTTTTACCTTTAGCGCGCAAGGACTCCCTAAACTCATCTTTTAGTTGTTCGAAAGCTTTCTTGGTAAGGGCCATAAAAAGGTCCTCTTTGTTTTTGTAATAAAAATAAGTCAAGCCTTTACTAATGCCTGCCTTTTTCGATACATCTTCCATTCGAGTAGCTGCAAAGCCCTGAGTTGTAAACAAGGCAATTGCTGCATCTAAGATTAATTTCTCTTTATTTTTTTCGCCTGCCATTGGTAACTAAAAGGAAAAAAGGTGTGAATTCAAATGTATTAAATCCTAGTCAAAAAAAATAACATTTGACTAGGAGTCAAATGTTATTAATTCGGCACTATTTTTTTGTTAGTGATGAGTCTTCGTTTTAGTTATGCAAGAACTTCTACGATGACGTAGTTTTTCTTACCTTTTTGAATCAGCAAATACTTTCCTTGAAGAAGGGAATAGGCTACAGGGCCTTGAGGATCTTCCACTTTTTCTTTGTTGATGCTCACGCCGCCTCCAAGGATCATTTTTCGAGCTTCCCCTTTGGAAGGGAAGAGCTGAAAATTTGTCTTTTCCCCAAGAAGGTCCAGTACGTTTTCAAGTTGAGAAAATTGCGATTGACTCAATTGCACCTGGGGAACTCCTTCAAAAACTGCGAGAAATGTTCGCTCATCAAGTGAAGCTAAATCCTCGGTTGAGGACTTGCCAAATAGAATATCGGAGGCTTTAAGTGCCATCTCGTAATCTTCTTTGCTGTGGACCATGCAGGTCACTTCTTTTGCAATTTCTTTTTGCAAAATGCGTAAATGCGGTGCTTCCGCATGTTCTTTCTCTAATTTTTCAACTGTAGACTGATCGAGCACCGTGAAAATCCGAATGTACTTGGAAGCATCGGCATCAGATACATTCAACCAAAATTGATAAAAAGCATAGGGTGAAGTCTTTTCTGGATCTAGCCACACCGAACCCCCTTCAGTTTTTCCAAACTTGGTTCCATCTGCTTTAGTGATCAAGGGTACGGTTAATGCAAAAGCACTTCCACCACCCATTCGACGGATTAATTCCGTACCGGTAACAATATTTCCCCATTGATCAGATCCACCCAATTGAATGGTACAGTTTTCATTTTTCCAAAGATGGTAGAAATCGTATCCTTGAATCAATTGGTAGCTAAACTCCGTAAAGGAAAGGCCATTCCCATCTTCTAGGCGTCTTTTTACGCTATCCTTGGACATCATGTAGTTGACCGTAATGTGCTTGCCTACATCCCGAATAAATTCTAAAAAAGTGAATTGAGAGATCCAATCGTAGTTATTGACTAGACTCGCTTTATTGGCCTGATTTCCAGAAAAATCCAAAAATTTGGCCAATTGCTTTTGAATACAGTCCACATTGTGATCCAGGGTAGGTTTATCCAACAAATTACGTTCGGAGGACTTGAAAGATGGATCTCCAATCATGCCTGTGGCGCCACCAACAAGTGCAACTGGCTGATGACCTGCTCGTTGAAAATGCAGTAAGGTCATCACCCCAACCAAGTGACCAATATGTAGGGAATCTGCAGTGGGATCAAAACCAAGATAAGCTGAAGCCATTCCTTTGGCAAGGTGCTCTTCTAATTCTGGGGTCATGTCCTGGAGCATTCCTCTCCATTTCAATTCTTGGATAAATGAATTCATCGGTTGGGTAGTGGGATAAGGCTACAAATATAAAGGCTTGAAAGTAGGAAGGAAATTATTGGAAGAATTCAACTTAAAATGCTAAGCTACTTTTTCTTACAAGTCTTTGGTTTTGATCTTCCACCTGGAGCTTATTTCTTTAAAAAAAAGGGGTGATTCTAAACTAGAAACACCCCTTTTCAGTAGATGGCTTGCCTTAAGCAGTTCGCAACTTAATGATTCCAGTGGCATGCAAAAGCTTTACAATGGGATAGGTAGGATCAAACTCATACCATTTAACCGCAAAATTGGCGCGATTTGGCAATTTATGATGGTTGTTTTGAAACAATTCACCAAGCATCAAAACATCGAGTAAAAGCGAGTTTTTTGATTTGTCATTGTTATCAAAATTGGCATATCCATACTTGTGACCACTCCAATTGACGATAGCACCATGAACTGGTCCCATCAAAAAGTGAATTGGCAACAAGAAATACATCCACCAATGCGTGCCTGCTAGTTCAAAATAGGAGATGCACGCAACATAAATGGCAACATAAAATATCCCCCAAGCTAGTCTGACCAGCATACTATCTGCAAAACGATCGAATTTGTTCCAATCCGGAATGTCCTTCGAAAACCGATCCTCTGGCTTCAGCTTAAAGCTAAAATAGTCGTTGTAAATATTTTTGGTCTTCCACATCATCGAAAACAGATTTTCTGCATGGTGTGGGCTATGCGGGTCTTGTGGTGTATCCGAATACGCATGGTGCATACGGTGCAAGATGGCATAAGCTCGAGGGGAGAGGTACGAACTCCCTTGCCATAGCCAAGTGAAAAAGTAGAAAAACTTTTCCCAATATTTATTCATGACAAACATTTGGTGAGCTGCGTAGCGGTGGAGAAAAAAGCTCTGACAGAATAATGAAAAATACCAGTGCAGGAGGAATAAAAGGAATAGAATCACTTGAGATGAATGTTAATAGTCAGACAAATATAGAAGTTGATCTCGACTTAATTGAAGATTTATACCAGTGGTTTCCCTTCATTTTCTCTGATTTTTATCTTAAAAAGCAATGAACTACCAAAAAAGCTCATTTTAAAAACAAAAAGAGTAAAATAAAAGAATTAAAAAATTCATTTTTAATAAAAATGACTATATTTTAACTATTAATAATTATAAAAACCTGTTAATAATTTTTCTAAGTAAATCAATGTAAGTAGTTCTCCTTTTCAGCTTCTATCCCAAACGCAAAAAAAATGAAAAACTCATCGTCAACCACTTCCTTCCTCTCCAAAGTCCTTGTAGGAGGGATTTCAGTTTTTTTAGCTGACTTTCTCCTCAGCGGGGTTCAGATCAGTAGTCTACTGTCTGGGATTATCCTGGTCGTGGTCATCATTCTGATCAACTTTACAGTTAAACCCATACTAGTTCTCTTCACGCTCCCAATAAGTCTTCTCACTTTCGGGCTTTTTTTTTTAGTCATCAATGCAGCAGTTGTATTGATTGCAGCTGAGTTGACACCTGGGTTTTCGGTAGATGGGTTTTGGTGGGCCTTTGCCTTTGCCTTGATTCTAAGTTTAATCAATAGCATTTTAGGGGTAAGTCTAGATTAACTTAGGTTTTTATCTCCGACTCTTTGGTACGCTTTCTGGTTACCATCCCGCTGTTTCACATAGATCGTTCCAACTTTGCTTGGTTGGACCATGACGAGCAGAACGTATTTTTCTTCATCATAAATAGACTCTGGGTCTAGGGTGATTACTTGGAGTTCCAAATCTGCTTTGGGCGAACAAAAGTCCTGATTTGCTCCCTCAATCATGTAACGCTCTTCTTCTGGATCAATACCAATTAGTTTTCGCTGATCAGAAACCCCGATTAGAATAAGGCCACCAGTTGAATTTGCCATTGCTGAAAGAGTTTTTGCTATCTTTTCTTGGGAACTTATTTGTTGTTTGTACTCTAATTTCAACCCTTCCTCCTCCTTTAAGAGTAGGTTTACAAAATCTTGATCTATTTTTTTTGGAAACATTTTTGATATATCCTTTCTTTAACAAAGGGAACCGAATTTCTTCCATATTCGTTTAAACTGAAACTTCCAACTAACATTTCAAAATCTACCAGAGATGAACTTTAACAATCCAGGATCTGACCCTGAAACTATTGCCCAACTCAAAGCAGAGTTGCAAAAATCAGGAATGTCTTTCAAAATAATTCCTGACGAAGAAAACTCAGAGGAATACGTCAACTTTTATTTTGTAGGCACCTACGAGGGAAAGGAAGTGATCTACGATACTGCGCTCTACACCCTCCGTCTCCACCATGCTAGTGAAGTATACGAATTGGCTGAGCATGAGGCTGCCAAAAAGTTTCCTAATTTTAAAGCAATCAATTACGAAGAAGATGAAAATGGCAACATGAAGCCATTGACTCCTGAAGAAGAGGAAATTGGTTGGTTCATCACGGAACTAATTATGGAGATGGAAGAAGAGGAAACGGTTAAGGTTCAGGAATTTCTTGACATAGATACCCACCACGATTACGGGATTGGCTTGGATGTGTCCTTAAATGTAGATGAAATAGATGAGCAAGTGATTGCAAAATTTATTCAGGAATTCAATGACGACACCTTAACTTTGGATGATACCCTCTATTCATTTATGACTGAGGACGAAGACTTTGAAGATGAAGATTGATACAAAAGCTTTACTGATTAGATCGCGTTAGTAGTCTACTAGCGCTTTTTTTATGCTGAAAATTTCCCTCTCACCGATTTTTGCACATCCATTACCTGAAGGGCATCGGTTCCCAATGGAAAAATACAGCTTGCTTCCTGAGCAATTGCTATTTGAGGGAACGGTGACTGATTCAAATTTTTTTATACCGCAGCCGTTGGATGAGGAGTTGATTCTGACTACCCATCAAGAAACCTACTTGACTCGATTAAAAAACCTGGAATTAACTAAAACTGAAATCCGTGCAATTGGCTTTCCGCTAAGTATGCCCTTGATCGAACGGGAAATTTGTATTGCTGGTGGATCTGTGCAAGCAGCCCGCTATGCAATGGAATTTGGAATTGGAATGAATGTGGCTGGTGGAACGCACCATGCCTTTTTCAATCGAGGTGAAGGCTTTTGTATGCTAAATGATTTGGCTATTACAGCCAATTATTTACTCAAGTCTCAATTGGCCCGAAAGATCCTAATCGTGGATCTTGATGTGCATCAAGGTAATGGAACGGCCTCACTTTTTCTGGAGAATCCTTCAGTGTTCACTTTCAGCATGCATGGGGAGAAAAACTATCCTCACCGAAAGGAAAAGTCTGACCTCGACCTTGGATTAGCAGATGGCACAGATGATGCGACCTATATGTCAATCCTTGATCTGAATTTAAAGCGGATTATGGATTTGGAGCAGCCTGATTTTATCCTTTATCAGAGCGGAGTAGATGTCTTGGAAACAGATCAATTGGGTAGGCTTTCGTTAACGTTAGCAGGGGTGCAAGCTCGTGATCGGCTGGTACTTTCAACCGCTAGGAACCAGAGAATTCCAATTATGTGCTGCATGGGGGGTGGTTATTCGAAGCGAATCAGAGATATTGTGGATGCCCATGCCCAAGTATTTCGATTGGCTCAGGATCTCTTTTTTTAGGGCTTTAACTGATTTTAACGTGGGAATTTTTCTGTGATTCTTGCAAAATGAATACTTTATCTATATTTGCGACCTATTAACCCTAATTTTATTCAAGTGGAAAAAATTTTTACACGTTTCGTTGTTCTAGCTCTCGTAGCAGTAGTGGTTTATTCCTGTGGTAAAAAATCAGATTCAGCTGGAGCTGATTCCTCTTCCAAAGAGGGTGCAGCAGCTGGCAACCTGAAAATTGCATACGTGCATACCGACTCAGTGATCAACAAGTATGATTTTTTCAAAAAGAGATCTGAGGAGATTACTGAAAAAGGAAAGAAGTTGGATTTGGATCTGCAAGCTAGAGCCAAGGGTTTTGAACAAGAAGTGGCCATGTTTCAGCAGAATGGAGGTAACCTGACGCAAAATCAGATTCGTGCCAAGCAGGATGAGTTGATGCAGAAGGAACAAAACCTCGTCAGCTACAGAGATAACTTGATGCAGGAACTTTCCTCTGACGAGTCTACACTTTTGAATGACGTATACATTCAGGTTCAAGATTACATGAAGGAATACGCAAAAGATAACGGCATCGATCTAATCTTAAGCCACACTCGAGGAGGAGCTATCTGGTATGCAACCGATGCAATCGATATTACCAAATCTGTGACCGAGGGATTGAATAAGAAATACAACGCAAATCCTGCGGCAGCTGAGACAAAACCAGCCGCAACAGATTCACTAGCGAAGAAAAAATAAGTAAATAGGAAACTGTTTAGAAACCCGGATATCCTCCGGGTTTTTTTGTGCGTAAAAAAAGGTAATTTTGCGCAGCTTTAGAAAAACCGATTGACATGAAAATTACTGAGTTTTTAAAACACAACTACCGTCACTTCAATGCTGCAGCACTAATTGATGCCGCCGAAGGATACAAAACCCACCTGAATGAGGGAGGAAAAATGATGGTTACTCTTGCTGGCGCAATGTCCACTGCCGAATTAGGGATATCCTTGGCAGAAATGATTCGTCAAGACAAAGTACAAATCATCTCTTGTACTGGAGCAAATTTGGAGGAAGATGTGTTTAACCTAGTTGCTCACGACTACTACGAGCGTGTACCAAACTACCGGGAACTTACTCCTGAGCAGGAGCAAGACTTGTTGGAGCGCCACATGAACCGCGTAACGGATACTTGTATTCCAGAAATGGAAGCGATGCGAAGAATTGAAAATGTTATTCTGGAAGAATGGGTGAAGGCCGATCAAAATGGAGAAGCCTTTTTTCCGCACGAATTTTTCTACAAAATATTGCTCTCTGGCAAATTGGATGCTTCTTTCCAAATAGACCCTAAAAATAGCTGGTTACTGGAAGCGGCAAAGAAAAACCTACCGATCATTGTCCCAGGTTGGGAGGATTCTACCTTGGGTAATATGTTTGCTGGTCACGTCATTTCTGGTGATGTAAAGAATGTGCACACCGTACGAACTGGCATAGAATACATGATGTTTTTGGCTGAATGGTATACTGTAAATGCTACAGATGCTAGTACCGTTGGTTTCTTCCAAATTGGAGGAGGTATTGCTGGTGATTTCCCAATCTGTGTGGTACCGATGCTTCACCAAGATTTGCAACGTACCAATGTTCCATTATGGGGTTATTTCTGTCAGATCTCTGATTCCACCACTTCTTATGGATCGTATTCAGGAGCGGTCCCTAATGAGAAAATCACTTGGGGTAAGCTAGGCATGAAAACGCCTAAATTCATCATTGAATCCGATGCTACCATTGTAGTGCCATTAATTTTCGCGATTATTTTGGACCAATAAGGCATGTAATTATAATCATTCCCACAATCATGACACCCCATTGGGGTTACAATCATGTCACCCCTTCGGGGTTTTGGGAATCGTTTTTTGATTACAATCTAGGATTATGCCACCCCGTTGGGGTTTGGGAATCATTTTTTGATTACAATCTAGGATTATGCCACCCTGTTGGGGTTTGGGGTGGGTATTTAAAATCTTTTCTATAATTTTTTCACCCCTACGGGCTTTTTATCGTATAACCTACCTAATCCCGAAGGGATGAAATGATGCTAGGTGAAATGATTTTAGGGATGATTGTAGATACCAAGGCATCCAATCCCGAAGGGATGAAATGATTCTAGATGAAATAATTGGGATGATTCCATCAAAACCCTGAAAGGGTGGTAGGATGGTGGTATAATAGGATTGTAGGAATTTTTTAATCGTAAAAATTATGGCGGGAAGCTATTCACAGATTTATCTTCAATATGTTTTTGCAGTAAAAGGCAGGCAAAATTTATTGCAAAAACCCTGGCGCGAGGAGGTGTTTAAATACATCTCTGGAATCATAAAAGGGAAAAATCAAAAGCCCATTATTGTAAATGGGGTTTCTGACCATGTCCATGTTTTTGTAGGCTTGAAACCAGCGATGAATATTCCCGACCTCGTTCGTGATATTAAAAACAACTCAAGCAATTTTATCAATGAAAATAAATGGGTAAAAGGTAAATTTTCCTGGCAAGAAGGCTATGGTGTTTTTTCATATTCGCATTCTCAAATTGACAATGTCTACCGATACATTGCAAATCAAGAAGCCCATCATGAAAAAAAGACTTTCAAAGATGAATACATCGATTTTCTCGTAAAATCTGGAATAGACTACGATGAGAGATATTTGTTTGAAACGTATCCGGAATAACCACATTTATCCCATAATCATGTCTAGCATTATGTCACCCCTTCGGGGTTGAGGGGGATCGTTTTTGATTACAATTTAGCATAATGTCACCCCATAGGGGTTAGAAACATGTCTCCAGCATAATGACGCTAGGACAATGACACCCCGTAGGGGTTGGGGAGTGGGCAGAAACAAATCACACCGGTGGGGTTTGGGGTGGGGATTATAATTTTTCACCCCTCCTGGGTTTTTATCCTATAACCTATCCAATCCCGAAGGGATGAAATGATACTAGTGAAATGATCCTAGATGAAATAATCATAGATGATTCCATCAAAACCCTGAAAGGGTGGTAGGATTATGGTGGTGGATAATGAATATTAGAAATGTCACCCCACCGGATTTGGTAGGGGTGACATTTTTTATATGATTTTTATAAGGTATATCCAGGTCTATAATTTCGAGTTACAAACTGATTTGCTGGTTCAAAATTGGTAATTTTCAAATTTGGACCATCCCATAGGAGTTTAATTCCTCGGCCAGGGTAATCCATTTGATTTGAATTACCTGCACGTGGTACTTGATAGTCGTAGCTTCGGATAGCCAAATTACCTACCAATATGGATTCAGTCAAAGGTCCTGCGATGGAAAAAGGAGAGCTAAGCTGCTTAAATTCAGTGGATCCATAACCCGCAATACAAGCATTTACCCAGTTTTCGTAGTGGCCTTGATTTCCACCCGGCACACGATAGAGCGATTTTTTTACCGAAATATCCTTGGTTTTTGAAGTAGGTAAAAGGAGCGGATTTGCACCATAAGTAGAGCACATCATTTTACCTTTTGTTCCTTCGATAATCACTCCATTGCCACCTTCACCCATCATCTCATTTGGACCTAATTCCTCTGGTCGGGTAGGCATTATCCCTCCATCCATCCAATGGAACTCTAAATCTTCTTTTCCTGGGCGGTCAAATCGGAGGGTAATATGGGAAGAGGGAGGGCAGCTTTCTGGGAAATGACCTCTCTTAAATTCTCCAACATAGACCGACCCAATTGAACATTCAGCGGACTTTGGGTATCCCAGTCCTAAAATTCTGAAGGGTGGTTCCATGATGTGACAGGCCATATCTCCAAGTGCTCCTGTGCCGTAATCCCACCATCCTCTCCAATTGAAAGGAATCAAATTACCCACATAATCTTTATAGGGAGCTGTACCTAGCCAAAGGTCCCAATCTAAATCTGCTGGAGGAGCAATTGGGTTGCTTGGCCAAGGAATGCCCTGTGGCCATACGGGACGGTCGGTCCAAGACCATACCTTGGTGGCTTCTCCGATTAATCCTGCCTCATACCATTCCAGCATACTTCGGACCCCATCTCCAGAGGAACCTTGATTTCCCATCTGAGTAACTACCTTAAATTTCTCTGCTGCTTGGGTGAGCATTCGAGCTTCATAGATGTCGTGAGAAAGCGGCTTTTGTACGTAGACATGCTTGCCCATTTTCATAGCCATCATCGCTTGCACAGCATGCATGTGATCAGGTGTGGAAACTGTTATGGCGTCGATATTTTTTTCTTCTTTTTCAAGCAGCACGCGGTAATCCTTGTAATAGGTTGCCTTGGAATGATCTTGTCTTCCTTTTGCCGCACGGGTATCGTCTACATCACAGAGGGCTATGATGTCTACTTTGCCGCTTTTATGAACTCCAGTAAGGTCACCATATCCCATTCCCCCGATGCCGATGGATGCTACTCTTAGTTTATCACTAGGAGCGATAAAGCCAGGGCCACCCAGCACATGTCTTGGTAGGAGTGTTATTCCTGCAAAAGCGAGTGCTGAACTTTTGATAAAGTCTCTTCTTGAGCTTTCTGTTTGATGTGTTTTTTTATTTTTCATGACCTATATATTTCGGAATATCAAGTAAGTACAAATAGTTGAAAAAGTCTTTAGCAAGGCAAAAATTTATTTTAGTTGAGCCCTTCCACTTTTTTGGAGGCATGTTTCATATTTATTGACTATCTAAAAACAAATTTCTACTATTTTAAAGTATGTTTGACTAAAATCCCCAGCATGAAAAATATACTCTGGACCCTTGTCGTTGGCTCTCTCTTTATTTTAGGATCATGTCAAAAGCCTGCATCCATTACAGAAGCAGGTTTGATTCCGTTGCCTCAAGAACTCACGAATGGAAGTGGAACCTTTCAGTTACAGTCTTCCTCTGGAATTCATTTAGTAGGCAGTAGTGAACGGTTGCCTATTATCGCTGAATTTCTTGCAAAAAGCCTTCAGCCTGCTACTGGTTTTGAGATTCCTATCTCCAAAGATTCTGGGGATATCGTTCTTGAATTGACCAGTTCTGATGCTTCAGAAGGATATGAATTAGTTGTTTCTGATCAGGAGGTTCGAATTAAGGCCTCAGGAGAAGCAGGGCTTTTTTATGGAATGCAAACTCTCATTCAACTTTTTCCAGCGGAGATCAGGCATCAAACAGTTCAAGAGATCGATTGGCTTGTACCACAGGGTAAAGTAGTTGACAGGCCTGAATTTGCCTACAGAGGGTCCATGCTGGATGTGGCTCGTCATTTTATAGCTATTGAGGATGTGAGGTTTTACATCGACCAGATGGCCAGCTTGAAGCTCAATTACCTTCATTTGCACTTGACTGATGATCAGGGCTGGCGAATAGAGATCAAATCTTGGCCTAAATTAACCGAAATAGGAGGCAGCACTGAAGTGGGAGGGGGCAAAGGAGGATTTTATACCCAAGAGGAATACAAGGACCTCGTTTCGTACGCAGCAGCTAGATTTATAACGATTGTTCCGGAAATTGATATGCCTGGACATACCAATTCGGCGCTTGCTTCTTATGCAGAATTAAACCCTGGGGTCAACTTACCCATAGGCCAAGGCTTAGATTCACTTAATAAAAAGCCTTTAGACTACCAATTGCCACTCAGAGCTCCTCAAGCTTCTCAAATGTATACGGGCATTGAGGTAGGCTGGAGTACGTTTGCTCCACAATTGGAAGTGACTTATGCTTTCGTGGATAGTGTGGTCAGAGAAATTTCCTTGATCACTCCTGGTCCATATTTCCATATTGGTGGGGATGAGTCCCTTGTGACCGAAAAAGAGGACTATATCTATTTCGTAGAGCGAGTGCAGGATATTGTGTCCAAGTATAACAAAGTAAGCATGGGCTGGGATGAGGTGGCCACTGGCAAATTGCTTCCTGGCAATATCGCTCAGTTTTGGGCTGAGGAAGAGAATGCAATTCTAGCAAAAAACCAAGGAAATAAGGTCTTGCTATCTCCAGCCAAAAAGACCTACCTCGACATGCAGTACGATAGCCTTTCTCGAATTGGCTTGCATTGGGCTGCTTACATTGAATTAGATTCTGCCTATTTATGGGAACCTACAACGTATGTAAAGGGACTTGCAAGGGAGGATATTTTAGGTGTTGAGGCACCGCTCTGGTCTGAGACCGTTACAAATCGTGCCGATATTGACTACTTGGCTTTTCCAAGATTAGCAGCTTTTGCTGAGGTAGCTTGGACTAAAAAAGAGCAAAGGAGCTGGGATAGTTTTTTGGGACGTGTCCCTGTTCAAGGAGATAGATGGACCATTCAAGGAGTTGATTTTTACAAATCCCCCAAAGTAACCTGGGAAACTAAGAAAAAGGGTGCTTTGGAAGAGCTTATTATCACTTTTAGCAATTGGATTTGGGGTCCGCCAATTTTGATTTTGCTTTTGGGTGGTGGGACGTTCTTTTTTATCCACTCTGGCTTTGTTCCACTTACAAAAATGGGGCATGCCATAGAACTCTTGAAAGGAAAATACGAGGATAAATTGGCTCCAGGAGAAATCACCTCCAAACAAGCACTCATGTCAGCCATTGCATCTACGGTGGGTTTAGGAAATATTTCTGGCGTAGCCATTGCCATAAATATGGGAGGTCCAGGAGCACTTTTTTGGATGTGGGTAGCTGCTTTTGTGGGTATGGCCACCAAGTACTACACCTGTAGTTTGTCCATCATGTACCGAGGCAAGGATTCAACAGGAGTAATCCAAGGGGGTCCCATGTACATCATCGAGCATGGGATGGGTAAGAAATGGAAATTTCTAGCCTATATTTTTTGTGTTGCAGGAATCATTGGTTTGTTGGCCGTATTTACATCCAATCAATTGGCGGCTGTGATTCAGGCAGTGCTTTTGGAGCCGGAAACCGCAGCAGAAACGACCAGAAATAATTGGATCATCGGGGTCATCATGATGCTGATGACAGCGGTGGTGATTTTGGGAGGGATTCAGCGTATTGCTTCAGTAGCTTCAAAAATGGTTCCTTTTATGGTGGGCATCTATTTTTTCGCCGTATTAATCATTATTGTCCAATATTTTGGAAACATTCCTGAAGTGTTTCAACTGATCTTTGTTGACGCCTTTACAGGAAATGCAGTCATGGGAGGGGCCGTGGGTTCGGTGATCATTATTGGTGCTAGAAGGTCCTTATTTTCCAATGAAGCAGGTTTGGGTACTGCTCCGATGGTACATGGTCAATCCAAGACCAAAGAGCCGATTCGAGAGGGTTTAATTGCCATGTTGGGCCCCTTCATCGATACAGTTGTAGTTTGTTCGCTCACTGCTTTTGCAATTTTACTGACTGGAGTCTGGCAAAACTCTGAAAATGATGGAGTGAAACTTACGCTTGAAGCCTTTGAACTGGGGATACCAGTGATTGGCAAATACCTCTTGATGATTTCGGCATTGGTTTTTGCGCTTTCCACTATGTTTACGTACTCTTATTACGGTCAAAAATGCGCCAGCTACCTCTTTGGGGCGAAGATGGCGGGGTACTACAACTATATTTACTTGATTATGATCGTGGTAGGGGCTGTTGTTTCCTTGGATTTGGTCGTGAGTTTGGTCGATGGAATGTATGCGGTGATGGCGTTTCCGAACATGATCGCAGCGCTGTATTTAGCCCCTAAGGTGAAAGCCGCTGCAAAGGATTACTTTGCTCGAATGAAGCAGGCTGAAGGAGGCATAAAGTAGGAATGAGGTTTTTAATTGCTCCCAACGCTTTCAAAGGAACATTTACTGCCCTAGAGGCCGTTTCTATGCTTGAGGAGGTTTTAGCCCAAGAATATCCTGCTGCAACCTATTTGAGTCAAGCGGTAGCAGATGGGGGAGATGG
>CAMBMU010000010.1 GCA_945868725.1 Spirosoma fluviale
ATCTAAATCAGAACATATTGATTCAAATTGGAGTTCTTATGTTTTATCCAATATTACACTCATTATCAATCACATGAATAGATTCCTTTCCGCACATCTTCGCGCATTTGACTGGCTAGATCACCACTGGGAGAGTCCTCGAAGTACCCGCTGGATCAGCAATCTGGTCGTTGTTTTTTTTATTTTAGGTTCCGTGGTGCCGCTACTGATCTATTTAGAAGTATCCTTCCCTTTTCCTACACTATCCCCCTTCTTTGCCGTCGAGATCGCCTTCACCATCTTATTGGTCTTCGAGATCATAGGCTTGCTCTTCCTACTACCCAAGTCGGTAGCAGACTCCATCGGCAAACAGTTTGAAATTATTTCCCTGCTGCTCTTAAGAGATGCATTCAAAGAATTTGGGCATTACATGGGAGAACTTAGTTGGGAGCCTGAACTCCTGCTCGAGCTCCTGCCCATGGTGGCAGATGGCTTTGGAGCAGTACTTATTTTTGGGATGACGGCCCTCTTTTACCGCACCCAAAAACACCAGAAAATCACACAGAGTAATGAGGAACAGGCAGAGTTTATCTCGGTCAAAAAGGTCATCTCCCTCTACCTCGCGCTCGTATTTTTCTTGATTGTGGTCCTGGACATCACCCGAGCCCTCAATACGGGCGTAGTATCCTTTAGCATCCAATCATTCTACACGCTATTGATCTTCACCGACATCTTTATCTTGATATTTTCCCTGAGGTATTCGAGCAAGTACTACAACTTGTTTCGCTACTCTTCCTTCGCCCTAGCCACCCTCTTTCTTCGCTTAACTATTTCTGCACCAGCTTATTATAATGTGCTTCTTGCAGTAATAGCTGGCGCTTTGGTACTTGGAGTAACCTACATCTACAATGGGCTATTGATTAAATCGAGTACCTCCAAGATAGGTTCGTAAGTTGTATTAGGCCTTTCCATACTTATTTCGCTGCTAGTTTTGGGTAATCTCAATTGAAGAAAAATTGAGATTATTCGTGATGCCTTATTTTTCTTCTGTAATTTTCCCTCCTGCGAATGAATTTAATTAGTTAAAGCTGCTATGGGTATTGATCCTATTTGGGATGTAATTGTGGTGGGCTCAGGACCCGCAGGGGCGATGGCCGCATACGAACTGGTAAAAGCAGGCCGGACTGTCGCCATTATGGAAAAAGAAACCCTTCCGAGGTACAAAACCTGTGGTGGAGGACTAGTTTTTCGTGGGCGCGAAATGCTCCCCATCTCCGTACAAGATGCCATAGAAAAAGAATTCGATTCCTTGGCGGTGTATTTTGACCAGCAAACCCAGCCCTTTACAGCGCAGCGCAGCTTTCCCATTTTGAGTATGGTGATGCGAGACCAGTTTGACCACCTGCTCGTCCAAGAAGCTGTCAAACTTGGGGCTGTGCTTCTTGAGGGGCAAACACTCAAACAACTTGATTTTGCAGATCACATTAGCCTTCATACTCAGGATCAACTCTTTCACGCTCGCTATATAGTGGCAGCAGATGGGGTGTTGGGTCCTACCGCCAAGCTCGCCGGATGGAAGGAAACGCGCAAACTAATTCCTGCCTTGGAATACGAAGTGGGAGTAAGCCTGGCAGATTTTGAGCGCCTCTCCAAAGAAGCTCGCTTTGACATTGATGCAATCCCCCAGGGCTATGGCTGGTGCTTTCCCAAAGCAAATCACCTTTCCATAGGTGTAGGATTATTTGCACCCAAAAAGATTCAACTCCGTACCTATTACCAAGCCTACCTCCAAAAATTAGGAATACAGGAAACCACCTTTGAGGATGCCCATGGCTTTCAAATCCCCGTTGGAGCGCGGACAGATGGCTTTTCTAGAAGAGGGGTATTTCTAACAGGTGATTCCGCTGGATTCGCCGATCCCTTGACTGCAGAAGGCTTGACCAACTCTATTTATTCGGGGATCCTGGCAGGGCAAAGCATCGCTCGACAGTTTGATCAGCCTGAGCAGGCCGCCAATGCCTATCAAGCTGCCCTGGAAGAGCGCCTCCTTCCGGAGTTACGGTTTAGCGAAGTGATGGCATCCTTTTTTTATTTTATGCCCGCTGCAAGAAATTTACTTATGGGCAGGTATGGGCAGCGTGCCTGTGAGATTTTAACGGATGTATTCACCGGACAAACTCTTCTCAGCCAAGACCTCAAAAAAAAGGCACTCAAAAAATTGAAGTGGACAAATTGGTGAGTAGGATACCTGTTCAGCTGTGGACAATTTGTCAACGGTCAACAGTCCATGGTCCACGGCTCACTGAATTGAACTTCAATCACTATTTTCTTCCCTTATAAGTAGATGCGGCTAATTATCTAATCCAGGCTGGAATCAAAAAGAGGCTGTCCCGAAAGGAGACAGCCTCTTTTTTACTTGTATTATCTAAATGAATTTGTGCCTAGTAGGATCTAGGCTTGAGGTTCATTACAATCTGCTGTCGACCGTGGACTGTTGACAGTTGATTTTTTATCAATCGTCCACTGTCCACCGTTGATCCTGCTAGGATACAATCGCGTATTCCAAATTTGGAGGCTACACTGCATTACACCACGAAATGGCTGTCGACGGTGGACCGTTGACTAGCAGTAATCCAACCTCTCGGTAAGCCAATGGTAGGATTGCATACAATCATTTTTTCTTTATTTTTGCTAACATTAATTTAACAATAAGGTTAAATTAAATTAACTCATATTTTCTTCCCCCTTTGTTCAAAAATGGCTCTTCAAGAAGAATTAGAAACCCAAGGCAACTGGCTATTTCGTTACCGGAGTTTTTTACCGATAGTTATTATTTTGGTGGGCTGGGCAAGGTACCTACGAAGGGTGCTTCATCCTGAAGAATTTCCCCTTTATGTAGCTGATTACGAACAACTTTACTTTGCAGTAGCGATAGGAGTAGGGCTCTTGGGTTTGTTGATTCGAGTATACACCGTTGGCTATTCCCCTCCTAATACTTCTGGACGCAATACCAAAGCAGGTCAGGTTGCGGATACCCTCAACCAAACAGGAATCTATTCCTTGGTTCGCCATCCCCTTTATGTGGGCAATTTTTTGATGTGGTTAGGCCCTGCCTTGGTTACGGTAGATCTTTGGTTTGTCATCTCTTTCTGTCTGCTTTATTGGGTGTATTACGAACGAATCATGTTTGCAGAAGAGCAATTTCTCCGCAAAAAATTTGGAGAAGTTTACCTCCAATGGAGCGCTAAAGTCCCTGCTTTTCTACCCAATTTCAGCAATTTCAGCCCTCCAAAAATTTCCTTCAGCTGGAAAAAAGTGTTGTCAAAAGAAAAGAATGGGCTATCCGCCTTGTTTTTAATTTTCTTTTTGTTCGATGTTTCGGTACTCCTTTTTAACCCTGACCATTATACTAGCCGAATATTGATTGGGTTAAGTGTAGGCTCGGGAGTCCTCTACCTCATTCTGAAGTTTATCAAATCCAAAACTTCACTTCTCGTGGAAATCGATCGCTAAAGATTTACTTATCTTTAAACCCTAGCAATCCGCAGCCAAGTAGCCCTTTTTTGGCCAGTTTTGAAGTTATTGAATCATGAAAATCAATCTCCTATATTTTTCAGTCGTCCTAGCTTTCTCTATCCAAAGCTGTGCTGAGGGGAATACCCAGGTAGGTGAAAAGAATGCGTCGGCAAATCAAAAAATTGACTCCCTTTTTTTAGCAGGAACTCCTCAGGGCAAATTAGAAAATCCCCTTCTGGAAGAGGTGAGTGGATTGGTAGTTTCTCACCGCTACCCCAACCGCCTCTATGTACATACAGATAGTGGTGGAGAAGCCGCTGTCTTTGTGCTGGATACCTTGGGCAATGAACTAGGGAAACTCGAACTTTCTGGCTTACGCAACCGAGATTGGGAAGATATAGCCGTAGGGCCTGGCCCCAATGGAAGTTCTTATATCTATGTAGCCGAGATAGGTGACAACGAGGCCAAGTACGATCAAGTTTATCTCTACCGATTTTTGGAGCCTGAGCTATTGCAAGCAATTCCCAGTAGCGCAATCGACAGAGTCAACCTCCAGTTTCCAGGCGGGCCCAAGGATGCAGAATCCTTACTGGTAGATCCTATTTCTGGGGAGTTATTTTTGGTGTCTAAGCGAGAGTCTAAAAACACGCTTTACCGGGTACCTGCTGATGGGTTTGAAAAAGGGAACGCGCTTTTAGAAAAATTGCATTCGTTTGATTTTACCAGTTCGGTAGGGGCTGATGTTTCACGGGATGGAAGCAAAATCCTAATCAAAACTTATTTGGAAGTATTTTATTGGACCCGTCAAGCCAATCAATCTCTTTCGGAAGCGCTGCAAGCCCCGCCACTGCGTCTGCCTTACATCCCGGAACCACAAGGAGAGGCCATAGGATTTAATTTTAAGGGAAATGCCTACTTTACCTTGAGTGAAAAACGCAATGGAATTATTCCTACCCTCTATCGGTATCCTAAAAAATAGTGGTTTCATTTGGGGTCATTCCAAAGAAGGAATCGCATCCCGCTTTGCTGCCTAATATTTAGATTCCCGTGTAGGTAAAGGGGGTGATGGCTTTCAGTTCGGTCTTCAGATCCGTAGAAATGGCCAACCCCTCGATGAATTCCGTAAGGGAGGCCTGGGTGATCTTGGAGTGGGTTCTGGTGAGGTCCCGCAAGGCTTCGTAGGGCTTTGGAAACCCTTCTCGTCTCAAAATGGTCTGAATAGCCTCAGCTACTACGGCCCAATTATCCTCCAGATCAGCATCTATCGCTGCACGGTTCAATTCCAATTTGCCCAAACCTTTGTGAAGCGACTCCAAGGAAATCAGCATGTGTGCAAGAGGTACTCCCACGATGCGCAACACGGTGCTATCGGTCAGGTCTCGCTGTAATCTGGAGATGGGAAGCTTTGCTGCCAAGTGCTCCAGAAGCGCATTGGCAATGCCAAGATTGCCTTCTGCATTTTCAAAATCGATGGGATTGACCTTGTGGGGCATGGCGGAGGAGCCTACCTCACCAGTTTTGATTTTTTGCTTGAAATAATTCATCGCCACGTACTGCCATACGTCCTTGGAAAGATCCAGTAGGATGGTATTGATGCGCTTTAAGCCATCAAAAATAGCAGCCATATGGTCGTAATGCTCGATTTGAGTGGTGGGATAGGAGCGGCTAAGCCCCAAAGATTTTTCTACAAATTGCTTGGCAAACCCATTCCAATCAATCTCCGGATAGGCGACATGATGCGCATTGAAATTCCCCGTTGCCCCGCCAAATTTGGCAGCATAGGGTACCTGAGCGAGTAGCGCTAACTGTTGCTTCAATCGCACTACAAATACGTCAATTTCTTTTCCCAGACGGGTTGGTGAGGCAGGTTGTCCGTGCGTTTTGGCAAGCATGGGTATAGCGGCCCAGTCGGAGGAAAGTGCTGATAGCTGGGAAATTATGCCCTGAAGTGCAGGAAGTACAACTTCCTGAAGCCCTTCCTTCAGCATCAAAGGGGTGGCTGTATTGTTGATATCCTGAGAGGTGAGCCCAAAGTGGATGAATTCTTTGTATTCCTCGAGTCCTAAAGAATCGAATTTCTCTTTCAAGAAGTATTCTACTGCCTTTACGTCGTGGTTGGTAGTTCGCTCCGCAGTTTTGATCCACTCGGCATCTTCCAAAGAAAAATCACTGACCCAGCTGTTGAGCTTTGGGAAAAGGGTTTTATCAAAGGAGGCAAGCTGAGGCAAGGGAAGTTCGCACAAGGCAATAAAATAGGCCACCTCTACCTGCACCCGATACTTGATCAGCGCAAATTCTGAGAAATAGGCTCGAAGTGGGGCAGTCTTGCCAGCATAACGTCCATCCACAGAGGAGATAGCGGTGAGGGCCTGTAGTTCCATAACGTAAATTTTGCGGAGCGAAAAAGTGGAAAGATTTAGTTTTTTACTGGTCAAAGGTACGCCTTTGCCTCCAAAATCTACAGTAGAACGGATGATTTCTCTTGCTCAACTAAACTTCCTACAGTGATTTGAGGTTAATCCTACAAATTTATCTTATCAAGTCTCGGATTCTGGGTTAAGGGATTAATTTTGCATCACTTTAGTTACTATCCCATGTTCAATTTCTTCAAGAAAAAGGCAGAGTCCAGCAGCAGTTACCTTCCGCTCAAAGTCAGAGAGGTAGTTAAGGAAACTTCCGATACAGTAACCATTTACTTTGAACAGCCCGAACCCTATTTGGAGTACTTGCCGGGACAATTTTTAACCCTGGTTTTGGAGTTGGAGGGCAAGGAACAACGCAGGTCCTATTCTTTGTGCACCTCACCTTTTGTAGATTCCTTCCCAGGTATTTCCGTAAAGCGAGTTCCCAAAGGCTTGTTTTCCAATTACTTGAACGACAAGGTCTTTCCTGGAAAAACCCTCAATGTCCTCAAGCCAATGGGGAATTTTACTACCCCCTTTCATTCCAAAAACCGGCGGCATTTCTTTTTGATTGCTGGAGGTAGCGGCATCACGCCGATGATGGGTTTACTGAAGTCTGTATTGGTAAATGAGCCTGAATCGCGCATTACCTTGATCTACTGCAGCCGTAAGGAAGAGGAAATCATCTTTGGAGCACAGTTGCAACTCCTAGAAAAAGCGAATGCAGATCGTTTGACCGTAATCCATAACTTGAGCCAGGCGGACGAATCCTGGACAGGGATGAGAGGAAGGCTTTCTGCTTCGGGCTTGAAAGAGCTATTTGCGCAAGCCGAATACGAGCCACGCTATCAGGAGGAGTATTTCATCTGTGGTCCAGAAGGGCTGATGCAAACGACCCAGAAGGTATTGGAGGAACTTTCTGTGCCTAGTGACCGGATACACAGCGAGAGCTTTTTCTCAGCTGCTGCCGAACAAGCAAAAGAGGAGGCCAAAGCGGGCATCAAGTCCGGACTACTTTCTCGAGACGTAAGCATCTTGGTGGAAGGAGAAGAGCATTTGGTGACTGTAGATCCTGGAAAAACGATTTTGGAAGCTGGCCTAGCCGCAGGACTCAACATGCCTTACAGTTGTCAAAGTGGACTATGCACCGCTTGTCGCGGTCGGTTGACCTCAGGTCAAGTTAAAATGGATGAAGATGCAGGCTTGAGTGAAAAAGAGGTGGCAGATGGCTATGTGCTCTGCTGCGTTTCTAGACCTCAGTCTGAAGATATTTACATACGCATCGAATAATGGAAAAAGAAGAATTGCGCACGATTTACCAACGTACCGAGCGCCTTACAGTGGTGGTTTTACTCCTTGCACTGCCTGCATTTGGGGCTGTGTACCTGTACCAGCAATCAGGGAGTTTTTCCCAGACCCTTCCCGTCCTTCCCGCTTGGGCTCAATATTTCCTACTTGGAGCAGGTGTCCTTTTTTTGGTGCTTCAGTACCTGTTATTTCATCAAAAAATAAAGCAATCCTTTCAGCAAGCCTCCCTCTTGGAAAAGGTGGCTTTGTATGCTTCCGCCACTCGGCAGCGTTTTATGCTCCTTTTGGTGGTTTCGATTCTCAGTACAGCAGGTCTCCTGTGGAGTGGAAGCCCAGGTTTTGTCTTTTTATTTACGTTGACGCTCGTCTTCTTCTCTTTGGGAAAGCCCACGCCGGACCGAATGGTGCGCTTGATGAAGTTAAAAAAAGAAGACCGGGAACTTCTTACTGAAATTTCCCGGCCTGCTTGAGCGCGCCTATCGCGTAGTTGAAATCAATCCAATCAGTTGGTGATTGTTATGTTTCCTGAAGTGATGTTGCCTCGCACCGTATTGGCGGCATTGTTGTTGATATCTAATGATTTTTCTTTGGTGGTATTTCCCACGCGCAGGTTCCCGGAGGTTGCTCTTAGGTTGTAGTTGAAGGCGCCAAGGTCCGATGGAGTCTGTACCGTAAAGTTGCCCGAGGTACCGCTAAATTGAGTCTTCGATCCTAGCCCAGCGTTGACTGCAGTCATGTTGCCTGAAGTAATTCTCATCGTGCCCAGCTCCTTTACGTTTTCTAGTTTGGCATTGCCAGAAGTAAGTTGAACATTCAGGAGGCCTCCGATATTTTTTGCTGTGAAATTTCCACTGGTAGAACCATACTGGACAGCACCTTGGATGTCCTCTAGGGTGGTATTTCCTGAGGTTAATCTCGCGTCCACATTCCCTTCAATTCCCTTTGCTTTTAGGTTGCCCGAGGTGGCGGTCAAGGTTAGATTTCCCTTAATCTTTGCCGCAGCTACATTGCCTGAGGTAAGCTGCAGTGTGGTCAGTTCCGATTCAAGGGTTTGTATATCTATATTTCCGGAGGTGCCGCTAACTTCAAGGACCAGTGCTACTGGTCCCGTGATTTTGATATATCCCTCGCTTTTACTGTTCCAATTGTACTTTTCTGAACTACTCTTGTAGCTGATTTTAAGGACATCCCCCAGCGTAACAAAGACAATGTCTTGGTCCGCGATATTGGATTCCAAATAGGCTTCCACGGATACTTCCGATCCTTCTCCTCCCTGGTAACTTACATCTAGCCAGCCGCTTTCAACTTCGATCTGCTTGATGTTGTTGTATTTTTTAGTGGTGTTGACCACTACATTTTGGGCCGAAACCCAGGTGGTGGAGGCCAGTAGGAGCAAGGCAAGTAGACTTGCGTAGGTGTAGTTTTTCATAAAAATTCGGTTAGTTACTTAAAAGTATGATTCCAAAAGTGATCGGATTCAAAACGGGTCCTTTTCCTGCTTGGAAGAGTTCGTTCAAATCGTAGGTACTGAAAAAGGTAATGTTCTTGTTGACGCCTAATTCCCCTCGGAATCCATAGCGTAGGTTTTCCAAGTAAAGTCCGGTATTGATTTTTTCGGTTCGATCTACTGCGCGTCCGGATTCCTCATATACAAATTTGGATCTACCTCCCAGACGGTAGCCGATATAGGGTCCGACAGCCAGGGTAAGGCCTTTGTCCTTGTCCTTCCCTAGGTTCACTTCGAGTAAGGTCATGGCAGTAAGGTAGGAAGCGGATAGCTTGCTCTTGACACCTGTTACATCGGTTCTTTCCACAAAGCCAATTTGATCTCGGCCACGTACAGCTTGGAAATCTCGATTTTCAAATTTGAAATTGTACCATTGAAAGCCCAATCCGAAATTCCATCTCCAGCTGTCACTTAGGCGCTGTGAACCCAACCAATTTAATCCTACGTTCCAACTACCCCAGCCTTTAGTGGCATAGGGTTGATCGGAGGTTGGGAAGCTGCCCTTCTGAAGGAAATTGTTAATCCCGAAATCGACACCAAAATCGGTTTTGAAAGAGGGATCCACCTCATTTTTAGCATCAGTTTCAAATTTGACCTTGGTGTCCGCACCGGATTCATCTACGTAGACACGCATTCTCCCAACGCGCACTTCGGTCTCAGCACCGTTTTCACTGACACGAACTACCTCTTTGACTGAGCCATCCTTTTTGTGGATTTCTACCAGGGTCACCTCGCCTGTAGTTTTGTTTTCTTGTACGCCGAGCTCAGCGATGATTTGGTTGATATTCATCCCCTTCAGTTTCTCGAAATCAGCTAGGGATTCGACGATGATGACAATTCTTCCTGCCTTGCCAAATTCAATGACTACAGAATCTTTGAGCGTAGGAATCACCCTTTCCAGGGTTGATTCAGGATTTGTCTTGGCCTGTGCCAGAGCTGCAAATCCTAAAAAGGCGAGTAGGAGCGCTAATTTTTTCATGGGTTCTGCTGTTTACGTATTCTTGGTTTAGTTTTATTGTTTTTCGATTGAAGGGGCTTTACGGCTCGTTAGGGAAGAAAAGAGCCGCTCTTTTTTATCTTGAATTTCTACAAATCCCTCGTCTAGTTTGTCAAGGAGTCCTTCCACCTGACCGACAGTTTTTCCGAGTTCAGTGATCAAATTTTTAGTTGGCGCAGCCTCTTTTTTTAATCCATCGGAGAAAATCCGAATGCGGTATCCGTCTAGGTCTTCCCCATCTGCCAAGGTGGGTTGTGGAGTACTTGGTGT
The DNA here is from genome assembly GCA_945868725.1 of Spirosoma fluviale. Taxonomy (GTDB): domain Bacteria; phylum Bacteroidota; class Bacteroidia; order Cytophagales; family Cyclobacteriaceae; genus Algoriphagus. The sequence continues at coordinate 9,980 of CAMBMU010000010.1, forward strand.
TGTGTTGATTCGACTAGGTTCAGCGGTTACCAAGGGCTTGGACTCAGTGGAGTTTACTTGCTCTTCCAATGTTGTTTGGGAAACTGGCAATGGCAGTGCTTCGGCGACCCTACTTTCCATTTTGACCTCCTTCGCATTTTCCTGAGGAAAGCTTGATTTTAGAGTGGGTTTACTTGAGCGAGAAGTCCTTTTTTCAGTAAGAGATACCGGTTTTTGGGCTTCTTCGGGTACCATCGTTTTGGCTTCAATAGTTGATTCCGTTACAGGAGTACTAGTCGACACCTCTTCAATAGCTACAAGGGAACTCTCTTGTACTGTTTGCGGTACTTGGGACCAGATCAGGTACCCAAGACCTAGCAGCAAGGGCATTGCAGCTGCTATCGCCCACCAGGAACTTTTCTTCGGTTGCTTCGCTGCATCCAATTGGGCTTCTAGCTTGTCCCAGGCTGCTGGGCCTGGAGCGGATTCCTGGTTCTCGAGTTTTTCTCTAAAAACCCGATCCAATACTTCGTCTGATTTAGCCATTCGTAATTTTGGGTTGGAGTTGAAGACTCGTAATTTTTTCTTTTAGCACGCTTCGAGCGCGGTTGAGTTGGGATTTGGAGGTGCTTTCCGTGATTCCGAGGAGCTCTCCGATTTCTTGGTGCGAATACCCTTCAATCGCAAATAGGTTGAAGACGGTTCTATATCCCAAGGGCAAATTTTGCACTAATTCCATCAATTCTGCTACTTCCAGCTGGTTCAGGTCTTCGGCAGCAGGCTCTTGTATTCTCTCTACATCCTCTAGGGAGATAGTCAGGGTAAGGGAGCGATTGCCTCGAATGGCCATCAGTGCTTGGGTGACCACAATCCGCTTCATCCATCCCTCAAAACTCCCTTTTCCTTGGAATTGGGAAAGCTTTTCAAAGATTTTCATAAAGCTTTGGATCATCACATCCTCCGCTTGTTCTTGATCTTTGAGGTACCGTAGGCATATCGTCCTAAATCTCCTTGAGTAGGTCTCGTAGAGCTGACGCTGGGCCTGTCTGTTTCCAGAAAGACATCCCGCGATCAGTTCTTCCTCAGGGGAGAAATGGGGTGGTAAATACATTTGGTTTAACTTTCAAAAAGGAAGATGCAGGTAGCAAAGGAAAGGTTGCAAGGAGGGAGAAAAATTCTCCAATTTTCTTTTGCCTTAGGAATAAGATACGAAAGAATTGCGGCTGTGGCTGAATGAATTAGAGCGAAAAAATAAAAAACAGGAGGGCTACTGCGAGGATAAGAATCATCAGCTGCGACTTTTCCTTAAATTCTACGGCAACTTTCGGTCGGCGCAAAACAATCACGGCCAAGCCCAAACCAAAAAACTGGAGCAGTAAACTCACGCCATTCAGCGGACCCATGGGGGCGTCAAGAAGTTGGAGTTTGGTGTTGAGCAGGGAAAGGGTACCCAGTAAAATCCCCGTAATTCCAAAAAGGAAGGAGCGCTGGAGCAATACGGGTTCGGGTAGGGAGGACCATTTCATAGGCTAAGAGTATTGGGCAAAGGTAAAGAAAGATCCCCAAATGAGATCAATTCGAGTTCATTCGGGGATTTCTTAGATTTTTGCTTTGCGAGCTTCAAAATAGCTGGCCAGCTCCTTTCCAGAAAGTGCATTGAGGGTGAGCTCTTTGGTAAGTCCTCCTTTTCGGCCGATCCATACTCCATACTGCATGTCGGCAAAGCCCTCCATTTTATGCGCATCTGGATTGATGGAGAGCATCACTCCTTGTTCAACCGCGTAGTGAACCCATCTCCAGTCTAGGTCCAATCTCCAAGGATTGGCGTTGATTTCGATCACCACCTGCTTTTCTGCACAGGCATCGATGATGGCCTTGTGGTCAATGGGGTAGCCTTCTCTTCGCAGCAATAACCTCCCCGTGGGATGGCCCAAAATCGTGGTGTAGGGGTTGTGAATGGCGGTAAGCAAGCGGTCTGTAGCACGCTTGAGGTCCATATTGAGTACCGAGTGTACGGAAGAAACAATGAAATCAAAGCTCTGCAAGACCTCAGTGGGGTAGTCCAAACTCCCATCAGGAAGGATATCCGATTCGATACCTTTGAAGATGCGGAAAGGTGCCAATTCTTGATTGAGCGCATCGATTTCTGCCTGCTGCTTGGCTACTTTTTCAATCTCTAGCCCACCCGCATAGCTCGCTGTTCGGCTGTGATCGGAGATGCCCAGGTAGTCGTAACCCAACTCTTTGCAGTACTCGGCCATCTGCCGGAGCATATGTTGTCCATCGCTGTAGGTGGAATGGTTGTGTAGGATGCCTTTGAGGTCGCTGTTCTCGAGTAGTGTAGGGAGCGTGCCTGCCTTTGCCATCTCCACTTCCCCCATGCCTTCACGCATTTCTCGAGGGATAAACTGCATGCTGTTTAGTTGAAAAAATTCCGCTTCGCATTCAAATTTTGATTTCCGAATCAGTTCCCCTACAGTCTCCTGCTCGTTGACCCAAGTACCGAGGTGGGCTTTGGAGGCCACAAAAAGCATTTCCTTAGAAGCAAGTTCATCTAGGCTACAAAAGTGAATGACAAGCTGTAGTTCTGGCTCTTCCAATTTCCCTCTCCAGGTCATTGGGCCAGAGTTTGGCTTGTCCCAAACGATTCCCTCAACTTGACTCAAGCTGATTTTGGGGGCTACTAGGTCTTCCGAAGCAATCAAAAATTCCCCTTCAGTAAGGATTTCCATTCTTCGTGCAAAGTCGCCCACAACACGCACTTGGGCTTTCGGAAGAACTTGCTTCAGTTGCTCAGCTATCCCAAGAATGGTCTCTTCGATATCGGCATAGAGCCACTTTCCGGAAGTCGAAGCCTTGAAAAGTAGGCTTTGGATGATGGTTTCTTGTGTTTTTTCGCCAAAGCCCTTGGTTTGGGCTACCTTTCCACTTTGGCAGGCTTCCATTAATTCGTGCGTGGAGGTAAGCCCGAGCTCCTTCCACAAGACCTGAACTTTTTTGGGCCCCAAGCCTTTTACTTGGAGGATCTCCAACACGCCCGAGGGAGTTTGCTCCAGAAGTGCGTCCAAGGCGGGGAATGAACCGGTTTCTTTGAGTGATTGAATCGCCTCAAGAATGCTTTTTCCAATACCTGGGATAGCCGCTAAGTCCTGCGAGCTTAGCGCCATCAGGTCTTGATCCAAACGCTCCAAGGCATTCAATCCTCCTTGGTAACTCCTGATTTTAAAGGGATTTTCCTCGTGAAGTTCCAGGAGCTGAATGCACAGCTTGAGTCGGTTTAAAATAGCCTTGTGGTCCAAGATTTTTATTTTTAGCGGGTTTTCAACACAAATGTTGACAAATATAGTTTCAATTTAAACGCCTTAGAACTAACTTTCCTTGAAACAAGGGGGGATTTAACAGGGAAAGAAAGAAGTATGCAATACTGGATTGTAAAAACAGAACCCAGCACTTATTCTTGGAAGGATTTGGAACGAAAAGGAGAGGACACTTGGGATGGAGTTCGGAATTATCAGGCAAGAAATTTTCTGAAGCTGATGGGGCTTGGTGACCAGGTGCTTATTTACCATTCCGGAACCGAAAAAGCGCTAGTAGGCCTTGCCCAGGTAACCAAGTCCGCATTTCCGGATACCCAAGATGAAATATGGGTAGCCGTGAAGCTCAAAGCTATTCAGCCCTTATCCAATCCAGTAACCCTGAGTCGGCTGCAGGCCGAACCCAGCTTAGCTGAAATCACCCTTCTCAAGCAGTCGCGCCTTTCTGTACATTCCCTAAGCGAAGAAGCGTATCAGTTGATCCAGACCCTATGTTCATGAACAGGTATATTCTTGCCTTATTTCTATTGCTCCTTGCCTTACCGGTAGCAGCCCAACTGCAGTTCAAAGAGCGGATGGAGACTCCTGCAGAATCGTTCGAACCGATCTTTGAATTGATGCGAATCCCTTCAGGACTGGTGGCTTTTCGCACTTTCCAGGCGAGAAAGCTAAATGCTGATCTTGTATTTGAATATTTCCTCATGACCGACCTGCTTCAATCTGATACCATCAAGGAAGTCAAGATTAAGGAAGGTTTTGATATGATTGGCTACGATATAGATGAAGATCAATTGTATGTATTGTTTGCCAAGGGGGATGATGCGGCGGCAGACAAATATGTGTTGCACCTAGATCTAAACACCCAGATAGGGATGGAGTATGCAGCTGACAATTTGCTCCCTATGGACCTCGTGGAGTTTCTGGTGCTGGATAAGAAGGCGATTTTTATGGGTAGCGCAGACGCTCGTCCGGTGGTACAGATTTTTTCTTTGGAAGAGAAAACTGTTCAAACCGTACAGGGGATTTATGGGAACGAAACCCATGTGGTCCAGATTCTTAAGCTTCCCGAGCTGGAGGCTTTGGAGGTAGTTCTCCGTCGGAGAGGGCCTTTCAAATCGCAAGAGACACTGGTACTGACGTTTGACTTGCAAGGAACACTTTTGCGGGAACTTAAATTGGATCCTTTGGGTGATCTGGATGATGAGCCGCTTGACGGCCTGCTTCTTCCTGGTTCAGGATATGGTCAAACGCTGATTGGTGCATACGGCAAAGAGGTGCGAAACGCTTACAAGGGCATGTATTTAGCACAGATCAATGAGTTTGGCGAGCAAAATATAGGGCTGTATAGCCTGGCAGATTTTCCTAATTTTTACACCTACCTGCCCGAAAAACAGCGGGTAAAACCAGAAGAAATCGTAGCGGAACAACTTGAAAAAGGGAAAACGCCTTCCATACGGAATAGCTATGCCATCCGTGATATCAAGGAACTCGAGGATAGTTATTTGGTCTATTTCGATCAATTTTCAGTTTCTAGTTCTCGTGGCTCTGGGACTGTAGCCCCATCTTTACCCTCCCAGCGCTACCGCTACGATCGAGCGAGTCGCATGGGTTATATTCCTTTCTACATGGACCCTTACAATTCCTTAAGTGGGCCTGTCCAAACCTATACCCTGGTGACTGAATACACCTATCGATCAGCCCATTTCATACAAGTAGCCAAAACAGGGCAAGTCATTTGGGATAATTCCGCCAGGTATGAGGATGTCAATACTACATATCCGGAACCCTTTGCGGAGTTTTCGGCGCAAGGGGAGGATGTGTTTCATCTTTACCTCATCAATGATCAGATCAAGCTCAACTACTTCAAAAAGGGGGAGAGGCTGCTTGAAAATCAAACTATACCCCTAGAGCTCGACGAAACGCAGGGAAAAATACAATTCACGGATTTGGGATCGCTACGACTGCTGCATTGGTATGGGCCCTACTATGTGTTGTCGGGTCTGCAAAAAATTCGCTTTACGAATGAACAGCATAAAGAAGCCGTTCGAGAAGTATTTTTTATCCAAAAATTGCTGTTGAACGGGGATTTGTATGTGCCAAATGAGGACTTAAACTAGTTTATTTTCTATATTTACCGCAAATTTAATCCATGCAAAAACGGCTAGTCCTCGATCAGCAGCAGATTGACATCACACTGAAGCGGTTCTGCTACCAACTTATCGAAAATCACGACGATTTCGAAAACACGGTTTTTTTGGGATTACAGCCGAGAGGCACCTTGCTTCTGGACAAAATTGTGGCACTACTTAAAGAAATCTCTGGGATAACAGTTCCATCGGGATACTTAGATGCCACCTTCCACCGCGACGATTTCCGAAGAAGAGACTTCCCACTGAAGGCCAACGAAACCAAAATCGATTTTTTGGTAGAGGGCAAGAAGGTAGTCCTCATTGACGATGTGCTCTACAAAGGCAGATCGGTTCGTGCAGCAATGGATGCGATGATTGCCTTTGGAAGACCCCAAAAAGTGGAATTAATGGTTTTGGTAGATCGAAGACTCACCCGGGACTATCCGATCCTGCCGGATTATTATGGCGTCAAAGTCAATACTTTAGATAGTCAATATGTAGTGGTAGAGTGGGTGGCTCAGGGAAATCCCGCAGATGCCATTTGGATTACAGAGAAAGTAACGAGCTAACTATGTCGCAACTCAGCACCAGGCACCTTTTAGGCATCAAAGAACTTAGCGAAGCAGACATCCGGCTTGTGCTGGATACGGCCACTAATTTCAAGGAAGTGATCAATCGGCCCATCAAGAAAGTTCCTTCCCTTCGTGACATTACCATTGCCAATATTTTCTTTGAAAACTCTACCCGCACCCGGCTCTCGTTTGAACTGGCAGAGAAGCGACTGAGTGCAGATGTAGTCAATTTTTCATCCTCAAATAGTTCTGTCAAGAAAGGGGAAACCCTCGTGGATACGGTCAATAACATTTTGGCCATGAAGGTGGATATGGTGGTGATGCGTCATGCCAGCCCAGGAGCCCCTCATTTCCTTTCCAAAAATGTCCCTGCCAATGTAATCAATGCGGGAGATGGAACGCACGAGCATCCTACCCAAGCGCTTTTGGATGCCTTTTCCATGCAGGAAAAGTTGGGTGACCTAACCGGTAAAAAAATAGCCATCATCGGCGATATCCTGCACTCTCGGGTGGCGCTTTCGAATATTTTCTGCCTTCAAAAGCTAGGCGCAGAAGTTCGGGTATGCGGGCCAGTCACTTTGATTCCCAAGTACATCGAAAGTCTTGGGGTGAAGGTCGAGTTGGATTTACACAAAATTTTGGACTGGTGTGATGTAGCCAACGTGCTTCGAATTCAGTTGGAGCGTCAGCAAATCAAGTATTTTCCAAGCCTTCGGGAGTACTCTTTGTACTATGGCATCAACAAAAAGATGCTAGATGGACTCAACAAAGAGATTGTGATCATGCACCCGGGCCCTATCAATAGGGGAGTAGAATTGAGCTCAGATGCAGCAGACTCTGCACACTCTATTATCTTAGATCAAGTCGAAAATGGGGTAGCTGTTCGGATGGCGGTTCTATACCTGCTTGCAGGTGCCAAGGGATGATTTAAATGGCTAGCTACAACGAATCATTTTTTTTATTTAAAAATAATAGAATCAGAGAAGTCTAATAAGATTGGAATTATCTTTTTTGCCCTTGCTCGCTACCTAGTTAACCCGAATCAGTTTCAAATCGGCTTTTGGATTGGAACAAAACATTAGCCTATCCTCCTTTTAAATACCACGAAATGTTAACCGTTACGCAACTCACAAAAGTATACAACAAGCAGGCGGCTGTCCAAGACATCAGCTTTGACCTTGCAGGTGGCGAAGTGGTAGGTTTGCTTGGACCCAATGGGGCTGGAAAAAGCACCACCATGAAGTGTATTGTGGGTTTGATCCGCAAAACAGCCGGAGAGATCACGATTGGGGGACACGATCACCTGTCGGTGGAGGCCAAGCGATTATTCAGCTACATTCCTGAAACGCCCTATGTCTACGATTTATTGACCATTTGGGAGCACATGCAGTTTATCGCGCAAGCCTATGGGGTGAAGGATTGGAAGCCCAAGGCTTTGGAATTGTTGGAATTGTATGAGCTTGACGACAAGCAGAAAAAATTGGGAAGAGACCTATCCAAAGGCATGCGGCAGAAGGTTTCGATTTGCTGTGCTTTGCTTCCAGACCCGCAGCTTCTATTTTTTGATGAGCCGATGATTGGATTGGATCCCAAAGCGATTAAAAACACCAAAAACTTGTTCAAAACATTGAAGGAGCAGGGGAAAACTATTTTGGTTTCTACCCACTTGATTGAAGGAATTGAGTCGATTGCGGACCGGATCCTGATTATGAAGGATGGCCAAATTATTGGCAATGACACGATTGCAAACTTGAGGCTACAAGCAGAAACTGGATCCGGCCTAAGTTTAGAAGATTTGTTTTTAGAATTGACCAAAGATGAATGAGTTTCGCCTACTCCTGAAAAAGGATTTTTTGATTTTCATCAATAATCTTCTTCTAATTTTCCGGAACCCACTTCGCTTGATTCCCTATGGGATTGCTGCCTTGTACTTTGTCTTTATGTATTCCAAGGGAATTTCAGGTAGTGAGCGGGTCAGCTCTGAAGTGAATTTGGATGCTGCAGCTGAGGCAGATGTCACCCAGCAGAATGTCATCGGTGGTTTGACGGTTGTGGCCTTGATTTTTTTTATTTTTCAGCTGTACCGGGCTACTAAAAACAACATTACTTTTTTTAAGATGGCAGACGTAAACCTGCTATTTCCTGCACCGGTGAAGCCCGAGAATATTTTGATGTACTACATGGCGAGATCCATTTTGCCTGCATTGGGTGGATCTTTGATTTTTTTAGTCTACAGCGGTGGTCAGCTTGCCAGTGAATTTAGTGTAGACTTTGTTGGGGGCATGTTTTTGCTACTCGGTTTTACGCTTTACTTCTTTCTTATTTTTCCGCTTCGGTTTTTGATTTACACGCTGCACACCCGCTTTGGGATTTTGGAGCAGTTGCGAGTGGCCGTTTTGGTGCTAGGGGTACTCCTCAGTGCTCTGGTTTTGATACCTGGGTTTTTGGCTCCAGTGTTTTGGGAGGGAATGTTTGCTTGGATTACCTCGCCCTGGTTTGATTTGTTTCCTGTAGTAGGCTGGAGTAGGGGGATGATGTCCTACTTTTTGGAGGGGAATTGGATCTTATCTTCCGCCTATTTGTTTCTGTATTGCGTCACTTATTATGCAGTAGTGAAGTTGGTGATTCAGTATTCTGGGCATTACTATGAAGATGTGTTGGATGCTACCCAGAACAATGAAGATCGTCTGGAAAAGGCGAAAGGAACAAAAGAGGTGACAGAGGATGCCTACAGTCTAAACTCCAAAAAGCAATTGGCACTTCCTGAATTTGGTTTGGGAGCCAAGGCCCTGTACTGGAGAAACTATGTGCAGAGTAGCAGGCAGGACCTCCATCCCCTGATTGGGCTGTATACAGGTGGAATGGCCGTATTGGGAATTGTTCTTGCGGGTTTAGGCCACTTTGACTGGTTTTCGCATCAGGTACTTTACTTTTACCTCCTCTTTTTGCTCTTCTTTTATTTCATGGCCGGCATTGGAAGGGCAAATATTGGAGACCTGAAGAAACCTTGGTTTATTTTAATTCCTGCAAGTTGGTCTTCAAAATTTTGGAATATGATTAAGCTGGATCTGCTACAAACACTAATTTTTGCCTTGCTGCTGATTGTTCCTTCCGTATTTATTGGGGACTACAATTTTTGGTTGATCGTGCTATTTCCGTTGGGCCTGATTTTCGCCTACGTGATTGGTCTTGGGGTCAACCTAATTCCTCAGGTGGGATTGGACGAGGGATGGGATCGCATACTGATCAAGCCCTTGATGATCGGGGGTATCGTTATTTTTGGAATAGTACCTACCTTATTTTTCTCCGGGCTGCTATTCGGCGTTACAGGAAAGTTTGTTTTCGGCTTTGGGGCTGCAGTGCTGGGTTTAGGTTTTGTGGCTGCTATCCTTACCCATGTGGCCTTGGATATTTTAAAGCGACTGGAATTTAAGGAGTTGTAAGTTTGAATCGCTATGAATGGTCCTTACTACCAGCGCTTTGGAAAATAGAAGTGGAGGATAGGTAGGATTTTTTTTTCAGTTCCTAGTTTAGAATAGGCAGGACCCAAGAATTTCATTTATTTTTGAGGTATCCAAATATAACCTCTCCATGATTTACAACTCCATTATCGAAACGATCGGGAATACCCCGATGATCCGCCTCAACAAGCTTTCCTTAGGTATTAAAGGGGAGGTGTTGGTTAAAGTGGAATACTTTAATCCCGGCAACTCGATGAAAGACCGCATGGCGATCAAGATGGTGGAGGATGCAGAAAAGGCGGGCTTGCTTAAGCCAGGAGGAACTTTGATAGAAGGAACTTCTGGGAATACGGGTATGGGCTTGGCATTGGCTGCCATCGCCAAGGGCTACAAGTGTATTTTTACGATGGCGGATAAGCAATCCAAAGAAAAGATTGATATCCTTCGCGCTGTAGGTGCAGAAGTAGTCGTATGCCCCACCAATGTGACACCCGAAGACCCTCGATCGTATTATTCCGTAGCTCGCAAATTAAATAAGGAGATCCCGAATTCATTCTACCCCAACCAATACGATAACTTGTCCAATGCGCAAGCGCATTACGAGACTACCGGACCAGAAATCTGGAAAGACACGGATGGTAGGATCACGCATTATGCCGCAGGTGTAGGCACAGGCGGTTCCATGTGTGGTACGGCTAAGTATCTGAAGGAGCAAAATTCAAACATTGTGACGGTAGGTCTAGACACCTATGGCTCGGTTTTTAAGAAATACAAGGAAACCGGAATTTTTGATGAAAAGGAAATCTATCCTTACCTCACCGAAGGAATTGGGGAGGATATCTTGCCAAAGAATGTGGACTTTTCATTGATTGACCACTTCATCAAGGTGACTGACAAGGATGCGGCGGTAATGACTCGGCGCTTGGCACGAGAGGAAGGGCTTTTTGTAGGCTGGTCCTGTGGATCTGCAGTGCATGGAGCCTTGGAGTATGCCAAGGAGCACTTAAAAGAAGGAGATGTGATGGTAATCATTCTTCCAGATCACGGAACCCGCTATTTGGGCAAGGTATACAATGACGAATGGATGCGTAATCATGGGTTTTTGGAAGACAAAACCTATGCTACGGCTCGGGATATTATTGCGCAGCGAAGTGGGACATATCAGCTCCTTTCAGTGAACAAAGCCGACACGGTAAAAGAAGCCATTGGCTTGATGAATGGGAAAAGTATTTCTCAGATTCCTGTGTTGGATGGAGAGGAGGTAGTTGGAAGCTTGACAGACAATAAACTTCTAGCAAAAATTATAGATAACCCCTTATTGAAAGATGCAACTGTGGCAGAAGTCATGGAAGGATCCATGAAGTTTGTGGCTTTGGATTCCACCTTAGATGTACTTTCTTCTATGGTAGAAAAGGAAAAAGCTGTTTTGGTTCGTGACACAGCGGACAAAATTCATATCATTACCAAGCACGATATTTTGGAGGCTTTTAGTAAATAAATGAAAATAGACCGCCTGCTTACGGTACCTGTAGCGATAGATATTAAGGCTGCTTTTGTAAGGGCATGGGCGCTTTACAGGATTCATCCGTTTTTCTTTTCCATGTACATGCTTCTGATTCTTTCCATTCAAGGCATGGTCGTGATCTATGCTCAGGAGTACATGATTGTTTACAGTACCTTGCTAGCCCCACCTTTTTATGCGGGGTTTTACCTAGTTGCCAATAAGATGAGTCGTGGGGAGTCAGTGGTTTACCCTGATTTTTTTACGGGCTTTCGCTTTTGGATTCCTTCGGTAATCATTTCCTTGCTCAGCCAGGTGTTAATTGCCTTGGGATTGATCGCGTTGATTCTGCCGGGGATATACCTTGGTGTTGGCTACTTGTTTGCGATTCAAATGGGTATTTTTGGAGGGATGGATCCCTGGTCAGCCATGGAATGGAGTAGAAAACTTATCACGCGTAATTGGTGGCAGTTTTTGGTCTTGGTTCTAATTTTTATTGTATTCAATGCAGCGGGAATTTTGCTGGCTGGAATCGGTTTAGTGGTGACGCTACCGCTTACTTTTTTGGTGCTTTACGTCCTGTTTGAGGACCTAACTCGGGAGGTATTTTCAGAGGAAGACGAGCTTCCCACTACTCATGGGTAAGAATCATCGCTTCTAGTCTATTTCTGCATTTTTCAGCAAAGGCATCCACCTCGTTAGTAGATGAGGTAGTAGGAGGAATGAGGGGCTTGGAAAAGTAAACCCTGATTTTCCCTGGTTTGAGCAGGAGAGAGCCCCTTTTCATCAGTTTATCTGCTCCGATTACAGCCATTTCCATGATTGGGGTTTGGGTTTCGATGGCCAGCCGAAAGGCTCCTTTTTGGAAGGGGAGTAGCGTTTGGTCCGTATTGTTTCGGGTGCCTTCAGGCGATACGACCACGGAGATGCCTTGATTGAGGAGGGTCACCAGTTTTTCCATGCTTTTATGTCTTGACTCTGGATTGCTTCGATCCACCCAGATGGCTAGTTTGCTCACTACCGTACTAAAAACAGGGATTTTAGAAAGTTCCTTTTTTCCAATCGCTCGAACATAATGAGGAATCACCATGGGGAGCAGCGGGGCATCTAAGTTGGAGCGGTGGTTGAATATATAGATGTAGGATTCCTTGAAGTCGATGTGCTCCATCCCATGTACCTCGAACCGAATTCCCGATAAAAATGCCCAAATTCCTACCCAAAGGCGGATAAACACAAAGGAGATTTTATCTCCTCGTGGGTGAATAAGCAATGGAATAAGCACAAATAGGCCCAGCAACAGCATGAGCACAAAAAAAAGTAGCGCTGAATAGATGGTGTAGATCCATTGAAAGGATTTGAACATTGAAAATTCTTTAGTAGGTTTGAGTTCGTAATAAATCTTTCACTCTTTGCTTGCAAGCCCCGATTTCGTGTCGGGGCTTATTTTTTGAACTCAATTTTAGAAGGAATCCCTTTAAATACCAAGTTACAAGAGGAGAGGCGTAGGCGCTAATTTTCTTTCTGTTTTATTTTCATTTCAAGAAATCTCGTACCTTTGCAGTCCATTCGAGTGAATGGGGCGTTTTGGAAGTACCAAACGTTCAGTATTAACCCAAAAACTACTTCCTTATGACTCTAGGGAAGTTGGTAATCAGAGTCTTATTTTATGTCTAGTACAAAAGAATTTGATTGGGATAGCTTCAGCACCAAAGGTTTTGGTGAAGGATATACCAAAGAGCAAAAAGCTCAAATGGAAGCCATGTATGCAGGCACTTTGAGTGAGATCACTGAAAAAGAAGTGATCAAAGGAGTGGTAGTAGGAATAAACGACAAGGATGTAATCATCAATATCGGATTCAAGTCTGATGGCTTAGTGCCACTTTCTGAATTCCGTGACCTTGCTAGCATCAAAGTTGGCGACGAGGTAGATGTATTCATCGAAGAGCAAGAAAATGCTTTGGGTCAGTTGATTTTGTCCCGTAAGAAGGCCAAAATCGTCCGTGCATGGCTTGATATTGAGTCTGCCTTGGAGAACGATAGCGTAATCGAAGGTCTAGTGAAGCGTAGAACTAAGGGTGGTTTGATTGTAGACATCTACGGTGTTGAAGCCTTCTTGCCTGGTTCTCAGATTGACGTGAAGCCTATCCGTGATTTCGATATCTATGTAGGTAAGAAAATGGAAGTAAAGGTGGTGAAAATCAACCACACCAACGATAACGTAGTTGTTTCGCATAAGGTCTTGATTGAAAAAGATCTGGAGAAGCAAAAAGCAGAGATTCTAAACAACCTAGAGAAAGGTCAGGTATTGGAAGGGGTGATCAAGAACATGACCAACTTCGGTGTATTCATCGATTTGGGAGGTGTAGATGGTCTACTTCACATCACCGATATTTCTTGGGGTCGTATCAACCATCCAGAAGAAGTATTGCAGCTTGACCAGAAGGTTCAGATTGTGGTACTTGACTTTGACGATGAGAAGCGAAGAATTTCTTTGGGTATGAAGCAGTTGAGCGCTCATCCTTGGGATTCCTTGGCATCAACGCTAGAAGTTGGGTCAAGAGTAAAAGGCAAGATCGTGAACGTAGCAGACTACGGCGCATTCTTGGAATTGGCTCCTGGAGTAGAAGGTTTGATTCACGTATCTGAAATGAGCTGGTCTCAGCACCTAAGAAACCCTGCCGATTTTGTGAAGGTAGGCGTGGAAATTGAAGCTGTGGTATTGACTCTAGATAAGGACGATAGAAAGATGTCTTTGGGCATCAAGCAGCTTACCGAAGATCCTTGGACTAAAGGTGACATGTCTACGAAGTATGCAGTAGGCACTAAGCACAAAGGCGTGGTTCGTAACTTGACTAACTTCGGTTTATTCCTTGAATTGGAAGAGGGTATCGATGGCCTAGTACACGTATCTGACCTTTCTTGGACCAAGAAAATCAAGCACCCATCTGAATTTGTCAAAGTAGGAGACGAGCTAGATGTAGCGGTATTGGAATTGGATGTAGAAAACAGAAGACTTGCATTGGGTCACAAGCAATTGGAACAGAATCCATGGGATACTTTCGAAACCTTGTTCCCAATCGGATCTGTACATAAGTGCATTGTAAATTCTAAGAACGATAAAGGTGCAGTCCTTGAACTTCCTTATGGACTTGAGGGCTTCGCAACAGTGAAAAACCTGGATAAAGAAGACGGTTCTCAAGTAGAAGTTGGTGAATCAGTAGATTTCAAAGTAACTGAGTTCTCCAAAGACGACAAGCGAATTGTACTTTCTCACTCTTCATTATTCAGAGAAGAAGCGAAAGCACCTAAGAAGGCTACAACTCCTCCTGTTAAGAAGAAAGAGGAAGCCGCTGAGATGCCTGCACAGGCGGAGAAGTCAACCTTTGGTGACATCGATGCACTTGCTGAATTGAAAGAGAAAATGGAAGGCAAGAAGTAAAATTGCCCCAACCAAATACGTATAAAAACGCCAGCATCGCTGGCGTTTTTTTTGTCCATACCCCAGGAGTCTTTTCCGAATAAAAGCAAGTTCAAGATCTCCTTTTTCATTTTCATGGAAGTGAAACTGGGATCAAACGAAAAAAGCATCTCGGTAAGGAGATGCTTTTAGTAGAGGTCGCGAGCGGATTCGAACCGCTGTACGAGGTTTTGCAGACCTCTGCCTAGCCACTCGGCCACGCGACCAATATTTGGAATGCAAATTTACGGAAAATCTTCGCTTCTACAACTGTGAGTTGAGAGTTTTCATTGGTATTTCTTGAGGGATTATCGAATGGATCCGTTGTTCCAATTGTAGTCGATGATGGGCATAAATTTGGAAAACTGAAGCGCGGAATACTTGCACCAAATAAAATTGATTATTTATAATTATTCTAAATAAAAATCACCCTTTGATTGACTTGTAATACACTGAAATACAGCAAAGTAGTTTGATGTTTTCAGATTACCTTTCCTATTTTAGAATACCATATTCTTGTTTGAAAAATTAAAGCTCCGTACTACCTTTGCAGCAGTTACTGAGAACCGTTTAAACTATATAATTGCAATAATATGTTATCAAAACGCACGTTAGTAGGGATTCGATTGAGTTTCCAAACACTGGCAATGCTGTTTTTCATGTTGGTAGGAGTTTCAGCCTATGCAGCTGACCCAGCAGTGGCGAATACCGATGAGGCAATTGCAGCTGGAAAAACCGTATTCAATGCCAATTGCAAGACTTGCCATAAGCTTGATCAAAAGTACATTGGCCCTGCATTGAGAGGAGCCACCGACAGAAACAATGCGAAGTGGGTTAAGACTTGGGTTAAAAATTCACAAGCAGTTATTGCTTCGGGAGATGCGTATGCGGTTGCTTTGTACAAAGAGTACAACAATTCAATAATGCCCTCTTATGCTTTTTTGAGTGATGCTGAATTAGATGGCGTATTGGCCTACATTGAATACGGAGATAAGGCAGATCCTGCCGCTGCCGCCGCTCCTGGGGCTGCTGCTGGTGATCCAGCTGCTGCTGGATCCGGAATCCCCAACGAATACCTAAGTATAATCGTTGGCGTATTGGTATTTATTCTACTTCTCATTTTGATTGTTTTAGGCTTGATTGTCACGGTCTTGACCAAATACATCAATAAGCAAGATCTCCCTGAAGAGGATAAAGAGTTTGTTTCTCAGAAGACCGATTACTCCAAGATTTTTAAAAGTGACGCAGTCATTATCATAGTGACGGCTTTGGTGGTCGCTTTTGTAGCTAAAACAGCAATTGATGGTTTATATTCTATAGGAATTCAGCAGGGATATGCTCCCGCACAGCCAATTGCTTTTTCCCATGCACTTCACGCAGGCCAATATGAAATCGCCTGTCAGTATTGCCATACTGGCGTTGAAATCGGAAAGTCAGCCAATATCCCTTCAGCAAATATTTGTATGAACTGCCATACCCACATTCAAAATGTTGGAGGCAAAGAGGGGATCTCTCCTGAGATTCAAAAAATTTACAACGCAGTGGACAACAATCAGCCGATTGAGTGGGTGAGAGTCCACAACCTTCCAGACCTAGCATACTTCAACCATGCCCAGCACGTGGCAGTAGGTGGGGTAGAGTGTCAAACTTGTCACGGCCCGATTCAAGAAATGGAAGTTGTTGGGCAGCATAGCACGTTAACCATGGGCTGGTGTATCGATTGCCACAGGCAAACAGAGATTGCTACCGAAGGCAATGTGTATTACGACAAACTGGTTCAACTTCACTCTACTTCGAAAGATGCATTGAAAGTGAAGGACATCGGTGGTCTAGAGTGTGCCAAGTGCCACTATTAATTCCTTATCCTTTTGAAAATTCATTCCTAGAAATAAAATGAAGCAAACTAAAAAAACCTACTGGAAAGGGCTCGAGCAACTTAGCAACGATCCGGAGTTTGTAAAAAATGCTGACCGAGAGTTTGCTGAACTGCCAAGTTCCCTAAACGAAGATGGTAGCGCTACCCGAAGAGATTTCCTTAAGTTGATGGGCTTTAGTTTGGCAGCGGCCTCTTTGGCAGCTTGTGAAACTCCAATTCGTAAGGCAATCCCTTATGTAAATAAGCCGATTGATATCAATCCTTCCATCCCTAACTATTATGCATCTACCTACTCCTCTGGAGGGGATTATGCATCAATTGTGGTGAAAACTAGAGAAGGTCGCCCTATAAAAATTGAAGGAAACGAGCTTTCCCCAATTACTAAAGGTAAGGTTAACGCCATTGTAGAAGCCTCTGTGCTATCGCTATACGATAAGCAGCGGGTTGCAAGTCCAATGCTTGCCGGTGCTGCATCGGATTGGGCGAAGGTGGATGCACATGTAAAATCAAAATTGGCTGCAGCAGGAACGGTAAAGATTGTGACCAACACCATCCTATCTCCTTCTACTGAAAAAGCTCTTCAAGAATTTAGTGCTGCATTTGGTGAAGCTGAAGTGGTGGTGTATGATTCGATTTCAAACTATGGAATCACCAAGGCTTCTGAAGTTTTTTATGGACAGGCCATACTTCCTTCCTACCATTTCGATAAGGCAAAGACCATCGTTTCATTTGGAGCGGATTTCCTAGGCACTTGGATTTCTCCAATTGAATTTGCAGGTGCCTATGCCAAAACACGTAAAATCAGTAAGGATAAGGCAGAAATGTCTCGTCACTTTCAGTTTGAGTCCAACCTGTCTTTGACCGGAGCTAACGCAGATTACCGTACCCCAATCAAAGCTTCTCAATCGGGTCTTGCAGTATTGGCCTTATACAATGCCATCGCAGCAAAAGCAGGTGTAGCACCTGTAGCCGGAGCAAAAGTAGAAGTAGCACATTTGGACAAAGCTGCCAAAGAACTATGGGCAACTAAAGGTGCTTCCCTAGTGGTATCTGGTTCCAACGATCCAAACGTACAGGTAGTCATTCACGCCATCAATGAGTTGTTGGGAAATAACGGAGCTACCGTTGATTTCTCAACTCCAGTATATTTCAGAAAGGGTAATGATTCCCGCATGAATCAATTTATCACCGAATTGAAAGGTGGTAGTGTTGGAGCGGTGATTTTCTACAACTGTAATCCAGTGTATGACCATCCAAGAGGTGCCGATCTTGCTGCTGGTATTGCTAAAGCAAAATTGAGTATTGCTACCAACGGGACCTTCGATGAAACCTCCTCTTTGGTACAAGTAATTGCTCCTGATCATCATTTCTTGGAATCTTGGAATGATTTCCAACCTAAGAAAGGTCAGTATTCTTTGGCCCAGCCAACCATTTCTCCGCTATTCAAAACCCGCCAAGCGCAAGATTCTTTCTTGACTTGGGCTGGTTCTACTGTTTCTTACTACGACTATCTTCAAGCGAATTGGACAAGCAGCCTTTATGTTACTTTAGGCGCAGGTGCTACTTTTCAAGAGTTCTGGGATAGAGCCTTATTTAATGGAGTAATAAGCGAAGCTAGTGTAACGTCTATTCTTGCTCCAGTAGGACAGGTAGCTGCGGCTGCTGCAGAAGTGTCAAAGTCTTACGCCGCGGCCAATGCAGGAGCTGAATTGGTTGTGTATTCAAAAATTGGTATTGGATCAGGTACATTCGCCAACAACCCTTGGCTACAGGAAATGGCTGATCCAATCACGAAAGCTACCTGGGACAATTACCTTACTGTATCCCAGAAGTGGGCAACAGAAAATGGTGTTTCTATGGTGGAGGAAAATACCAAGAAGGCAAAGCTTACCGTAAACGGCAATTCAATCCTTGTTCCAATTCTAGTTCAGCCAGGTCAGGCGAATGGTACTTTCGGACTAGCCCTAGGCTATGGACGTACCAAAGCTGGTCGCGTTGCGGATGGAGTAGGGGTAAATGCCTACGACCTTCTAGACACGAGCAAGGGATTTGTCAACTTCGACTTGACTACTAAGGTTGAGGTGGTTGCTACTGAAGAGGCCTACAAAATTGCTAGAACACAAACGCATCAAACCTTCATGGGACGTGAAAACGTCATTCAGGAATCCACGCTTGCGGAGTACAAGAAAGATGCTTCTGCAGGAAGATATCACCCTGAAATCTACAAGGATGGAGAATTTGTGAAGCCTTCCAAAATTTCACTTTGGAGTGGACACAAGTACAGCCAACACCACTGGGGTCTTGCGATTGACATGAACTCTTGCATCGGTTGCGGTGCTTGTACCATTGCTTGCCAAGTAGAAAACAACGTTGCTGTAGTTGGAAAGCAAGAAGTACTGAATCGAAGAGAGATGGCTTGGATCAGAATTGATCGCTACTACTCTTCCGATGCTCCAGCTGATGATTTGAGTGGAATGGAAATTGCCGCAGAAAACCCTGAGGTTACCTTCCAGCCGATGATGTGTCAGCAGTGTAACAATGCCCCATGTGAGACCGTGTGTCCAGTAGCTGCTACTACTCACTCCTCTGAAGGGCTCAACCAAATGACTTACAACAGGTGTATCGGTACAAGATATTGTGCCAACAATTGTCCGTATAAGGTTCGACGATTCAACTGGTTTAAATACCACGATAACAAGGATTTTGCAGGAGTGAATGTGGCTCAGAATGACGATCTAGGTAAGATGGTTCTTAATCCAGATGTAACTGTGCGTGTTCGTGGTGTAATGGAAAAATGCTCCATGTGTGTGCAGCGCATTCAAGCTGGTAAGCTTACCGCCAAGCGTGAGAAGCGTACTGTGGTAGATGGAGAGATAAATGTAGCTTGTGCAGTGGCCTGTCCAACAGATGCCCTTCAATTTGGTGACATGAATGATCCTTCTAGCAAGATTTCCAAGCTCTTGAAGATTGAGGAATCAGATGCCGCAAGCAAGCAAGTGGGTGAAGAGCGAGCCTACCACGTATTGGAGGAGATCAATGTAAGTCCTAATGTTTGGTACTTCACGAAGATCAGAAACAAAGAGAAAAACGAAGCGTAATTATAATAATAAGAAACTATGCAGGTTACTTCATCCGTACGCCAACCCTTAGTTACCGGAGGTAAAACCTACCACGATGTGACACACGATGTATGCCGTCAGGTAGAAGGTAAGCCATCCAAATTGTGGTTTTTGGCATTCCTTACTGCCTTCGGAGTATTGGCTATAGGATCAACAGCTCTATTGGCAACTCTCTGGGAAGGGATAGGCATGTGGGGTCTTAACAAGACCGTAGGTTGGGCTTGGGACATCACCAACTTCGTATGGTGGGTTGGTATTGGTCACGCAGGAACGCTTATTTCTGCAGTATTGCTACTATTCAGACAGAAGTGGAGAACATCCATCAACCGTGCTGCTGAGGCGATGACCATCTTCGCTGTAATTTGTGCCGCGATGTTCCCTATTATTCACATGGGAAGACCTTGGTTGGGAGCCTATTGGGCACTTCCCCTTCCAAATACCTATGGTTCTTTATGGGTGAATTTTAACTCTCCATTATTGTGGGACGTATTTGCAATTTCTACCTATTTCTCAGTATCCTTAGTGTTCTGGTATATCGGTTTGATTCCTGATTTTGCTACCATTCGTGATCGTGCTACAGGATTGCGGAAGATAATTTACGGAGCATTGTCTCTTGGATGGGATGGCGCTGCCAAAACATGGATGCGTTACGAGTCAGTATCGTTGATCTTGGCAGGTCTTGCAACCCCACTCGTACTTTCAGTACACACAATCGTATCTTTTGACTTTGCTACCTCGGTTATTCCAGGATGGCACACCACGATTTTCCCTCCTTATTTCGTTGCAGGAGCGATTTTCTCTGGTTTCGCCATGGTATTGACCTTGATGATCGTTACTAGAAAGGTGTATAAGCTCGAAGATTACATCACTATTGGCCACATTGAGTTGATGAATATTGTGATCATCATCACGGGTTCAATCGTAGGTATTGCTTACATCACTGAATTTTTCATGGCTTGGTATTCAGGGGTAGAGGCAGAACAATATGCTTTTATCAATAGAGCTACTGGACCTTACTGGTGGGCGTACTGGTCTATGATGACTTGTAATGTGATTTCCCCTCAACTCTTCTGGATCAAAAAAATCAGAACTTCAATTGTAGCAACTTTTGCCTTGTCAATTGTAGTGAATATCGGGATGTGGTTTGAACGATTTGTAATTATCGTGACCTCCTTGCACCGAGATTACCTTCCTTCATCTTGGGCTATGTTTTACCCAACCTTGGTGGATGTAGGGGTTTACCTATTCACTTTTGGTTTTTTCTTCACGGCATTCTTCTTGTTCGCCAAGTTCTTCCCTGTGATCAACATGGCGGAGGTTAAGTCTGTATTGAAGTCATCCTCTGAAAAAGCACACAAATAATCATGGAAAGAGATACTCATTTTATTTTAGGAGTCTACGACGATGAGGACGTATTGCTCCATGCAGTTGAACAGGTTAGAGGGAGTGGGGTTAAGATTCACGAGGTGTATTCTCCTTATCCAGTTCACGGATTGGAGCATGTACTAGGTTATAAGCGAAGCAAACTACCGATTGCAGCCTTTCTTTTCGGCATGTTGGGTTTGACGCTTGCCTTGACCATGCAGTTTTACATGATGAAATTTGATTGGCCTATGATTATCGGGGGTAAGGATTACGGTGCTTTCCCAGATTTTGTGCCAGTTTCCTTTGAAATGACTGTATTGTTATCCGCTTTCGGTATGGTTGGTGTCTTCTTGATCACTTCCAACTTGAAGCCTTGGGCACAGCCTCGAATTTTTGATTTGAGAAGTACGGATGACAAGCACATTATGGCCATTGATTTGGCGAATAACAGCAGTTTAGATTTGGATAAAATCAAAGAGATATTGACCGAATCTGGTGCCACAGAAGTGAATAAGAAAAGTTTTGAATAGAATAAACGTAGCTATGAAAATTACGAACGCATCACTATTCGCAGGTTCTGTACTAGCCCTCTCCTTGTTGGCTGGATGCAAAGCTGGAGGTGAAAATCCGGGGCTAGAATATGCGCCTCAGATGTATCACGCTGTTGGTTACGAACCATTGTCTCAAATTAAAGATGAAGCACAAGGTTCTTGGCTTTCCACTCGTGAAGATGGAAAAGGGGAGTTTTTCAATTCCAACGTGAACAATCCTCATGGAATGAACATGAGAGAGCCCGTTGCAAATACGGTTCCGAGAAACAAGTTAGGCTATCTTCCACATCGACTGCAACAATTTGAGCTAGACAAAGCAGCGCTTATTCTTAACCCAGTAACTGCCTCTGAACAGGTACTAAAAGAGGGTGAGAAGTTGTATCTCAGCTATTGTAACTCTTGCCACGGTAAGGGGGGTGAAGGAGATGGATTGGCAGGTCAAGTAATCGGCGGTGTCGCCAATCTTACCGGGGGCGCCTACGTGAATCTTCCAGAAGGCCATATTTTCCATGTAATTACCAAAGGTAAAGGAAGAATGGGAGCACATGGTTCTCAAATCCCAGCTGAAAGTAGATGGAAAATTGTCCACTATGTTAAACAAGTTATCCAAGGTCAGGCTGTCGCTGCTGATTCAATTCCTGCAGCAGATTCCACCGCGGTAGTACCAGTAAATCCAGCGAAGTAATCATGGCTCATCACGGCGAACATCACTATAATTTGGATCAGCGATTTGATTTCACTGCTTCCATCAAAAAATCAATCTTGACCGTATTGGTCTTTGGTGCAATTTTACTAGGAATTGGAGTGGTTCTGGCTATTACTGGCGGGAATCATGAAGAAGGGGCTGAAGCTGGAACCCATGCCTTCCACTGGTATGAAAGATTGTATGCGAGCATATGGGTAAATAACGTATTCTTTACAGGCATAGCGATTATTGGGGTTTTCTTCTTTGCTATCCAATTTGCTGCTCAAGCAGGCTGGTCCGCACCTATTCTAAGAGTAATGCTTTCCCTAGGTAGTTGGTTGCCAATTGCCGGTGTATTGATGCTTGCCACTTTCTTTGTGGCCAATCATGATTTATTCCACTGGACGCATTCCTACCTGTTTGATAAAAACGATCCGCAATACGATAAAATCATTGACGGCAAAGGAGCATTTTTCTTTTGGCCTATGGATAAGGGTACCTTCCCAGTGTTTTACATCGCCAGAATGGTGATCTTCTTTGGATTTTGGGTGTTTTTCTTCAACAAGTTTAAGCAAATTTCAGCACAAGAAGATCAGTTGGGTGGTTCAAGCCACTGGTACAAAATGAGAAGCTGGTCTGCATTCTTCCTCATATTTTTCGCAGTGTCTTCTTCCATTTCCGCTTGGGACTGGGTGATGTCCATTGATACACACTGGTTCTCTACTCTATTTGGCTGGTATGTTTTCGCCTCTTGGTTTGTATCTGGTCTTTCTGCCATTACCTTGATTGTACTTTTCTTAAAAGGCAAGGGTTACCTCGAGATGGTCAATGAAAATCACGTGCATGACTTGGGTAAGTTTGTATTTGGGTTCTCTATTTTCTGGACCTATCTCTGGTTTTCACAGTTTTTGTTGATCTACTATGCAAACATTCCTGAGGAGACCGTTTATTTCGTGGAGCGTTTGGAAAGTGATATTTATGGACCTTTTGTTTTTGTTAATTTAGGGTTAAACTTTTTCCTTCCATTTTTGGTTTTAATGACTAGAGACGCCAAAAGGCACGGTGTTTTCCTTAAATTGGTTTGTACGTTTCTTTTGGTAGGCCATTGGATTGATTTCACTTTGATGGTTCAGCCAGGCACATTAGGTCACAACGGTGGTATTGGTTTTATGGAATTAGGAATGTTCTTAGTGTATGGATCTTCTGCCATTTTCGTAGTGCTAGGGGCTTTAGCAAAACGGAATTTAATAGCGAAGAATCACCCATTGCTAGAAGAGAGTTACAATCATCATATTTAATTATTTATCCAAAAAAGGTAAGTTATGTACGGGTTTCTTATTGGAGTAGGGGTTCTATTGTTACTATCTGTCATTTGGATGGTATATCGAATACAAACCCTAGTGTCGGTTGTTAAAGGGTCGGATAAAAAACTTGAAACCACCAGTAACAAGGTAAATGCTTTCTTATTCATCGTTTTTTTGGTGGGTACAGGGGTCTTGATGACTTGGTATTCTATCAAAGAATTTGATAATTACCAAATGCCGGTGGCTTCTGAGCATGGGGTGATCACGGACGAATTGTTTTGGATTACAATGGCAGTTACTGGGGTAGTATTTTTAATCACCCACATATTGTTGTTTGTTTTTCCTTACAAGTATCAATACAAAGAAGGCAGAAAAGCTTCTTTTTATCCTGACAACCATAAGTTGGAAATCATATGGACTGCGGTACCGGGTGTGGTATTGGCTGGTTTGGTGATTTCAGGCTGGTTGGCTTGGTCGGATATTACAGCCCCAGCACCTGAAAAAGCGCACGTTGTAGAAATCATGGGCTATCAATTTGCTTGGGAGGTCCGTTATCCTGGAAAGGACAATGTCCTAGGTGACTATGATTATCGTTTGATCAACGCATCTAACTCCCATGGGATTGATTTTACAGATAAGAATGCCACGGACGATTTTCCTTCTCCGAAGGTAGTTATTCCAAAAGGTGAGCCAGTGCTATTTAAGATTAGAGCACGGGATGTATTGCACTCTGTATTTGCTCCACACATGCGTTTGAAAATGGATGCCGTACCAGGAATGCCTACGCGATTTTGGTTTATTCCAACCAAGACCACTGCAGAGATGCGGGCTGAATTGAAAGATCCTGAGTTTGAGTATGAAATCGCTTGTACAGAAATCTGTGGGCGTGGACACTTTTCAATGCGAAAAATAATTGAAGTGGTAGAGCCTGCCGAATACCAGAAGTGGATGGCAGAGCAAAAGTCTTTTGTGCAGCAGAATCCTGCCATCGCACAGGGTCAAAAAGTTGAAGTGAAAGAAATTGCAGGTATTGAAAAAAGCGAAAGAAATAAATAATAGTTAAAGTTATGGCTACAGCAACAGTTGCACAGCAGGACAGCGCAATTTACGAGCATCACGAACAAGAGCATCATGAACACGAGCATCATGACAATTTTATAACCAAATACATTTTTACAACCGATCACAAAATGATCGCTAAGCAGTTCTTGATAACAGGAATGTTCTGGGCGATTATTGGTGGATTTCTTTCCACCTTGTTCAGGTTGCAGTTGGGGTTTCCGGACATGAATTTGGAATTCCTCCGGCCTTTATTGGGCGGTTGGATAGATGAAGCAGGAAAGCTTGATCCAACCTTCTACTTGGCTTTGGTGACCATGCACGGGACCATTATGGTCTTCTTTGTATTGACGGCAGGCTTGAGTGGTACTTTCTCTAACTTCCTGATTCCACTTCAGATTGGTGCGAGAGACATGGCTTCTGGCTTTATGAACCTGCTTTCCTACTGGTTTTTCTTCTTGTCAGGTGTGATTATGTTTATCTCCCTGTTCTTGAAGACTGGACCTGCTGGTGGAGGATGGGTTGTCTATCCACCTTTGTCTGCACTAGAGCAAGCCATTCCAGGATCTGGCATGGGAATGACCCTTTGGTTGATCTCCATGACCTTTTTTATTGCATCTTCCTTGTTGGGAGGTATCAATTATGTGACTACAGTTATCAACCTACGAACCAAGGGGATGTCTTTCTCAAGACTTCCTTTGACGATTTGGGCTTTCTTTTTGACAGCTGTAATCGGTATTCTTTCGTTCCCTGTATTATTTGCTGCCGCCTTATTGCTTGTTTTTGACCGAAGCTTTGGTACATCCTTCTATCTTTCTGACATCTATGTAGCCGGAGAAGCGCTTCCGAATACAGGAGGTAGCCCAGTACTCTACCAGCACTTGTTCTGGTTCCTCGGACACCCTGAAGTGTATATTGTGTTGTTGCCTGCTTTAGGTATTACTTCGGAAGTTATTGCAACCAACTCTCGTAAGCCAATTTTTGGATACAAGGCCATGGTTGTTTCTTTGTTGGGCATTACCGTTCTATCTTTTATCGTTTGGGCACACCACATGTTTGTATCGGGAATGAATCCATTCCTTGGTTCGATCTTCATGTTCTTAACCTTGATTATTGCGGTTCCTTCAGCGGTGAAAGTATTTAACTACCTCGCCACACTTTGGAGAGGCAACTTGATCTTTACTCCTGGGATGTTATTCTCCATCGGTCTGGTATCCTTCTTTATTTCTGGAGGTTTGACGGGTGTATTCTTGGGTAACTCTGCTATTGACATTCAATTGCACGACACCTATTTTGTGGTCGCTCACTTCCACTTGGTAATGGGTTCCGCCTCTTTCTTCGGTTTGATGGCAGGGGTGTACCATTGGTTCCCGAAAATGTTTGGGCGTATGATGGACGCAAAACTGGGATACATTCACTTCTGGTTGACTTTCGTAGGCGTGTACATGGTCTTCTTCCCAATGCACTACATTGGTATCGCTGGTTTCCCAAGAAGGTATTACTCTTGGACAAACTATGAGTTTACCAATATGTATACTGATTTGAACATGTTTGTGTCAGTTGCTGCCTTCATCACATTTGCAGCACAGGCGATCTTCTTGTTCAACTTCTTCTACAGCATGTATAGAGGTAGAAAAGCAACACTTAACCCTTGGAGTTCTAACACCTTGGAGTGGACTACTCCTTTACATCCTGGACATGGTAACTGGCCTGGCGAGATTCCAACTGTTTACCGTTGGCCATACGACTATTCCAAGCCAGGTGCTGCGGAAGATTTTATTCCTCAAACGGTTCCCTTGTCCCAAACTCCTGAATCTAACCTTCCACATGAGCAAGAGCAAGTGAAGTTAGAGTTGGAAATCATGAAGGAAGAGGCAGAGCTCTTGGTAGCGAATGGCTCCAAGCATTAAAAATCAAGTAAACAGCTACCGCCGCCTCTCAGGCATTACCGTGGTAGCTGTTTATTTTCTTATTTTGGTAGGAGGCGTTGTGCGAAGTACGGGTTCTGGTATGGGTTGTCCTGACTGGCCGAAGTGCTTTGGCTCTGTCGTTCCACCCACAGCAGTGGAGCAACTTCCGGAAAATTATCAAGAGATTTACCTCGAAAAAAGGCTTGCAAAAAATGAACGATTTGTAGCGACTTTGTCCAAGTTGGGCTTTAAAGAAACTGCTACTCAACTAGCCAATGACAAATCCATTCAAATTGAAGAAGAATTCAATGCCACCAAAACCTGGATTGAATACATCAATCGGCTTATCGGTGTAGTGATTGGTCTTTTAATTCTAGCGACTTTGGTAAAATCATTTTCACTTTGGTCTCAGGATAAATGGATTGCTGTCACGGCCTTTCTTTCTCTTGTTCTAGTTGCCTTTACGGGTTGGATTGGTTCTATCGTGGTTTCTACTAATTTATTATCTTGGATGATTACGGTGCATATGCTTCTTGCTTTGGCTTTGGTTGCTGTGCTTTTGTACAGTCATCGAAGAGCTGCTCGGTTGCTAACAACTAATCAGGTTACTAGTCCAATGCCTCGAAAGATCTTAGGGTTGCTTTTAGCGGCCAGTATATTGATGTTGATTCAGGTAGTACTGGGTACTCAAGTTAGAGAAGGAATTGATCGTGTATCATTTGCTATGGGGAATATGCTTCGTGAGGAATGGGTTGAAAAGGTTGGTTTGGTATTCCTAGTCCATCGCTCTTTTTCTTTAGTGCTGTTGGCTGTGCATGTATTGTATTTTGTATGGGCATATAAGTTTTCAAATCGTCATAGCTCTATAACGTATTGGAATCAGGCGCTTTTGTTACTCATCCTACTTGAGATCATTTCTGGAATTGGGATGGCATATTTTGGTGTACCTGCCTTCTTACAGCCTGTCCATTTGCTTTTCGGTTCCATGATTTTAGGAGTTCAATTTATTCTAATGCTCCAATTGAAGGAGCAATCCAATCCTAAACTTAACCCGCAGCTATGAGTTCAGTTGATTTGACATCAAGCAGCTTACTATTTTTAATTCGAGGTAGGCTAGCGGCCTATTCTGATTTAATTAAGTTTCGGCTTTCTGCTTTGGTAACTTTTTCCGCTGTTTTCGGCTATATTCTTGGGGATCGTGGTGTTTTCGGTTGGCCTGCGTTTATCGGTTTAACATTAGGGGGCTTCTTAATTTCAGGGGCTTCTGGTGCTGCCAATGAGATCATGGAGCGAGATTTGGATAAGTTGATGAAGCGGACCCAGAATCGACCACTTCCCTTGCAGCTTATTTCTTTGCAGGAGGCCTATTGGTTTACCGGTTTTGTAGCGCTTTTAGGAATTAGTTTGCTTTGGATTTTCACTAATCCCTTGACTACCTTCTTGGGGGTTTTGAGCATGCTACTCTATGTATTTGCCTACACTCCACTCAAGCGTGTGGGCCCGATTGCTGTTTTTGTAGGTGCTATTCCTGGTGCGATGCCCCCTTTGTTGGGATGGACCGCTGCTACTGGATCGATCACTTATGAGGCTTTGATTATTTTTGGAATTCAATTTGTTTGGCAGTTTCCTCATTTCTGGGCGATAGCTTGGGTGAGTGATGAGGATTACAAGCGTGCTGGATTTAAGTTGCTCCCAAGTGGGGGAGGGCAGGATTTGAATACTGCGATTCAGATTATGATCTATACCCTTTTCTTGTTGCCCTTGGGTTTATTGCCCAGCTATTTCGGTCTGGTGGGGTTGAATTCAGGAATTGTAGCAACCGTATGTGGGGTTTTATTTTTGGCGCAAACCTTTTCGTTGATGCGGGATTGTTCTCGAAAGTCAGCTTTAAAAATCATGTTTGGATCCTTTATTTATTTGCCAGTAGTACAGATTGCGTATTTATTAGATAAAATGCCTTAAGTCATGGAGAGTGAATTAAAATACATAGATATTGTAGAGCAGCCCATCAGCATGCATCCAAAGAAGTTTGCGCTTTGGCTTTTTATAGTAACTGTACTTATGGTATTTGCAGCGCTTACAAGTGCGTATATCGTACGTCAGGCTGAAGGGAATTGGTTGGAGTACGAGTTGCCAGAAATTTTTTGGATTACCTCTGGAATTGTTCTGCTCAGTTCTATATGTATTCAAGCTGCTTATTTTGCGGCTAAAAAAGATAATTTTATTGGTTTACGTATTTGGATGGTTTTGACGGTATTGTTGGGCATTGCTTTCCTGGTGGGGCAATGGTACAGTTGGGTAGCGTTGGTGGATCGGGAAGTATTTTTTGTTGGGAATCCAGCTGGATCTTTTTTATATGTTTTCACCGGATTGCACGCGGTTCATTTAATCAGCGGTGTGATTTTCCTGATTATTGTATTAATTTCGACCTTTAGATATAAGGTGCATTCACAAGCATTGAATACCCTAGAAATGGCAACTACCTATTGGCATTTTTTAGGAGGTTTGTGGCTGTATTTATTTCTATTTTTGCTTTTGAATCATTAAAGTTAACCCAGTTCAAAAATTTACCTATGTCTGCGCATTCTACTACTATTGAAGTAAGTTCGAAAAGAGGCGTTTGGGGAGGAGGAAATGAACCCCTGAAGGCTAGTTATGGAAAACTCATGATGTGGTTTTTCCTACTCTCTGACATCTTCACCTTTGCTGCTTTTCTAATTACCTACCTTGCTATCCGCGTCAGCTATCCTGCCTATGGGGGTGCTGCGGAAACCTTTACCGGTTCCAACGAGTACTGGCCTGTCCCTGAATTGGTATTTGAGGCGCTTCCGTTCCTACATGGAGTGCATGCTCCGCTAATATTTGTGGGGATTATGACCTTTGTCTTGATTGCTAGTTCTGTAACCATGGTATTGGCTGTAGAAGCAGGTCACCGCAACGACAGAGGGGATGTTGTAAAATGGATGCTTTGGACACTGCTTGGAGGGATTACCTTCTTAAGTTGCCAAGCTTGGGAATGGTCTCACTTTATCCACGGTACAGAGGCAGGGTCATTGCTGACTTATGTAAATGGATTAGGTCAAAATGTGACAGAGACTGTTTTTGGTGCCAACCTGATGGTCAACGAATATGGGCCTGGGTCTTTTGCTCAGCTATTTTTCTTTATTACTGGATTCCATGGTTTCCACGTAACTATCGGAGTTTTCTTGTTGTTCCTTTGCTTTTATCAAGCTGCGGTAGGAATTTATGACAAGAGAGGCCATTACGAGATGGTAGAGAAAATTGGACTCTACTGGCACTTCGTAGATTTGGTTTGGGTATTTGTATTTACCTTGTTTTATTTGATCTAAGCAATTCAATTCGCGCAATATGGAAGTTCAAGACACTAAATCTACGCTTCAGGTAACTCCTAGAAACGAAGAAAAAATAAAAAAAATCTGGAAAACAGCAGGTATTCTGTTGGTGATTACCTTGTCAGAGTTCGTGATGGCTTTTACCATGGAAAGAGGTATTTTGTTGTATGCGGTATTTATAATACTTACCGTTTGGAAGGCCAAATACATCATGATGGAGTTTATGCACTTAGGAGATGAAGCAAAGCCTCTATTTTATGCCATCATTGTACCGCTGATCTTTTTGATCTGGCTGGTGATCACCTTGATTAAGGAAGCATCGGACATCTTTGTGATGCGTTGGTAGAAAATTAATTCAAAAAAATTTAGGTTGGAGTGAATCACTTCAACCTTCTTTTTTGTTAAACACTTACTATGCGAAGTTTACGAATTCTTCAAGGCTTTGTCTTGGTTTGTATTTTGTTAATTCCAATATTGATCTTCTTGTTTTTGAAGGGCTTTGGAAAAAACGAATTCAACATACCTATCTTTTATCAAAATGGGGTGGACAATCCATTTCAGGAATGTCCTGTTACCGATAGTACGCAACATTATATTCCTGAATTTTCCTTCATCAATCAGGATGGGCAGCGCATGGGAAGGATGCAAATGCAAGGAAAAATTACCATTGTAAATTTCTTTTTCACTTCCTGCCCAAGTATTTGTCCAGTGATGTCTAAGGAGATGGAGCGAGTAAATGACCATTTTCGAGATGATCCTTTGGTACAAATTATGTCGATTAGCCTTGACCCAACCTACGATACCCCGCAAATCTTGAAAGCGTATGCGGAGAAACATCATGCTATTCCCGGGAAATGGAACTTTCTTTCAGGGCCTAAGGAGGAAACCTTCCAATTGGCACGCTGTGGATTTATACTTCCTGCTTTGGATGGTAACGGAGTTCCGGACGATTTTGTGCACAGTGATAAATTTATATTGATTGACGACGAAGGGCGAATCCGGGGCTATTACAGTGGAACTACACGAGAAGGGGTGGATCTGCTGATGTTGGAAACGAAAATTTTACTTTATGGCAAAGAATAATATGGAGAATATAGCACCACAGGAAGCAAAAGTCAAAAATTGGATTATCGGCATCTCTATTGCCGTCCCTCTGGCAGTTGCTGTTCTTTTATTTATGCCTACCAAACTCACCTCTCTGGGGGGTTGGGTCTATTTTCTACCGCATCTCAATGCAATTATCAATTCTGCTGCCTCTATAGCGTTGGTGTTGGCATTGGTCTTTGTCAAGCAAAAGAAGTACAATTTGCATGGGGCAACGATGACAGTTGCTTTTGTTTTGGGCGCTATATTTTTGGTATCCTATGTGATCTACCATAGTGCCGCAGAAAGCACTCCATTTGGCGGTGAAGGAACTATTCGAATCGTTTACTATTTCTTGTTGATTACCCATATCCTATTTGCAGCGATTGCACTATTCCCCATCTTATTTGCGTATTACTATGGATATACCAATCAGCGAGACAAACACCGCAAAGTGGTAAAATATGCCTATCCCATTTGGTTGTACGTATCCGTTACAGGAGTGATTGTTTACCTTATGATCTCGCCTTATTATACCCAGACTTTCTAAGATCTGTTTTACCTTCCAAATTCAGGAGAAAACATGAAATTCAAAATCGTAGTTCTGCTTGCCGTGAGTTTCTTCAGTGTCCTAGCGGCGTCTGCACAATGTTCCATGTGTAGGGCCTCCGTTGAAAACAATGTCAGCAATGGGGATACCTCGATTGGTGCTGGACTCAACAATGGGATTTTGTATCTCGTGGTGATGCCGTATTTAATGGCAGGAATAATGGGTTATCTATGGTATAGAGCTTCTAAAAAGAAGAAAGCGAAACTCCTACCACGCTAATACTATTCGGCAAAGTTTGATACCAGACTTTGCTTTTTTATTTTTGTGATTATCCGCTTTTAGATCACTAACCAAAGAAAATAAGGTTTGAAGTTCAATTAGGTGAGCTGTGGACCGTTGAAAGCCTGTAGGCCGTGGCCTATGGTCTGTGAACGATTATCCGCTGTGGAGAATACGTATGTTAAGTCACTAGCATAATTGCGGATAATTACATTTATTTTTAGTCTTCATGAAGCTTTCTATCCGCAGTATTCTTCTTTTTGGAAGCGTACTTCTTCTGCCTGTAGTCCTCATTTTGAATTTTTTTGTTTATCAAAAAAGTCAAGAGGAGACCTACATCCAGGCTATTGAAAAGAAAATTCATGCAGTAGAGGTAGCATTCAACCTGGATTTCGAACTTTTTCAACGCTTGGGCATTGGTCAGGACTCTTTAAGTTTTGAGCGTGTAAGTAGCGAGGCCTACAGCTATCCTTTTTTTATTCTTAATCCTCAAAAAGAGCTTCAGTATTGGTCTACCAATGATTTTGTATTGGATTTTTCCACTTTGGATCTAGCTCGAGAATTTCAAGTTCATGATTCACCATCCGGTACTTATTTACTAAAGCTTCAAAAAACATCGCCTAAAGAGGGAACTGATTTTTTTGTTCAAGCCTTTCGATTAGTATGGACAGGGGATATTAAAAATGAATATGTGGTGATGGGGCCTAACCCCGAGATATTTGGGAATTCCTTGTTTACCCTTTATCCCAACTCAGACGAAGGAGCTTTCCAGATCAAATCCTCTAGCGGCCAACCTTTATTTGGGATTGACTTTCAAGTGGGGTTTGTTTCTGTAGGTAAAACATGGACGACTCCCTTGCTGATTTTTAGTTTTTCCATCTTTTTGCTGTATGCATTTCTCAGTTTTATTTTTTTGAGAAAGAAATGGAGTAAAGGACAAGTATGGCAGGCCATAGGCTATGGTTTTTTTATTCTTTTAGTGATACGAGCGGCCATGTTGGTATTCAGATTTCCGCAGGACTACTTAGATCTTTTGCTTTTTGATTCAAGGGCATACACTTCGTCCTGGTTGGTGCCTAGCTTGGGGGATCTGTTGCTGCATACGTTCTGCAGCGTACTGATTTTAGGCTTATTGATTTACCAGCTTTCCTCCAAATCCGTTTTGGAAAAATTTGCCAGCTGGCGGCTGCGGGTTCGAGAGGAAGGTTTACTTCTTTTGGCTCTTGCGATTTCCACTTTCTTTTTTTGTAGCCTTTGGGCCATTGTCCGAGATTTAGTGCTACGTGCATCTTGGAGTTTGGATATCTCTTCGATTCCAAGTTTTGATCGGATGGTGGGAAGCAGCTTTTTGATTGTTTTCCTATGGGCAGCAGCTTATGTATTTCTGAGTTTTACCTTACTCAATTTATTTATCCGTGGGGGCTCAAGTAAGCGTTTAGTGTACCGAATCTTACTTGTTGTAGCTGGAGTTTGTTCGCTAATTTTCTTTGTTTGGAACATTTGGTTTGGGGTAGCAGGTTTGGTACACTTCCTGTTTCTATTTTCTATAATTAGGTTTGATTTAGTTGCCAATGTGTACCGTTTAGGTTTAGAAACCTTCTTAACACTTTTTTATGCTAGCCTTATTGCTGCATGCATTGTGGCGGCAAGTAGCTACCAATCTTCTGCGGATCGACTAGTACAGTCCAAAGTTGCTTTTGCCAATCAGCAGCTATTGGCCACGGAAGAACGAACAGCCTTAATATTGGAAGATATTTTTTCCAGGCTCAAAAACGATCTTTTTATTCAGAATCGATTGGCTGACCCCTTACTCTCCAAGGATCCGGTAGTAAGTAAAATTCGAAAAATTTACTTGGACAATTACTTCGATCAATTCGAAGTTGTGATCCGTATTTTTTCACCTACGGCAAAGCAAATCGGAGGGCGTTTGGAGGGGGAATCCTTGCAGGAATTGCAGCAAGAGTTTGTCAAGAGCGATTACGCTACTCAGGTGCCTAATTTATACTATGTACAAGACTCAGCGAGTGGAAAGGAAACTAAATTTGTAGCCTTTGTTCCGATGAACAAGGCTGGCCTTGGGCTAGGAACCCTCTATTTAGAGTTTGATCAACTACGAATTCAATCTGGCAACGCCTATCCAAGTTTACTTTTGGATGAGCAGTATGCTGAAAAATTGAAGACGGATCCTTTTGACTATGGGGTATTTAAAGAGGGCGAACTTATCCGAAGTTCGGGCAGCTTTAATTACCAGCAGGAGGAGATCGATCTGATGTTGCAAAATCCCGCCTTGCTAGATGGGGGAGTTGAGGCCTTAGCCTACCAGCATTTGGGGATAAAAAATGGGGAGGAACTCTGGGTATTGACTTCTCCTGTCATTTCAGTGAAACAGTTTTTCGGAATCTTTTCGCTATTTTTTGTGGTCTTTGTTTTTCTCACTTTTCTTTCCATTCTGGGAAGTGTGCTGATGCAGGGATATCGAAAATTTGAATTTAACTACTCCACAAAGCTTCAGCTTTACCTGAATTTTGCATTTTTCTTTCCGATTCTAATCATTTCAATCATTACCACAGGCTTACTTTCTCAAAGTTACAAGGAGGATCTGAATGGGCAGTACCTTCAAAAAGCCACCTTAATAAAGGGGAATTTAGTCCGGTTTTTTGGAGGTCAAACCTTAGAAGAAGTAGATCGTGATGCACTTAGTGAGGAGATAAATGCACTTGCAACCACAGTAGGCGCAGATATTCACTTGTATGGAAAGGAAGGGTCCTTAGTGACGTCAAGTAGAATTACCATTTTCGAAAAGAAGCTTTTATCCAATCTAATGCATCCTGGAGCAATGGCAGCATTGGTAGAAGGCAAAGGTGTGGAGGCCCTTTTAGAAGAACAGGTTGGAAAGCTCAGGTACCAAACCGTGTATTTGGCAATTCCTTCCCAGTCCAACGCCTCCATCAATGCAGTGGTGGCGATTCCCTTTTTTGAGTCTGAAGAAGAACTCAATTCCCTCACCTCTGATGTTTTGGGAAATGTTTTCAATGCCTTTGTGGTGATCTTTATTCTGTTCTTAATTATTTCTTTTTTGGTTACCAAAAACTTGACGCTTCCCTTTCGCTTACTTACCCAAAAACTCAAGGTGACTAATCTTGAAAATAACGAGCCGATGTACTGGTCCTCTAAGGATGAAATTGGGCTATTGGTGAATGAATACAACCAGATGCTTTCTAAGTTGGAAGCAAGTAAAAAGGTGCTAGCCTCAACGGAAAAGGAATCCGCCTGGCGGGAGATGGCCAAGCAGGTGGCCCATGAGATTAAAAATCCACTTACTCCAATGAAGCTTACCTTGCAACATTTACTTCGATTGGAGCGCGAAGGGAAATTGGAAGATGCGGATAAACTGAAAAAATCGCTTGAAACCTTAATTCATCAAGTGGATGCCTTGAGTGGAATTGCTTCTTCATTTTCCACTTTTGCGAAGATGCCTCTACCAAATAATGAGTTGATAAATTTTAAGGAGGTACTGTCTAAGGTGCTGGAGCTTTTTAAAACCGATAAACGGATGGAATTGGAGTTCCAAGACGATTCCTTTACAGATGATATCTCTATTTTGGGGGATGATAAACTTTTTGGGCGTGTGATCTCCAACTTGATCATCAATGGCATGCAGGCAGTAGAGCCTGGAAAAAAGCCGCATATTCGGGTTTGGCTCTGGCTAACAGATCGTGCTGTGTTTTTGGAGATTTCAGATAATGGGAAAGGGATTCCTGTAGAACTTCGGGACAAAATATTTATCCCCAACTTTAGCACCAAGAGTCAGGGTTCAGGTCTCGGTCTTGCCATTGCAAAAAGCGGAGTAGAGACCGCTGGAGGCAAAATCTGGTATGAAACTGAAGTGGGTAAGGGGACTACTTTTTTTATGACCTTCCCTTTGGCCAAAGCTAATCCTTAATAAAAAGTAGTGTGTTTAATTGATACCGCTTAAAGAAAAATCCTCCCAAAGTCATTCGTTATTTCCGATTAAATCAATTCATAAAAAAATGTAACTTTGTCAGCTGTAGATAGTTGTTACACTAACTATTAAGAAACGAAACAAATGAAGAAAAGTATCTTAGTGAGTGGCGGTACAAAAGGAATCGGAAGGGCAATTGTCGAACGATTTGCCAAGGAAGGTTTTGATATTTTTACCTGCTCTCGAAATGGGCAGGATTTACTTGAGTTGACGCAGTCCTTGGAGCAAGCCTACCCTGGAATTTCTGTAAGCACCCAGGTGGCAGATCTTTCCAAGAAAGAGGAAGTTTTAGCCTTTGCGGAAGTGGTAAAAGCCAAAGGCATTCCGGATGTAATCGTTCACAATACTGGAATTTTCTTGCCAGGATCCCTTCATGAAGAGCCAGATGGCAATCTGGAGTTTCTGATGGATACCAACCTTTATTCCGCGTATTACCTTACTCGAGCATTTGCCAAAGAACTAATACAGCGCAGATCTGGGCATATTTTCAGTATGGGGTCCATTGCTGGAATTACAGCTTA
Source organism: Spirosoma fluviale (assembly GCA_945868725.1). Taxonomy (GTDB): domain Bacteria; phylum Bacteroidota; class Bacteroidia; order Cytophagales; family Cyclobacteriaceae; genus Algoriphagus. The sequence continues at coordinate 46,051 of CAMBMU010000010.1, forward strand.
TCCGAATGGAGGGAGCTACTCCGTGTCCAAGTGGGCGATGCTGGGCATGACCAAATGTTTCCGTGAAGAATTCAAACCGTACCATATCAAAGTGACCTCGATTTTGCCTGGAGCTACCTTGACCGATGCTTGGGCAGGAGTTGATTTGCCTGTCGAGCGATTTGTTAGTTCCCAGGATGTGGCAGATTCAGTTTGGGGCGCCTATAACCTTTCCCCTCATGCTGTTGTTGAAGAACTAATTATTCGTCCCCAACTAGGAGATATTTAAGCTATGGAATCTCAATTGAAACCTTTTGAAGGCAGTTATTGCAACTTTTTGACCCAGTATTCACGGAGAGTAACTATTCCGGTACGGGTAGGAGATGTGATCATTGGTGGGAATAATCCCATCGTCGTGCAGTCCATGACTACCGTCGATACCATGGATACGCAAGGCTCAGTGGAGCAGTGCATTCGGATGATCAATTCCGGATGTGAGTTGATCCGAATTACAGCCCCGTCCCTCAAGGAGGCGGAAAACCTGCGAAATATCAAGGAGGAATTGCGAAAGCGAGGATACAATACCCCATTGGTGGCAGACATTCACTTCACGCCCAATGCAGCGGAATTGGCAGCCAAAATTGTGGAGAAAGTGCGCATCAATCCGGGCAACTATGCGGACAAAAAGAAATTTGAGGTAATCGACTATACGGATGCCTCCTACGCCGAGGAGTTGGAGCGGATTCGGGAGCGATTTTTGCCTTTGATAAAAATATGTAAGGAAAATGGTACCGCCATGCGTATCGGTACCAATCACGGTTCCTTGTCAGACCGAATCATGAGTCGCTACGGGGATACTGCGCTGGGGATGGTGGAGTCAGCCTTGGAGTTTCTCAGAATCTGCGAAGACGAAAAATACCACGAGATCGTCATTTCCATGAAGTCCTCCAACACGCAAGTGATGGTGCAAGCCTACCGCTTACTCGTTCAAAAGCTCAATGAAGGAGGCTTCAAACCCTATCCCTTGCACCTAGGTGTGACTGAAGCGGGCGAGGCAGAAGATGGAAGAATCAAATCTGCTGTAGGCATTGGCACCTTATTGGAAGATGGTCTAGGAGATACCGTTCGTGTTTCCTTGACCGAAGACCCAGAGTTTGAAGCACCGGTAGCACGTGCCTTGATTGACCGCTATACGTCACGAACTGGGCATGCCCCGATAGCCCCGCTAGCATCCTATCCCATTGATCCTTTTGAATACACCAAGCGTCAAGTCACCGAAGTATATAATTTTGGAGGGCAAAATGTGCCGCGGGTAATTGCAGATATTTCTGCGATTTCTGAAGTTACAGATCGAGAAATCAAGGCAGTAGGGCACTTTTACTTGCCTGAATTGGATAAGTGGAAGATGAATGATCAGGGTTGCGACTTTATTTATTCGGGTGCAAACCCCATCCCCTTCATGCTTCCTAATGGGATGAAGGAAATCCAGAACTATTCCGTTTGGAAAGCTGTGGGTGATCAATTGAATAAATTTCCCCTATTCCAAATTCCTGAATACCAAAATGCGACGGAAGTTCACCAAGAACTTAATTTCCTAGCCGTAAGCACGGAGAATATCCATCAAGCCATTTCTTTGGTAGGAACTAGGAAAGATACGGTCCTGCTTTTGTCCAGCAGCAATGCCCATGGCATGCCCGACTTGCGAAGGGCATTTGTGGCTTTGTTGGAAGCGAGCTGTAGCGTACCAGTGGTGGTACAGGTGAGTTATCCTGCCCATACTGCAGATCAAACTATGCTCTATGCCGCTACAGATGTAGGAGGATTGTTGGTTGATGGGCTAGGGGATGGGATTGTGATTTCCTTAAATCCAGAACCATCTCAAGATCGGAAGCAGGTCTTGGAGCAGATCAAACTCCATAATTCGGTTAGTTTTGGCGTGCTGCAAGCGGCACGTACCCGCATGTCCAAGACAGAATACATTTCTTGTCCTTCTTGTGGGCGAACGCTTTTTGATTTGCAAATAACGACAGCGATGATTCGTAAGCGTACCGACCACCTGAAAGGGGTGAAGATTGGTATCATGGGCTGTATTGTCAATGGTCCAGGTGAGATGGCTGACGCAGATTATGGATATGTAGGTTCGGGCAAAGGAAAAATCACCTTGTACAAGGGCAAAGAGGTAGTTAAGCGCTCCGTTGCCTCTGAAAAGGCGGTGGACGAATTGATCAATATCATCCGTGAGGATGGACGCTGGCTCGAACCAGAAACTATCTAATTTGATTATCCGAAATTATACTAGTAGGTCAAAAAGAATGTTTACCGCTGCGGATAATCGTTCACAGTTCACTGTCAACGGTCTACAGCTCACCTAATTGATCCTCAAATCTTATTTTCTTTGGGTTGTGGTGAAAAGCGGATAATCATTCAATCTAAAATACAATGCTTCCAGTTGGGAAAGAATAAACTTAATTTCGTTCCTCTTGGTTATCCATTAAATTGAAGTTCTCATGTCAGAAAAAAATCAAGTAAAGGAGTTTTTTAAGTTGGGTGAGGTAGGGAATTATTTTCTTCGCGTATTCCGAAAGCCTGACCCAAATGCTCCCACCAACATCAACCTACGGATGATGCATGGCATCAACAAGATTTCCATTCTCATTTTCTTGTTTGCCTTGATCTTTTGGATTGTCAAAAGATTTATCTAAAAATCCCCAGTTCTGGAAATTCTCCATCAACTCGGAAATTTTTAGAATAGGATACCTACTTGAAAGCTCAGGCTATGGTACTGTGTGCTTATCTTATTTAAGGAGCTAAATCCCTCGGGTAGTGCGTCTCTTGTCCAGAAGGGGTGAATTTTTGGTTGAGTTTCTGATTGACTATGGCTTCCTTCCAAGTAACTGCTGGGTTGCCATTTGTAACCGATACTCGCTGTCAGTGCCCAGTTCCCTTTTTTTGCGGGCATGCTAACACCCAAAAACGGGTGGAAGTAAACCCCTCCCTCATGCCAAGTGCTGAACCATTCTGTACGTTCTCGTTTTTCCAGAAAGGTGGTTCCGAATCCTGTATTGAGGCCTCCCATCCACTTTGAGCCGATGTCGTCGCCAATAAAACCTCTCCAACCCAACCCTATGGGTAGCAGTCGTACGTCGGGGTAATTGTCATAGCCCAGATGGATTCCTAAGTAGTGATTGGGTTTGATTTCCTTCCCATGGAAGGCAGAAAAGGAAAAATTGAATCTATTCTCAATCTCCTCGGACCACAAGGTTTTCGATTTCCCTCTCAGTAAACCCAATTCCAATTGTGTGAGTGTGGCTTTCTCTTGGGCAGCTGCGAGTTGCACGCTGCACCAAGAGATAAAAAATACTAAAATCAACTTGCTGTATCTCATCTTAACTTACTTCAATGGGATTGCTTACTTGGATGCAGCTTAGCTTCTTCAGTTTGGCGGGGTTGCTGTAGTCGTATTGACAGACCCCATCTGGGCCGATGACGATTAACGATTTAGGTCCAGGTATCAGGTCTACGGACTTCATGGATTGGATAAATTCCAACTGGTTTTTGTCGATGGTGAGTACATCGGAAGTATTGAAGCTTTTGAGTCCATGCTTGCCTTCCGCTACATAGAGGTAGTTTTCTGCCAATCCCAATCCGTGGGGGTTGAGCATGGGGTAGGCTTTTAGGAGTTTGGGCTGGTAAGGATCCTTGATATCGAGGACATGGAGTTCATTTACTCCATTGGCACAAAAATTCCCTCTGCGCAGCGTCACAAATGCATAGTCCTCGTTGACTACCACTGGGTCACAGGACAGGACATGTTCGTAAACAGCCATTCGAGTAGGGGCAGCGGGATTGGAGGCATCGTAGATGTGTAAGCCCCGGTTGGAACCAATAAATAACTTCTTATCAAACGGAAAGATGGTTTCGATGCCCCAGCCCAGATCTATGGGCTTGAGGAATTTAGGTTCGGCTGGGCTTTCGACATCAAATACACGTAGGGTGTTTTGATCTACGGCAAATAGGTGCCCGTCCATCAGTGTAAATCGGGCCATGGAACCACCGGTGCCGTAGCTTTGGGAAGCTTTAGCCATGTT